>NZ_JBRJGQ010000012.1:0-118544 GCF_053628575.1 Roseovarius sp. MBR-51
CGAAATCCGAAAGGGCAAAAGTGGACGACTTTTACGCCGCCCGCGACAACACTATGCCGTCGCTACCGTGGCCGAGTATTGCTCCGCCGTTCACATGCAGAGCAAATCGCCAACTATGACGTTAACCGCAAGAAGTTGGCCCAGACAATGCAGGATTATCTCGTTGCGAATGGTCTCACACCCCATGAGGCGCTCAACGGTCTTCTGGCATGACCCTTTGAAATCGAGGTTTTGACAGTGGTTGAGGTCGGTAGGATGATCAGGTCATCAGAAGACGGGTTCAATTTAACGATGACCCGGACCCATCGACAGCATTTATGATCTGCACCAACCCAACGTCTGAACTACGTGTCATTGTTTTCTCACGCTTAACACAAAGCGTCCGAAACCTCCCCTCCAGCGTATCAGCGAGAGACCATCTGGCGGATTTTTCTTACGGGTGAGGTGAGCCGCCAGGATGTCGAGGTCAGAATCTCGATGATCTGGTGACGGAGACCTGCGTTTTCTTCAGTGAGGTCCGCGATCCGTTGTTGCAGGCTGTCGCGGTCTTTCTTGATCTGCGCAATCTCTGGTGTCAGCAGCATCTTGCTTGATTGCAAGCTCAGAGCCTGCTGTTCGGCGCGTTTCAGCCGCGCCTCCAGGTCCCGCGCACGTGCCTCGGCGTGCTGCGCCCGTGTCGTGGCCTCCCAGGCGGTGCTGCGCAGCAGTTCCAGCCAGCGCTCGCGCTCTGACACGGCACGCTCGCCCGTGCTCACACGCTCTTGCAGCGCGCGCGCCTGATCCAGCACCAAGACGAGATGCTGTGGTTGCAGGCAGGTCGGGGCCGCCTGCGTCACGCCAATCCGTTCCAGCGCGCTCTGAATCTCTGTCAGATCTTTGCTTTGCTGAAAAAGCGCTTGGGCAATGATCGCAGGCAATCCGATTTCAGGCGCGGAAGGGCGCAGAGACGGCACAGTATCGACATCGCCCAAAATGGTGGCAAGGATAGTCTTGGCCTCAGCCGTTGCATCCGTTTCAAGACATATCCGATGCTCAGGATTGACAGAGATCAGATCGACGATCCTTTGCCCCTCCGCGGCCCAAATCTCGGCTTCGACGTCGAGCGGCTTGCCCACTTGTACGGCACATTCAGTCAGGCGTCGCACAAGGCTGTCATAGAGAACGAGCACCTTGCTGTCCTGGTCAGGCATATCCTCGACCGGCACAAGTTTTATGGCTTGGCGCGGCAGCAGCGCCCCCGCCCAGCCCAGAACATCCTGATCTGTCACCGACGACAGATTGACGAGCCTCACGAGATCCTGACCCATATCACATATCCCTTGGCCGCATCATTTCTCCGTGCCACATTCCGTTCCAGTCAAAGATCACAATATGCACAGCTTTGTTCCATAGTTAATCGCAGTGGATCGAGCAATACCAAGCCTCGGAAACTTGGACGCCCATACCCCGACGGCTGGCTTAACCCTTTGGGTATTGCAGGGATCAAAAAATATCAGGATCTCGCGTAGATATCTTCATATCTTATGATGTCATCCTCGCCGAGATAACTTCCGGTTTGCACTTCGATCAGGACCATCGGCACCTTGCCCGGGTTCTCCATACGGTGAACGGCGCCTAGCGGGATATAGACCGATTGGTTTTCACTCACCAGCTTGACCTCGTCATCAACGGTGACGCGGGCGGTTCCCTCGACCACGATCCAATGTTCCGAACGATGATGATGGCTCTGCAGGCTGAGCGCCGCGCCGGGGTGGACATGGATGCGCTTGACCTGAAACCGTGTGCCCACCACGAGGCTCTCGAACCAGCCCCAAGGGCGGTAGTCGCGCGGTAGGATCTCCGCTTGGACCGCACCCTTGGCCTTGAGAGCGGCCACAGCCCGTTTCACATCCTGCGCGCGATCCTTATGCGCGACCAAGACTGCATCGGGCATGGCCACCGCAATGATATCCGTCAGGCCGATCCCGACCAAGGCCTGCTGACCGTCCTCGGCCCGTAACAGGGTGTCGGTGCATTCGAGCGCCGTTGCCGGACCCGAGGTCACAACGCCATCCGCGTCCGGCCCGCCCTCGCGCCAGACCGCGTCCCAGCCCCCCAGATCAGACCATCCGCCGCCATAGGGCACCACGGTCAGATTGGCGGCCTTTTCCATGACCGCATAGTCAATCGAGATATCGGCGCAATCCCTCCAAGGCTTTGCCGCCAAACGCAGAAAACCGAGGTCCTTTTCTGCACCATCAAGCGATGCCTGCACCGACGCCAACAGCGTTGGCTGATGGGTCTCAAAGGCGGCCAGAATTGCATCGGTCGAGAATAGGAAAATCCCGGCATTCCAGAGATGCATCCCCCCTGAAAGCAGCTTTTGCGCAGTGACCGTATCCGGCTTTTCAACAAAACCCTGCAAAGGTTGCGGCACAGGCGCAAAGGCCGCCCCCGGCGCACTTGACAGGGCCAGCCAGCCATAGCCCGTCTCGGCGCGCTCCGGACGGATGCCAAAGGTCACAAGCTGCCCCGCTTCCGCCGCCGGAACTGCCGCCAACACAGCCGCGCGAAAGGCCTCGGCATCGGGGATGACGTGATCCGACGGTGCCACCAGCATAAGCGCTCCGGGCGCGCGCGCGTGCAGTTCCAGCGCTCCTGCCAGAACAGCAGGTGCAGTATTGCGCCCCTCCGGCTCAATCAGCGTGGTGGCAGCCGCGATTTCGACACCGGCCAGTTGCTCCAACACCACAAAACGGTAGTCCGAGGCTGTTATGACCATCGGCGCGGCAAAACCCGCCCCCGATAGCCGCCGAGCCGAGGCCTGAAACAAGCTCTCTTCGCCGGTCAGCTTGGTGAATTGCTTGGGATAGCTCTTGCGAGACAAGGGCCAGAGCCGGGTGCCAGAACCGCCGCAGAGCAAGAGCGGGTAAATATCCTGTGGCATGGTCAAAACCTCCCTTAATCCGCGTCAACCGCGAAAATCACCCTGATGCTCCAGAAACCAATGATAAGTGTCTGTGAGTCCCGCTTCCAGCCCTATCCGTGCCCGCCAGCCCATCTGTGCCAGACGGCTGACATCCATCAGTTTGCGCATCGTTCCATCCGGTTTGCTCGGGTCAGTGACGATCCGGCCCTGATAACCCGTGACGCGCGCCACCATCTGCGCCAGTTCCAAGATGCTCACATCGCTGCCGGTTCCCACGTTGATATGGCTCAGCATCGGCTCCGTGTTGGCGTCATAGGTCGGCTTGTCGAGGTCCAGCACGAAAAGCGCGGCCTCAGCCATGTCATCGACATGCAGCAACTCTCGCATCGGCTTGCCTGATCCCCAGATCGTGACCTCCTCGCGCCTCTCTTGCGTCGCCTCATGAAAGCGGCGGATGAGGGCAGGCAGGACATGGCTATTCTCGGGATGAAAATTATCGCCCGGACCATAAAGATTGGTGGGCATGACCGAGCGGTAATCGGTGCCATGCTGGCGATTGTAGCTCTCACAGAGCTTGATGCCCGCGATCTTGGCGATGGCATAGGGCTCGTTGGTGGGTTCGAGCACGCCTGTCAAGAGCGCATCCTCGCGCATCGGCTGCGGCACCGCCTTGGGGTAAATGCAGCTCGATCCGAGCTGCAACAGCCGTCGCACCCCGGCGGCAAAGGCCTGATGGATCACGTTGCATTCGATCATCAGGTTGTCATAGATAAAATCCGCCGGATAACTGTTGTTGGCATGAATCCCGCCAACCCGAGCAGCCGCCAGAACCACCACATCTGGGCGTTCCCTTTGCATGAAATTCTGCACTGCCGCCTGATTGGTCAGGTCCAATTCGGCATGGGTGGCGGTCACTAGGGTCAGGTCTTCTCCCGTCTCCTGCCGCAGCTTGAGGCGCCTCAGGATCGCGCCGCCCACCATGCCCCTATGCCCTGCCACATAGACACGCATGGCGCTCATCCGTTCTCGAAGCTGACCGGAAGGTCCATGCCATGCTCTTTCAAGAGCGCATGCCGTCGTGCGGTCCTCAGATCCTCCGCTACCATTTCGGCACACATTTGTTGTGCGGTGATTTCGGGCACCCAGCCCAGTTTTTCCTTGGCTTTGCTTGGGTCGCCAAGCAGCGTTTCGACCTCTGCCGGTCGGAAATAGCGCGGGTCGATCCGCATGATCACATCGCCCGGTTTGATCGCTGGGGCCATAGCACCTGTTATCGCCGTGACAGTGGCGGTCTCGGTCACGCCCTCACCGGTAAACTCGAGTTCAATGCCCAATTCCCGCGCACTCCAGATGATGAACTCGCGCACCGAATATTGCACGCCCGTCGCGATCACGAAGTCGTCTGGCGCCTCTTGTTGCAGCATCATCCACTGCATACGCACGTAATCCTTGGCATGGCCCCAATCGCGCAAACTGTCGATATTGCCCATATATAGACAATCCTCGAGGCCCTGCGCTATATTTGCCAATCCACGGGTAATCTTGCGGGTCACAAAGGTCTCGCCGCGCCGGGGGCTCTCGTGGTTGAAGAGGATGCCGTTGCAGGCATAGATGCCATAGGCTTCACGGTAATTGACCGTAATCCAATAGGCATACATCTTGGCCACCGCATAGGGGCTGCGCGGGTGGAATGGGGTTGTCTCACGTTGTGGAATCTCTTGCACTAACCCGTAAAGTTCCGAGGTTGACGCTTGATAGAACCGCGTTTTTTGCTCGAGCCCCAGAAATCGGATTGCTTCCAACAAGCGCAAAGCGCCCATGGCATCCACATCCGCTGTATACTCGGGTGCCTCGAAGCTGACCGCGACATGGCTCTGCGCGCCGAGGTTGTAAACCTCGTCTGGCTGCACCTCGCTCAGGATGCGGGTCAGGTTGGAACTATCTGTCAAGTCACCGTAATGTAAGCGAAAATTACCGTTCCCAACATGCGGATCCTGATAGATATGGTCCAGACGCTGGGTGTTAAACAGGGAGGCGCGGCGTTTGATGCCGTGGACTTCGTAGCCTTTTTCCAGCAAAAACTCTGCCAGATAGGAGCCATCCTGACCCGTCACTCCGGTGATGAGCGCTCTCTTCATCCCGTCATCTCTCCGCTTTCCAGACAACCAAACCTGCTTTGGACAGGGACCTTACAGCATATAGAGCAGGCCACATCAAGCGCCCAATGCGGCGGGATTGGACACCTTAAGGTTCGTACGTTGTGTACGTGGATTCCTTACAAGAGTTGCGTACCATCCGCGCCAAGGACCGTGCCCGGAGAAGCCGACCCCCCTGATGCCCTCCGTCACGACCAGAAATTGCCGCGCTCGATGCGGATTTTTCGCGTTGCGGCAGACACACGAATTTGCGAGGTTCTGACGGATTGAATTCGGAAGGGAACTCGAAGATGACCGAACGTCCGAGAATAATCCTACACGCTGGCCTACCGAAATGTGCCACATCCAGCTTGCAAAGATTATTTTGTGTGGATGGTCACAAGATCGCTAGGTCTTTGGACGTTGTCTGGATTGGTCGAGGGATTAAGTTGTGGTCGAATGGCGCGCCCGCGACAGAAATAATGTACGATCAAGAGGGCTCTCTAGCGAACCTTGAGCAGTTAGGTCTTGAGGTAAATAGAACCTACTTCATGTCGTCCGAAGCACTGAGTCGATATACGTACATGCTTGAAGCCTTGTCGCGTCGATTTGAGATCAGTCATATAGTTTTGACGGTAAGAATGCCGGTGCCGATGACGCTATCAGCCTATTGTTGGAGCGGGTGGCTATATCGCCCACCGAGTAAGGTCCGACACACAGACCGAAGCGATATAATGGCGCGAACTATTGAAAGCTTACAGACTTTTGCACCGGTAACGCTTTGTCCAATCGAGGCACCGCATCTCGCAACCCGTTTTTGTGAGGCGGTAGCAGGCAAGAGATTAATTGAGGTCGAACAAATTGCGAAGTATTCTGGCGACGTTAACGTGTCTATTCCTCCTTCACTTGCGGAAGCGCTGAATGACGTCCTATTGCAATTTTCAACCGAGGCAGTTCCGGGACCAATGCGGCGTTACTTCGTGAATACGGCGATGGAAAACCGTGGGGCCGAAGAGTTCAAGAACTATATGCCACTCGCCTTTCATAACGTGTACAACGACACGCAGTTCGTTGAATCTGAAATGAAAAAATACAGTGACCTCCTTTTGCAGTCCGGACTAATGTCAGACGTTCGAGAAGAGGCAATTGATGCTAGCAGAGCGCGGTTAAAGGATTTGGCGAATATTCCGGTTGTAGATGACAAAATAAAGAAGCCTTTGAGAGATCATGCAACGTACATTCTTAAGAAGGTGCGTGAATTGCACCCAGACGCATTGCCCGGATAGTGCGTCGACTGGGCCCGTTATGTTTGTTCTTATGAGAATAGAAGTTTGAACTTGCTAACAATTTCAGATTGATAGTGAGGGCGCTGAGAAAGGAGTATGCCTAGTCGTAGTTCCTCATTCCAACCGCAAACTGCTTTACACAAGTTTCCATATGGTTCATCCCGTTCCAGCGAGATTAATGAAGAGAATGGCAACCCGGAGTAGATACATGAAAAGCATCATGGCCCTTTCCATGCACAAAGCGGGCAGCACAGTTGCCAATTACATCTTTGTCGAGTTCTTGAAGGAGAAGGGCTACGCCGTAGATGAGATATCCAAGCAGGTCTTGGGATCACCCCTGCCAGAAGCGCAAATCTACGTGGACTATCAGAGTAAAATGTCCCTTGAGGGCACATATTACGGCATGGCACGCTCGCCGGGCGCTCACAAGATGGATATCCTCAAAGACATGCGCCTGATTTTACAAGTCAGAGACCCGCGCGATTGCATCACGTCCTCTTATTTTTCAATGGCCGCAAGCCACAGACTTCCAGATGATCCTGAGAAAAAGAAAGCCTTTTTGGAGCAACGCAGCAAGGCTGCGGAAACCAAGATCGACGACTATGCATTGGCTGCCGTCTCTGGATACGTCGAGCGGCTAAAGATACTCCAAGAGATCGTGGATGTTCATGGAGACTTTCTGTTGTTGAAGTACGAGGATATGGTCGAAGATACGCCAAAATGGCTGAACGATGTCGCAACCTTTGTCGATCAGGACATAACCCCGGCGCTGCGAGAGCAGATCAAGCGCTTTATAAATTTCAACGTGCCGAATGAGGATGCCAACCGGCACAAGCGGCAGGTGAAACCCGGAGACCATCTGCGCAAGTTGCAACCGGACACCATTGCGGCGATGAACGCCAAGTTTGGCGATCTGTTGGGTACCTTTGGTTACGCCGCCTAGGCGACACTCTGCATTCAGCGCCCTCCGGCGTTGATCCTCACAGCCCGGATCGGTATGGCTAGGCTCAGGCTATCGGGAGCCGGAGGGGTGGGGTTGATGATCAAGGTTCATGCCTTCGGGGAGTATGCGCACCGCCAGCCCCTGGCCTATGCGCCGATCCGCGAGGCCGTTGCGGCGACGGTTCAGGTCTGCGAGGCCTTTGACGAGGCCGATATCATCCTCTTGGCCCATAGCAAGGATCTGAGCCGATATGCCGAAACGCTGGGGGCACGGATGGGGGTGGGTCAGCGCCTGGTTCTGCTCTCGGAAGAGCCATTCTGGGACAGTGTCTGGGCTGACGACCCTCTGACGCGCGAGCAGAGCGTCGAGACCGCATTGGGGTCTTTGCCGTTCGTGTTTCTCAACCATGTCACGTCAGACATTTATGCGTTTGAGCGGATTCCCTATTTCCTGCTGACAGATTACGCCTATGCGACCCGCTTTGCCTGTTGGTTCAAGGACAATGCCCGGCTCTCGGCCGGGGACTGGGCGCGGCGGTTTGCGGCCGCAGAGTGGGATCTGGCGTTTGTCGCGGAATATCGCAATGAGCCGCGGTTCGATGTGGCCTATCCAGAGGCGGGGCTGACTGGTCTGGGGCGGTGGCGGACCCGTCTGGCACTGGGCTGCAATGACGGCAGGGTGCTGCGCATGGGGGCGGGGTGGAACACGCTGCCGCGCAGGCAGACCCTGCCCGACTGGCATCTGGAGAAATATCTCGATCTCAACGGTCGCTGCGCCGTGCTCTCGGCCGTCGAGAACACCTATCATCGCTGCTACATCACGGAAAAGGTGTTCGACAGCCTCGCGATCGGTGCGATGCCGCTCTATGTGGCCGGGCCGGACCACAGGATCCGGGAGCTGGTGCCGGAGGGGGCCTTTTTCGATCTGCACGGCATGACGCCGGAGGATGCGGCGGCGCGGGTCAGCGGCTACCGCGCCGACACGGCGGATCTCTCTGCCTATTGCGAGGCGCAGGCGCGGATGTCGGGCCTGTTCAACGCACCGTCAATCTTGCGTGCGGAATATGACCGTTTGGCGCAGGCGCTGACGCGCAACCTTGCGGCTCTTGTCTAAGGGTCGCGCCTATCTGAGACGTTCGAGCAGGCGGCGCAGCGGCGTGGTCAGTCGCCAACTGCGCGAGGTGAGGATCGCCGTGAGCTGCGCCTGAGCATCGGCCAATTGCAGTTCGAGCGTTTCGAGGCGTGTGGCATAAGCCGCGACATCCGCCTCCTGCTTGTGGCGGGCGGCATATTGCGCCTCGAGCGCGCGCTGGACCTGATGCAATTGCGCGAGCAACAGGCGCTCATTGGGGGTGGCGTGAGCGGACTGCGCCACATCTTCGGTCGTTTTGTGCATGCCCTCTCCTGTCCGTCACGCCCGACTTTAGCCCGCGGCACAAGTGGCTGTCCATTGGCATGATCACGGGTGGGTCATGCGGGTCGCAGAGGGCGAGATTGGCCGCCGGTTACTCTGTGATCCCATAGCCCAGAAACCGGATCATCGTGTCGCCATAGCGCCGCTCTTCCAGCAAGCGCACTCCGTCTGGAGGGGTGATTGCGGCGCTTTCCTCCCAGAGGATCAGCGCACCCTTGGCGATCCATCCCCCCGCGCAGGCCGCCGTCAGCGCCTCTTCTCCCAAGCCCTTGGCATAGGGCGGATCGAGAAAGACCAGGTCATGCGGGGGGCCGGGATTCTTGCCGGGTTTGCGGGCATCCAAGGGGAAAATCCGCGTCTCTCCCTCTGCCCGGCAGAGCCCGATATTCTGCCGGAGCAGCGACAGCGCCTTGCGCCCGCTTTCGATGAAGCTGACCGCCTCTGCGCCACGCGACAGCGCCTCGAGCCCGAGCGCGCCGGTACCGGCGAAGATGTCGAGCACCCGGACGCCTGTGACGGGATCGCCGTAGCCACCCGCCAAGACGTTGAAGAGGCTCTCGCGCACCCGGTCGGAGGTGGGACGCAGATGGGCTGCCACATCCCCCTTGCCGAGACTGGCGAGCGCTCGCCCGCGATGCGTGCCGCCAATGATCCTCACGGTTTCAGCAGCGGCTTCAGATCGGTGCCCGCATCCGCCACGAGGACGGGGTCGGCGGATTTGCCCGCATCAATCAGCCGCTTGCCTACCATATAGGCGCGTGGGTCGTTCATGGCGTCCACGGCCAAGAGGTGATCCCCCTTGTAATACCAGAATGACACGGCCTCGCCCCCGTCGCGGGTCACGATCCGGTCATAGCCGGTGCTGAGCCCGGCGATTTGCAGTTTGACATCGTATTGATCCGACCAGAACCACGGTTTGGGCACATAGGGCGTCTGCGCCCCCATGATATTGCCCGCCACACATTCGGCCATGTCGATGGCATTCGGCACGCTCTCAAGGCGCAGACGATCCGCCTGATGCGGAAAGGAGGCACAATCGCCCACTGCCCAGATCGCCGGATCGGAGGTGCGCCCCTGGGCATCCACGGCGATTCCGTTGTCGAGCGCCAGCCCTGCGGCTTGGGCCAGAGTGGTATCCGGCACGATGCCCACGCCGACGATGACCATATCGATGGCCAGATCGGTCCCATCGGTCAGCCGCGCACCGCGCACCTGTTCATCCCCCAAGAGCCGCTCCAGACCGACGCCCTCACGGATATCGACCCCGTGTCGGCGATGCAGGGCGCGGAAGTAATCCGAGGTTTCCTTGGCCGCCACCCGTTGCAATATCCGCTCTGCCATCTCGACCAACACCACCTGCAGGCCACGCGACGCCGCCACCGCCGCCGCCTCGAGCCCGATATAACCGCCGCCGACGATGAGTACCCTCGCCCCCTGCTGAAATCCCGGCGCCATGGCATCGACATCCGCCAGCGTGCGCACCACATGCACGCCGTCCAAATCGCCGCCAATCGCCGCAGGCAGGCGACGTGGCACCGATCCGGTGGCCAGCACAAGATGCGTATAGGGCAGACGCTCTTGATCCATCACCACCTCCTGGGCGGCCCGGTCGATCGCGGTCACACGGGTATCGAGGCGCAGATCAATCCCGGCCTCTGCATAATAGCTCTCGGGGCGCAGATAGAGCCGCTCCAGAGCCATTTCGCCCAAAAGGTATTTCTTGGACAGGGGCGGGCGTTGATAGGGGGGGGCCGGCTCTTCGCCGATCAGCGTGACTGAACCCTCGTAGTTCTCATTGCGCAGCTTTGCCACCAGCGACGCGCCTGCCTGTCCGGCCCCGATCACCACAACCCCTGTCATCTCGTTCTCCTGACTTTCCCGTGGTCACTTGCCTATCATCCGCCTATACCTACATCCATCTCGAAACCACCTGATAGACAAGGAACGACCATGACCCTTTCCACTGGCGACAAACTGCCCGATGCGACCCTGCTGCGCATGGGTGAAAAAGGCCCCGAAGGTGTAAATCTCAAGAGCCTCACCGCTGGCCGCAAAGTCGTGATCTTTGCCGTGCCCGGTGCTTATACGCCGACATGCTCTTCGGCACATGTCCCGAGTTTTGTGCGGACCAAGGCAGAGTTCGACGCCAAGGGCGTGGATGAGATCGTCTGTCTCAGCGTGAATGACCCCTTTGTGATGAAGGCCTGGGGCGAGGCGACCGGAGCGACAGAGGCGGGTCTGACCATGCTGGCCGACCCGGAAAGTGTCTTCACCAAGTCCATCGGCATGGAGTTTGACGCGCCCCCCGCTGGCCTTCTGGGGCGGTCCAAGCGGTATGCGATGGTTGTCGAAGACGGCACTGTTACAGTGTTGCATGCCGAGGCAAGCCCCGGCACCTGCGAGATCACAGCCGGCGAGTCCCTGCTCGCGGCGATGTAAGACGTGATACCGGATGCGAGGGGCAAGCCCCCTCGCGTTCCGCACTGAATTGGGCCAGTTCGACCCCGACACGGCCCACCGGCATCGGATCAGGCGCTTTGCGGCGTCAGGATGTGCCGCAAGAGCGCCAGTGGATGACTGCGCAGGCTGAGCCGCAGGGCGATATAATCCTCAACCACCTCCTCTCCGAGGCTCATGCGGGGCAAATGCGCCGCAGGTTCCGCGATCATCTCACCATCCATATCCTGTGCAAAGAGCGGTAGCGGGGTGTCGGCCTGCATGGCCCGCGCCTGCCAGAGCGCATCGCGGCGGGAGAGGCCAAGTGCGGCAAAGGCATCCGCCTCTGCCAGCCGGGTCAGCGCCGCAGAGGGCACGCCCGCGCGGCGCCAGACCTCCTCTGGGCCGGTATAGCCGTTGCCACGCGCCGCAGCGATCCAGTCTGCCTCATCCTGCGCGATGCCCTTGATCTGTCGAAATCCGAGGCGCAAGGCCAAGCGACCCTGACGGTCCGGCTCTATTGTATTGTCCCAGTAGGAGGCATTGATGCACACAGGCTGCACGGTCACGCCATGGTCGCGCGCATCCCGCACGATCTGGGCGGGGGCATAGAACCCCATCGGCTGCGAGTTCAGCAGCGCGCAGGCGAAAATCGCCGGGTGATGGCATTTGATCCATGCGCTCGCATAGACCAGATGCGCGAAACTGGCGGCGTGGCTCTCGGGAAAGCCATAGCTTCCGAACCCCTCGATCTGGGAAAAACAGCGCTCGGCAAACTCCGCATCATAGCCATTGGCCCGCATGCCGCACAGAAAGCGGTTGCGAAACTCGCTGACATTGCCGTGTTTCTTGAAGGTGGCGAGCGACCGGCGCAGGCGGTCCGCCTCTTCGGGGGTGAACCCCGCGCCGATGATGGCGATCTGCATCGCCTGTTCCTGAAACAGCGGCACGCCGAGGGTCTTGCCCAGCACCCGGCCCAGATCGTCGGAGGGAAAGCTGACCGCCTCTTCGCCATTCCGGCGGCGAATGAACGGATGCACCATGTCACCCTGAATGGGACCGGGGCGGATGATCGCCACCTGAATCACCAGATCGTAAAAGGTGCGCGGGCGCATGCGTGGCAGGAAATTCATCTGCGCCCGGCTCTCGACCTGAAAGACGCCGAGACTGTCGGCGCGGCAGAGCATGGTATAAACCTCCGGATCTTCGGGCGGCAGGGTGGCCAGCGAATAGCGGGTGCCACGATACTGAACCAAGAGGTCAAAGGCCTTGCGGATACAGGTGAGCATACCAAGCGCCAGCACATCGACCTTGAGAATGCCCAGCGTGTCGATATCGTCCTTGTCCCAGCAGATGACCGTGCGCTCCGCCATGCTGGCATTCTCGATGGGTACCAATTCATCCAGCCGCCCCTCGGTGATGACGAAGCCCCCAACATGCTGGCTCAGATGGCGAGGAAAGCCGATGATCTCGCGGATCAACCCCAAGGTCATCGCAAGGCGGCGATTGCGCGGATCAAGACCGATCTCGCGCAGGCGCAGAGGGTCCAAGACCCCCTCGCCGCCATGCCCCCAGATCTGCGAGGCCATCGCGGCCAGAATATCCTCTGTCAGACCCATTGCGCGGCCCACCTCCCGGATGGCGCGCTTGGTCCGGTAATGGATTACCGTGGCGCAGAGTCCGGCGCGGTGCCGCCCGTAGCGCTCATAGATCCACTGGATCACCTCCTCGCGGCGCTCATGCTCGAAATCCACGTCGATATCGGGCGGCTCGTCGCGCGCCTCGGAGACAAACCGCTCGAACACCATCGTGCCGATCTCGGGGCTGACAGAGGTCACGCCAAGGCAATAGCAGACCACCGAATTGGCCGCCGACCCGCGCCCCTGACACAGAATGCCGCGCGACCGGGCAAAGGCCACCACATCATTCACGGTCAGAAAATAAGGCTCGTAGCGCAGTTTGGCGATGAGGGTCAGCTCATGCTCAAGCATCCCGCGTACCCGGTCAGAGGCACCATCCGGATAGCGCCAATCGAGACCCTCATGGGCAAGACGACGCAGCCTCTGGCTGGGGGTTTCGCCATTGGTCCCCTCGCTCGGATAGTCATAGCGCAACGCATCCAGCGAAAAGCCGAGCCGCGCGGCGAGGTCGGAGGCGCGCTCCACCGCCGCCTCGTGTCCCCGGTAGAGGTGACGCATTTCGGTCTCCGAGCGCAGGCGCTGCTCGGCGTTGCACAGAGCATGGCGACCAAGGGCATCAACCGTCACCCCAAGGCGGATCGCGCTCAGCACATCAGCCAGACGGCGGCGGTGGCCGCGATGCATGAGCGGGGCAGCAGCGGCGATGGTCGGCAGACCCAACCGCGCCGCCAGCTCCGCCAGCCGGTCAAACCGCGCCGGATCACGCCCGTCATAGTGTGGGCTGAGCACGAGATGCAGGTGATCCGCAAACCTTGCCACCAGAGGGCGCACCTGTGACACCCACGCGCGCGCCGGGTCCGGATGCAGCAAAAGATGCAGCCCCTCTGCCCCTGCCAGCACATCCGCAAGGCCGAGATCACACGCGCCCTTGGGTGCGCGCTGTCGTCCCAGGCTGATCAGGCGGCAGAGGCTGGCCCAACCAACGCGATTCTCGGGCAGGGCCGTGATCTCGATCCCCTCGCGCAGCACCAGCCGGGCGGCGGGGATGAGGCGCGGGCAATTGGCCCAGTCAGGCGGTGCAAGTCGGGGTGCAGACCGGGGTGCAGGCGGCCCGATCAAACCCTGCCGCGTCTCGAGCGCCTGACGTTCGGCCACCTCGCGCGTGATCTCGCGGGCCGCCGCATGGGCGCGCACGATCCCCGCCACCGAATTCACATCGGCAATCGCCACGCCCGAGAGACCAAGCGCCGCGGCATGACGGATATACTCCTCCGGATGCGACGCCCCGGTGAGAAAGGTGAAATTCGACGTGGCAGAAAGTTCGGCAAAGGGCATGGCGGCACTGATTCCCAGGTCCAGCCAGTATGTTCTAGTTTTGTTCTGTTTTCCACCCCTCCTGAGACAGTGCTCAGGGGCGTTTGGGCGTGCAGGGGCCGCCTTGCAGGCAGGTCAGCACCTGGTCCAGCATCGCGGGTGTCGGCTCTGGATGGGCCATGCCGCCGCAGGGATCAACCGCCAGCACATAGCCCCCATCGCGCCGCTCAAGAAAACCAAGATACTCGGTGCCGGGCACCGCCGAGGCGCACCACGGGCCAAAGCATTGCACATCCAGCGTGATGGCGCGGTCAAACGCCTGATCGAACCCGCTGCGGGTCAGTGCCTGCCCGGTGAGGCGCGCGGGGATCAGGGTGTGAGCCGGCTTTCTCTGCGGGATCATATCGGTGCTGGGCAGGCGCGCCGGATCAAAGCTGAGCTGACCGCGCACGACGATATAGGGTTCAGTCGCCTCAGCCGCGCGGATGTAGCTCTGTGCCACATCCGGCGGCAGGCAACTCAACGCGAATGCGGGAGCACAGAAGGCCACGCCAAGGACAAAAAGCAGCGCCCGGATCATAGCAAGGCTCCGAATTCGTCCAGCACGCGGGAATAGACCGCCCGCTTGAAGGGCACGATATTGGCCTCAAGATCACTGGGCGGCAACCAGCGCCATTCCGAAAACTCCGGGTGATCCGTGGCGATGTTCACATCCGCGTCGCAGCCCAGAAACCGCAGCAAGACCCATTTCTGCTCTTGCCCCCGGTACCGCCCCTTCCAGATGCGCGGCACGATGTCATGCGGCAAATCATAGGTCAGCCACCCCGGCGTTTCCGCCTCGATCCGCACCTTGTCAGAGGTTATGCCGGTTTCCTCCCACAACTCGCGCAACGCTGCGTCTTGTGGGGTCTCGCCCGGATCAATGCCGCCCTGCGGCATCTGCCAGGCGGGCGTCTCATTGTCGATCCGCTGGCCGACAAAGACATGGCCCGCTGGATCGGCCAGCATAACGCCCACGCAACGACGATAGGGGAGTTTGGCGATATCCTCGGGTGTCATGGTCGGGCCTCTGGTTGAATGTTGTCAACAAGCTTGAGACGATACCTCGGGCGCGTCAAGCCTTGCGCCGACGTGTTCTCACACCTCGCGCGCGCCGACCATGCCCATGATCTCATAGGTCTGGCGCAGGATCGGCGCGGCAATGGCGCGCGCCCGCGCCGCACCATCCGCCAGAATCCGGTCAATCTCGGAGAGATCCTGCATCAGCCGCGCCATTTCCGTGGAAATTGGCGCGATCCGGTCCACCGCCAGATCGGCCAGCATCGGCTTGAACTCGGAGAACGGCTTGCCGCCCGCCTCTGCCATCACCTGATCGACCGTCATATCGGCCAGCGCGGCATAGATATTCACCAGATTGCGCGCCTCTGGCCGCCCCTCCAGCCCCGCCACCTCTGAGGGCAGCGGCTCGGGGTCGGTCTTGGCCTTGCGGATCTTTTTGGCGATGGCGTCGGCATCGTCGGTCAGGTTGATGCGGGACATGTCCGAGGGATCGGATTTCGACATCTTGTTCGACCCGTCGCGCAGGGACATCACCCGCGTCCCGCTCCCTTCGATCACCGGCTCAGGGATCGGAAAAAAATCCACGCCGTAATCATGGTTGAATTTCATCGCGATGTCGCGCGTCAGCTCCAGATGTTGCTTTTGATCCTCGCCTACCGGCACATGGGTGGCATGGTAGGTCAGGATATCGGCGGCCATCAACGCAGGATAGGCAAAGAGACCGAGCGAGGCGTTTTGCGCATTCTTGCCCGCCTTGTCCTTGAACTGCGTCATCCGCTGCATCCAGCCCATGCGCGCCACGCAGTTGAACACCCACGCCATCTGGCTGTGTTCCGCCACCTGAGATTGGTTGAAGAGAATGGATTTCGCCGGATCAAGGCCAGAGGCAATGAACCCCGCCGCCAGTTCGCGCGTTGCACGGGCGAGATCGGCAGGCTCTTGCCAGACGGTGACGGCATGCAGGTCAACCATGCAATAGAGCGTCTGGATGCCCTTGTTCTGCGCCTCGGCAAAGCGTTTCAATGCACCCAGGTAATTGCCCAGATGCAGGTTGCCCGAGGGCTGGATTCCCGAAAACACGCGGGGGGTAAAGGCCGCCTCGGTCATGGCGCAACTCCGTGGTGGATTTCTCTGCCCGCCTCGCTTACCCATGCGCCGTAGCCCCGTCAAGGAGAGGTGCCATGTCTGACCAGAGACCCCCTGCCCCCGTGAACCCCCTGCCCCCGTTTGTGATCGCCCTTTTTCTGGTGATTGTCGGCGTCGAAGCGGCATTTACGCTTGGCGCGCGCGGGCTGATCGGTGGTCCTGATGCCGTCGGATGGCGCTCTGCCGCCATTCAGGATTACGGCTTCAACGGCGAAATCATGGCCTGGATGCTGGAAAACCGGACATGGCCGATGGAGCATCTGCGCCGGTTCGTGACCTATGCCTTTGTGCATGGCAGTTTCACCCATGCTCTGTTTGCCGGGGTATTGCTCTTGGCGATGGGCAAATTCGTCTCGGACGTGTTCCGTCACTGGGCCGTTCTGGTGCTGTTTTTGGTCAGCACGGTCGCGGGGGCCCTTGTTTACGGACTGGTCGTGCGGGACTCCCCTTGGCTCATCGGGGCTTTTCCGGGGGTCTACGGCCTCATTGGCGGATTCACCTATATCATGTGGCTGCGCCTCGGGCAGATGGGCACCAATCAGGCACGGGCCTTTACGCTCATTGGCGTGCTGATGGGGCTGCAACTGGTATTTGGCCTGCTGTTTGGCGGCAGCGCTACATGGGTCGCGGATGTGAGTGGGTTTGCCACCGGGTTTCTGGCCTCCTTTGTACTCAGTCCCGGCGGGTGGTCACGTGTGCGCGCAAAGCTGAGACACGACTAGCGGCGCAGGCGGCTGCGGATTTCCTGCATGCGGAATGCGCCCAGCATCTGACCAAAGAGTCCGTAGGCCAAGGTGCCGATGGCGATCAGAATGAGAAGTGCCAGCCACCGCCAGCCACCGATTGCAAAGAGTGGCCCCATCAGCGCTCCTGCCCCCCAGAGGACCGCGCCCATGAGGGCAGAGGCCAGACAGATCCGCCAGAAGCGGCGGTGAAACTGTGCGTCAAACCGCGCCACTTCACCAAACTTCCTCGCGCCGCCAGAGAGTTGCGCAACCATGACCCAAGCGGCAATAGAGGTGGCGATGGCGGCAGCAATCCAGCCAATGAGATAGGCCAAGCCTACGGCCAGCGCGGCATTCACCACCATCGCCATCAGGGCATAGCGAAATGGGCTGCGGGTGTCTTCGCGGGCAAAAAAGATCGGTTGCAGGATCTTTTGCAGAACAAAGGCTGGGAGGCCGAGGCCATAGATAGCCACGGCGAGGGCCGTGGCGGCGCTGTCGTCGGCACCGAATGCGCCGCGTTCAAAGAGCACGGACACCAGTTGAATCGGGATCACGGTGAGGGCAACGGCACAGGGAATGGTGAGGGCCAAAGCGATTTCACCAGCCCGCGACAAGGCGAGGCGTGCGCCGGTATCGTCCTGTGCCTTGAGGCGGCGGGAGAGGTCCGGGAGCAGGACAATACCCACCGCAATGCCCACAACCCCGAGCGGCAATTGGTAGAGACGATCGGCGGAATAGAGCCAGCTTACGGCCTTTTCTGTATTAGACGCAACGACTTGGCCGACCAAAAGGTTGACCTGCACCACCCCGCCAGCCAGTGCCGCAGGCACAGCGATGCGCACCAGCTGTGCCATTTCTGGGGTCCAGCGGGGGCGCACCAGTGGCAGGTGCATTCCGGCCCGGCGAGAGGCGTGCCAGACGAGAGCGAGTTGCGCGAGGCCGGCGATGGGGATGGTCCAGACGAGGGCCTGAGCGACTGGACCGCCGGTCATAGCGGCAAATGTCATGGCCGACACCAAAAATACGTTCAAAATCAATGGCGCCGCCGCGGCAGCCGCAAAGTGACCTGATGCATTGAGCATGCCGGAAAAAAGCGCCGCGAGCGAGATAAAGAAGATGTAGGGAAAGACGATGCGGCCAAATTCCACTGTGATGTCAAAGCGTTCATCACCAACAAAGCCCTCGGCCGTGGCATAGACCAGAGCGGGCATGAAGATCATGCAAAGGCCGGTCAGGGCCAATAGGATAAGGCTGAGGCCGGAACAGGCGAGAGCCGCGAATCCCAAGGGGTTGTCGTTTGATTCCAATCGCTTGGCAAACATCGGAACGAAGGCGGCGTTGAACGCGCCCTCGGCGAAGAAGCGGCGAAACATATTGGGCAGGCGGAAGGCCGCGACAAAGGCATCCATGACCACGCCGGGGCCAATGTAGCTGGCGATCAGCACGTCACGCACAAAGCCGAGGAGGCGACTGAGCAACGTCCAGCCACCGACGGTGAGGATTCCGGAGAGGAGGCGGATCGGTTTCATGTGTGGCCTTTTGCCTGTGCTTGACGCCGAGAGTTAGACGATCGGCAGGCCGGGGGGAAGGGTCTGCGCCCTACGGGTATGCGGCCTGAGCCTAGAGGCGCGCCGGGCATTAATCGCTTGGCAAGACCTGCCTGTCAGGGTCGGTCCAATGAGCCAAGGATGCGCGAGGCGCATGCCAAAGACCGACCTCAGCCTGATACCAATGCTTCCCGTGACGGCGCTACGCGATCATGTTGCGGACCACGCACCCTCACCTTCGTCCCAGCACACATAGGCCTGACACTCGCCGCGTCCGCATTCGGCGGGCATTTCCACGCCGTCCTCGGGGTTGGGTATGTCGAGTGACAATAGTTGTTCAAAGGGGTGTAAAGTGAAAGTTGGAAATGGTCGGTTCACTCCCGCGCTTTCTCAAAATCGCCTTGCCGGACGTTAGTGCCTGTTGTGAATAAAGCTGCGGTCAAATATGGCCAGCTACACATGGAGTTTCTCTGGCCGGTTTGAAAAGTTTCCCGGCTTTTGGACGCTGTTATTCCGCTGGAACTGAGGCCAGGGTTAGAACTTCGCGAATTTCAGCTTGGGACATATGACCCTCTTCAATAGCGATATCGGCCATAGTTCTGCCCTCGCAGAGCGCACGTTTGGCCATGGCCGAAACACGCGCATACCCCAGCTTTTTCAGGAAAACGGTCGAGACGCCAAACGATTGCGCAAGGTTGAGATAGCTGCGCACCTCGTCCACCTCCAGCCCGGCGATGCAGCGCGCGGCAAAGCTATGGGCGGCGGCGGTAATCAACGCCATCTGTTCGAAGAGAGACAGGGCGATCAGCGGTTCGAAATGGTTGATCTCCATCTGGCCGGACTGCGCAGCGATGGCAATAGCCGCATCATGGCCATGAACGCGCATCCAGACCTGCTGGACCGTCATGGGGATCACCGGATTAACCTTGCCTGCCATGATGGATGAACCGGGTTGCACAGGCGGCAATCGCACTTCGCCCAAACCCGACGCCCCGTCGCTGCCAAGGATCACCAGATCGGCGGCCAGCTTGGCCATGATGGCAGAAAGATTGCGAAGCTCTGCCGACAAGCGCAGAAACCCGTCGGCGGCATGCATGGCATCGAATGCATCATCCGCCAACCGTATCTCCATGCCAAACACCTCAGAAAGAGCGGGAGCAATGGCGCGGCGATAGCCCTGAAATGCCCCAAGACCTGTTCCGATTGCGGTCCCGCCCATCGGAACCGTGCGCAGGGCATCAACCGCCGCCCGCACCGCCAACAACGCGCGCGACAGGGCGCTGGCGTGACCCGTGAAATACTGGCCCCATGTCATCGGCTGCGCCGCCTGCATGCAGGTTCGTCCGGTGCGCAGCATGTCCTTGGTTTCACCGGCCTTGACGCGCAGCGCCGAAATCAAGGTCTCTATTTCTCTGGTCAGGGACGGTTCGGTCAGAACACAGGCCAGCTTGACCGCTGTCGGCAGGGCGTCATTGGTGGACTGGCTACAATTGACATGATCGTTGGGATTGACCCGCGCATAGCATCCCGGCCTATCGCCGAGGATTTGCCCCGCACGGTTTGCGATCACCTCGTTGAAATTCATGTTGGTGGATGTGCCACCAGACCCCTCCAAAAGGGGTGTGGGGAAATGCTCAATGTGACCGCCAGCCGCGATCTCGTCACAGGCGGTGATGATGGCGCTTGCCACATCTGAGGCCAAAGCCCCCACCTCGCGATTGGCCATCGCGGCCGCGCGTTTGACCAGCGCCATGGCGCGCATGAAGTCGGGATAGGCCGAGAGAGGCAGGCCCATGCCGGCAAAGTTTTCCAATGCGCGTGCGGTATTGGACCCATAGAGCGTGCCATCAGGCAATTGGACGGCACCAAGGCTGTCGGATTCAGTGCGATACGTCATGAGCGCCTACAGGATTTGAGCAAGGAATTGCTGGGTGCGGGGGTCTTGAGCGTTGTCAAAGAAGGTCGCGGGCGGACCGGACTCTACGATCACCCCGCGATCCGTGAAGTAAATGCAATCTGCGATCTCGCGGGCAAAGCCCATTTCATGCGTGACAAGGATGCAGGTCATGCCATCCGCCGCAAGGTCCTTGATCGTCATCAGAACCTCTTTGACGGTCTCGGGGTCAAGGGCCGCTGTCACCTCGTCAAACAGCATCACGTCGGGGTTCATGGCCAGCGAGCGCGCAATTGCAACGCGCTGTTGTTGGCCTCCGGACAACTCGCCGGGGTAGGCGTCTTCCTTGCCGTTCAGACGGACCTTGGCGATTAGAGCGCGCGCACGCTTTTCCACCTCTTCACGGTCCTGGCCGAGCACCTTGATGGGTGCCATCATCACGTTCTGTAAGGCTGTCTTGTGCGGGAACAGGTTGTATTGCTGGAACACCATCCCGACCTTCTTTCGCAGGGCGAGTTTGTCCAGCTTTGGGTCGTTGACTTCCAATCCCTCAACGGTGATCGAACCTGCCTGAATGTCGTTCAGCGCATTGATGCAGCGGATCAGGGTCGACTTGCCCGAACCCGACGGCCCGATGATGCAGATCACCTCCCCTTTCATCACGTCGAGCGAGATACCTCTGAGCACTTCTACGGGGCCAAAGGACTTGTGCACGTCTTTTAACGACACGATTGGCTGTTGGGGGGTCCAGGTCATGGAAGCCTCGCTCATAGTTTCACCGAGTATTTTCGTTCCAGAACACGCGTCAATGAGCTGATCGGATAGCAATAGAGGAAGAACCAGGACAGAATATAAAGGTACATCGGGATCAGGAGATCAACACGTCCCTCGGCGCTCAACGCCGCGCGGGTCAAGGCCATGACATCATCGACCCCGATGATGGACACCAGCGGCGTCGCCATCGTCAGGACCGCGTAGAGATTCATCCAGGAGGGCAGCACGCGTTTGACGGTCTGTGGAAGGATGATGTTCGTCAGGGTCATTCGGCGGCTGAACCCCAAGGATTCAGCAGATTCCCATTGTCCCGTCGGGATGGACAGGATCGCGCCACGCATGAATTCCGACGTATAGGCCATGACCGGCAACGACAGACCAATCACAGCCTTGATCCAGCCGGGGAACGGGATGTTCACGCCGAATATCTCGAACTGGAATGGGATAAGCAGGATGCAATAGAACAGAAGGACAAGCCAAGGCGAGTTGCGAAAGAACTGAGTGACGAGCCATGCAGACTGCCGTATCGGGCGGGTCTGCGACACTTGCAGAACCCCCAGAAACACCCCCATGACCGTCCCGATCAGCATCGACAGCACGGAAATCAGGACATTAAAGCCAAACCCTTTGGCCAAGGTGGGGGTCCATTCCAACAGGATCGTGATGGTCGTGCGTTCGTCCGGCGTTGCAAGCTGGGCAAAGGCAGGACCGATCAGCACGGCGGCCAAGGCCAGCACAAGCGCCGTGAGCGTCCAGAGATTGAAGAGCCGATCCGCAAGCGGCAAACCATCGGCGCGCAGGCGCATGGGCAGCATCACGGGCATATGGCCGCGAACCTTGGGTTTCAGATGGGGGGAATACATGGTCATTCTCCATATCCGGGGATGCGCAGCGCCTTTTCCCAGCGATGCAGAACCCAGACCAGAATGGCGACCAGACCCACATAGGACACCAGCAGAACGTTCATCATCTCGCGCACGTTCAGATCCTCGGACCAGATTTGCGCCGAGACATAGAGCAGTTCCGGCACGGCAATCGCATAGGCGAGCGTTGTGGTCTTTACCAGATTGACCAGATTTGTCCCCAGCGCCGGCAAAGAGACACGCACTGCCAGCGGCAGCACGATATCGGTATAGATTTGCAGGCGCGTATAGCCCAAGGCTTCGGCGGCCTCGACGGTTGAGCGCGGCACGGCCTCGACCCCTGCGCGAAAGATTTCCACGTTCAACGCGCCAGCGAACAGCGAGAGCGAAATGATGGCCCAGCCGAAATTGCTGATCAAAGGCTGCGGCAGACCATTGTCGCCCGTGATCCGGAGCACCGTGCCGATGGCGAAGTAAAAGAAGTAGAGCTGGACCAATGGAGGTGTATTGCGAAAGAACGCGACAAAGATCCCGACCGCCACCCGCAATGTCCGTGACGGCGCACCTTGGACAGCAGCCCCCAGAACCCCGACGATGAGCGACAAGAAGATCGACACGACCGACAGCTTGATCGTCATCCAGAGACCCGCGACATAGCGACCGCGATTGTAATCGTCGCTGACCACGGCAAGGTTCAAGAACCAGTCGGGGCGCAGCCAGTCGATAAATGTGTTAACGAAGTCCATCGGCTCGGATCACCTTTGTCGCAGCGCAAAGAGATGCCCGGCAGAGGCGTGCGCTGCCGGGCAGTTCAGCAAGGACGGGTTATTTCAACCTGTCGTGCTCTGCCTGAAGGAACGGGCTCGGCGCGATGCCGTTTGCCGCGTTCCGTTCGATCAGATAGCCGGATTTGTGCCAATCCGTGACGATCTCGCTCATCAATTTACCATAGGGCTGGTCGAGTTCCTCCAGCGGGACGGCGATGGACCAGGCCTGCGGGTCTTCGGTCGGGAAAGGCATTTCAAACTCGGCCCATTGCGCGTCAGAGGCCAGTTGCGATTCGATCCAAGTATTGTCGTAGAGAAAGGCGATGCAGCTTCCGTTCGAGAGCGCCGCAGTCGCCTCTGGGATACCGGCAAAAGCGACCAGATTGGGACCATAGAGTTGCGTGACGCGCTTGTTGTAATAAGAGCCTTGCAGCGCGCAGACGTCTGTGCCCTTCAGGTCTTCCCAATTTTTGAGACCCGCAGCCTTGGGAGCCAGAACATTGGTGCCACCAGCGTAGTAGTTGGGCTCGATCATGCCGATCACCTCACGCCGCTGTGGGTTGTCCCCCATCGTCGCGATGATCAGGTTGATCCGCCCTTGTTGCAGGAATTCCATGCGGTTGGATGCGACCACCGGAACCAGTTCGACCTCGACCCCCAGCCGCTCAGCGACGTCCTTGGCCAAGTCGATCTCAAGGCCCTGCAGTTGGCCGTCCGAGGTCAGATAACCCCATGGCTTGTAGTCCTGCTTGACGCCAACGACGATCTTTCCGGCATCCTTGATATCTTGCAGCGCATCGGCCATGGCGGCGGTGCTGGTCAAGGTGGCCACAACGGCGGTCAGTGCAGCTTTGATAAACGTCCTCATTCCACTCTCCTGTTGTCTGGTGACAACACGTCTTGCGTGCTGCTTCGGAAGTGATGAGGTTTTGACTCTTACGAGTCCAGAAAAAAAATCGCATTTGTTATTTTTTCTCTAGAAAAATTACACTTGCGCCAATGCAATCTCCGCATGACACTGATGGTGCCTAAGTGAAAAGTGTGCCGGTTATGAAAATAGACGAAAAGTTAACCCAAGCGTTGCCAAACCTGCCTCGCAAGTTGGCCGTTGCGGCCCGCTATGTGCTTGATAACCCGGAGCGAATTGCAGTGGATTCCATGCGCTCTGTGGCTCAGGCCTGCGGTGTGGCCGCGCCGACAATGCAACGACTTGCGCAACATATGGGATATGAGGGCTATGATGGGTTTCGACAGGACTTTCAGAAACTGTTGATGGGGCGCGGCTTTGGGGCAAGGGTAGACGCACTGCGTAATAACTTTCAGAGCGACTCGCTGTCGAAACTGATCGCGCATATGACAGAGGCCGCCCAGAATAATATCGCAGAGGTTGCCGCTCATCTTGATCCAAAGGAAGTTGCGGCCTTTGTTGCCGCTGTCCGTCGGAGCGGGCGTACATATGTGATTGGCGCAGGCTCAATGTATTGGGCAGCGGGTATGATCGAGGCAACCGGACGTCTAGCTTTGCCCGATCTGGTCACGCTGCCAGCCGGGACCGTGGCCGCCAGCGAGCGGATTTCGACAATCTCCAGTAGCGATACTGTGCTCGCACTCGGAATCGCTCCGTATTGCGCGCAGACAATTGACGCCATGCAATATGCACGTCGCGCGAGTGCGTCAGTTTATGCCATCACCGACAGACCCAGTTCGCCACTGGCCCCCTATGCTGACGGGGTCTTTCTGGCACCGACTGCCAGTCCGCATTACTTCCCTTCAGCGATCGCCGTGCAACTTGTCGCAGAAATTCTGTTGGCGGCCTGCGCCGCAGCCAGCGGTAACGCCACGCGCCACAGACTGCGGCAGTTGGATGAGATCCGCCGCGCAAGCGGCGTTTATCTGGACGATTAGGGGCTATTCACGTTCAGAATTGAACGGACACTCTGATCCGGGAACGTGGTCACTATTGGCGCGAATATCCTCTTAGCGGTTCGGTTTGGTTGCTGAGGTTAACCTTTGATCAGGAGACCATCACCCATGGCTGATGCCACATCAGAGGTAAGCCTGCCGTGCCCTTAGAGGTTTGCAGATTTTCGTCATCTCAATCCCCGAGTTGATAAAATGAGCCGGAAACCCTCCGTTCGGCAATATGCTTAAACTGTGCCATGCACGCTGACGTCAAACAGCGCTGTACAACGGACGGGCGGCGTGCGGTGAAATCGGTATCATTTCCGAACGCCTGCGGATATTTCTCTACCAAGGTCGGCCAGTTGCGACCAAGGTAGAGCGTATGGACAGCGGCCAATGCCGGTCCATGCAAGAGGATAAAGCCGAAATGACGACGAACAACATCCGAGAATGGCTCCAGGAGCGGCCGGAAATCGAATCTGTGTTTGCCTGTGTCTGTGACCTCAATGGCGCGATGCGGGGCAAGCGCCTGCCCATTGAGAAGGCCAAGGCGATCATGGATGACGGGCTGCGCCTGCCGCTGTCGGTGCTGAGTGTGGATATCTGGGGCGAGGATATCGAGAATAACGAACTGGTGTTCGAGACTGGCGATTCCGATGGTATTTGCGATTACACCGGGCGTCCGATTGTCATGGTGAACTGGACCAGCCGCCCCTCGGCGCTGGTCATGTTCTGGATGAGCACCGAGGATGGCGGGCCGTTTCCGGGCGACCCGCGCCATGCCCTGTCCAATATCGTGCAGCGCTACAAGGCACTGGGGCTGACGCCGGTGGTGGCGACTGAGTTGGAATTCTACCTCTGTGACCCGCGCGAGGCGCAACCGCGTCCGCCCTGTTCGCCGGTGACGGGCAAGCGGCTGGATTCCGATGGGGCGCTGTCACTGGACGAATTGCAGCATTTCGATGAATTCCTGAATGACGTCTACGATGCCTGCCACGAGCAGGGCATTCCCGCCGATGCCGCGATTTCCGAGAACGGCGCGGGGCAGTTTGAAATCAACATGGTGCATGTCGCGGACCCGTTGCAGGCCGCCGATGATGCGGTGCTTTTCAAGCGGCTGGTGCGTGGCATCGCGCGCAAACATGGCATGGCGGCCACGTTCATGGCCAAGCCCTATGGCGACAGATCAGGCAGCGGATTTCATGTGCATTTCAGTCTGGTGGATGAGAACGGGGTCAACCTGTTTGACAATGGCGGCGAAGAAGGCACGCCCTTGATGCTGAATGCCGTGGCGGGCCTGCTGGAGACGATGCAGGAGAACACGCTGACCTTTGCGCCGCATCAGAACTCTTACCGGCGGCTCTTGCCGGGGGCGCATGCGCCGACGGGCGTGGCCTGGGGCTATGAGAACCGCACTGCGGCCATTCGCATTCCGGGCGGCAGCCCCAAGGCGCGGCGGATCGAGCATCGCGTCGCGGGGGCCGACGCCAACCCCTATCTGGTGCTGGGCAGTATTCTAGGCGGCGCGCTGATCGGGATCGAACAGAAGATGGACCCCTGTGCGCCGATCGAGGGCGATGCCTATAGCCAAAAGCTCGATCACCTGCCGCTGGATTGGGCGACCGCGATTCAGGCGTTTCGCCGGGGCAAACATGTGCAGGATGTGTTTTCCCGACGGCTTCAGACCATGCTGGTCGAGTGCAAGATGCAGGAACTCAAGCGGTTCACGCGCTATGTGACCGATTTCGAGTATGATTCCTATCTGGAGAGCGTGTAGCGCAGTGTGCGTTTGCCGGTCACGGCGACCGGCAAACGCGATGTGCCCTCAGAGCGCGACGCAATCGGCGAAATAGCGCATCACGCCGTCCTCATCGACCTCATGCACCAGCCCGTGAATATCGGTTTCAAAGCCCGGACATTCCTTGGCAAAGGCGCGGTTGAACCTGAGGTATTGCACGATGGTCTTGTTGAAGACTTCGCCGGGGATCAGCAGGGGGATGCCCGGCGGATATGGCGTGACGAGGCTGGTGGTGATGCGCCCCTCAAGATCATCGATGGCGACACGTTCCGTGGTGCGGCGCGCGATATGGGCAAAGGCATCGCTGGGCGTCATGGCGGGGGTGAGGTCGCTCAGATACATATCGGTCGAGAGGATCGCGACATCGTATTTGGCGTAGAGCGCATGCACATGCTGGCAGAGATCCTGCAACCCCATGCTTTCATAGCGGGGCTGTTTGGCGCAAAACTCGGGCATCGCACGCCACATCGGCTGGTTCTTGGCGTAATCGTCCTTGAACTGTTGCAGCGCGGTCAACAGGGTATTCCAGCGCCCCTTGGTGATGCCGATGGTGAACATGATGAAGAAACTGTAGAGACCGGTTTTCTCGACCACGACGCCATGCTCTGCCAGATATTTAGTGACGATGGACGCGGGAATCCCGGTCGTTTCGAAGCGACCATCAAGGTTGAGACCCGGCGTGATGATCGTGGCCTTGATCGGATCGAGCATGTTGAAGCCGGGGGCCATTTCGCCGAAATCATGCCATGAATCCTCGCCATCGGAGGGTTGCACGCCATCGGCGTCGGTCCGTTCCAGCACCCAATCGTCTGCATCGCCGATGCCCTCGTCACCGAGCACATCCGGCCCCCAGACCTGAAACCACCAATCGTCCTCGCCAAACTCTGCATCGACCTTTTGCATGGCGCGGCGGAAATCGAGCGCCTCGGCGATACTCTCCTCGACCAGCGCGGTGCCGGCGGGCGGCTCCATCATCGCGGCGGCGACATCGCAGCTTGCGATGATGCTGTATTGCGGGCTGGTGCTGATGTGCATGAGATACGCCTCGTTGAAGAGATGGCGATCCAGTTTGGTTTTCTGGCTGTCCTGCACGAGAATATGGCTGGCCTGACTGATGCCGGCCAAGAGTTTGTGGATGGATTGGGTGACATAGGTCACGGAATGTTCGGGGCGGGCGCGGTTGCGGCCCATCGCGTGGAAGTTGCTGTAGAACGGATGAAAGCTGGCGTGGGGCAGCCAAGCCTCGTCAAAGTGGAAATTCTCCACATAGCCGTCGAGCAGATCCTTGATGGTTTCGGTGTTGTAGAGAACGCCGTCATAGGTGGATTGCGTGAGGGTGAGGATACGCGGCTGCACGGTGTCGGGATCAACCCCGGTC
Source organism: Roseovarius sp. MBR-51 (assembly GCF_053628575.1). Taxonomy (NCBI): domain Bacteria; kingdom Pseudomonadati; phylum Pseudomonadota; class Alphaproteobacteria; order Rhodobacterales; family Roseobacteraceae; genus Roseovarius; species Roseovarius sp. MBR-51. The sequence goes on from NZ_JBRJGQ010000012.1 coordinate 27,932, forward strand.
AAAAGCGGGTTGGCGCGGATCTTGGCCTTGATCGAGTCGATCTCGAATTCGCCGCGCGGGATCGGGCCGATGATGCCGAAATGGTTGCGGGTGGGGCGCAGAAAGACCGGGATTGCGCCGGTCATGATGATGCTGTGCAGGATCGACTTGTGGCAGTTGCGGTCAACCACGACCACATCGCCGGGGGCGACGGTGTGATGCCAGACCATCTTGTTGGAGGTGCTGGTGCCGTTGGTCACGAAAAAGCAGTGATCGGCGTTGAAAATGCGCGCGGCGTTGCGCTCGGACGCGCCGATGGCGCCGTCATGGTCGAGCAGTTGGCCGAGCTCCTCGACCGAATTGCAGACATCGGCGCGCAGCATGTTTTCGCCGTAGAACTGGTGATACATCTGGCCAATCGGGCTTTTGAGAAAGGCAACGCCGCCGGAATGGCCGGGACAGTGCCACGAATAAGAGCCGTCTTCGGCATAATCGAGCAGCGCCTTGAAGAACGGCGGCTGGATGCCTTCGAGATAGATCTTGGCCTCTCGGATGATGTGGCGGGCGACGAATTCCGGCGTGTCTTCGAACATGTGGATAAAGCCGTGCAACTCGCGCAGGACATCGTTGGGCAGGTGGCGGCTGGTCTTGGTCTCGCCATAGACATAGATCGGCACGTCGGAATTCTTGCGCCGGACCTCTTGAACGAAATTGCGCAGATTGGTGACAACCGGGTCGATGTCGGGGCCGGGGCTGAATTCTTCATCGTCGATCGACAGGACAAAGGCGCTGGCGCGCGATTGTTGCTGGGCGAATTGCGAGAGATCCCCATAGCTTGTGACACCCAAAACCTCGAATCCCTCGTCCTCTATGGCCTTGGCCATGGCGCGGATACCAAGACCCGAAGAGTTCTCGGACCTAAAATCCTCGTCGATGATCACGATGGGAAAGTGGAATTTCATAGACTTCTCCTTTCGGGAGACAGCGGGTGGACAGGCGCGCCAAGCAGAGCGGGAAACCCCAATGCCCGGAGGTTTCCGACTCTTGCGTGTTTCTTTCTGTTGCGTGGGGTGAGGTCAAGCCCTGTGACCAAGCGGCGTGGCCGCTTTGCGCCGATGTGGCACCGTTGGGCGGCGGGCCTTGGGGTCAGAGCCCCAAGGCGCGGCGGCGGCTGTCGGCCATGCGATTGAGCAGGTGATCGGCCATCAGCCCGATGAAGGCCACGGCAAAGCCCAGAACAAGCCCCTTGCCCACATCGGTGGAACTGAGGGCACGTTGCATTTCCTGCCCGAGATCCTGCGTGCCTATAAAGGCCGCGATGATCACCATGAAAAGCGAAAACATCAGCGATTGGTTCACACCGACCATGATGGTTGGAAAGGCCAGCGGCAGGCGGACGTGGCGCAGGCATTGGGCACGGGTGGCCCCCGACATATCCGCCGCCTCGATCATCGCCTCGGGCACGCCGCGCAACCCCTCGATGGTGTAGCGGATCAGTGGCACGGCAGCAAAGAGCACCACCGCCCCCACCACCGCCACGTCATTGACCCCAAAGAGCATGATCACCGGAATGAGGTAGATAAAGCTGGGAAAGGTCTGAAGACTGTCGCAGAGGAGAAGCACGCGTTTGGCCCGCGTCTCATACCGTGCGGCCCAGATGCCAAGCGGAAAGCCGAAGCTGGTCGCGACCGCAACGGCCACAAGCACGGTGTAGACCGTGATCATGGCACGATCCCACCAGCCGGTGAGGGCGATGTAGCCGAAGAACCCAAGGCAGATCAGCGCCGAGCGCCATCCGCCCACGGCAAAGCCCGCCGCCGCCACAAGTGCCAGAACCGCCGTATAGGGCAACCACAAGAGCGCGTCGCGCACGGGGATGAGAACCCAGGTGATCAGGAACCAGCGCAGCCATTGGGTGACGGGATCAACCGTCACGATCACCCATGTCATCATCGCATCGAGCGGGTCCGCCACCGAGAGCGATTGCCCGCGCCCGACCTCTGCAAAGAAGGGCACCAATGCGGAGAGGGCAAAGCCCGCGACCATCAGCCCGGCCCAGGTGGTCAGCACGCGGTGTCGCGTCCCCCAGGCGATTCCCGGTTCGTGGTGGGTGGGCTGACGCTCGGCCCAAGCCTTGGAACAGCGGTCGAGGGTTACTGCGAGCAAGACGATGGTGATGCCGATTTCAATGGATCGCCCGATCTTGAGCGCCTGCAACAGTTGCAGGAGTTTCTGACCCAGCCCCGGCATGCCGATAAAGCTGGCCAGAACGACCATCGCCAGACATTGCATGATGACCTGATTGACGCCCACCAGAATTTCGGTGCGGGCGGTCGGGATGCGCACGCGCGTCATCAATTGCCAGCCGGTGCTGCCGCACATCTTGCCGCTCTCGATCACCTCGGGCGGCACCTTGCGCAGACCCAGCAGGGTCATGCGGATCATCGGAGGCACTGAAAAGATGATGGTGACGATTGCCCCCGCCTTGGGTCCGACGCCGATGAACACCACCACGGGGATCATATAGGCGAAATGCGGCAGCGATTGCGCGATGTTGAGGATCGGGTTCATCACCGCCTCGACCCTGTGCCACCGCCATGCCGCGATCCCCATCAAAAGGCCCACCAGCACCGAAAACGGGGCGGCCACAACGATGACCGACAGGGTTTCCATGGCCCAGGTCCATTGCCCCATGAGGGCGATCCAGACAAAGGTGCCCCCCGCCAGCAGCGCCAGACGCCGGCCGCCCAGCCAATAACCGAGACAGGCGGCGGTGATCGCCACGACCGACCACGGCAGCGGGCCAAGTCGCGGCCAGCGGTTCTTGCCGTAGAGGATGTTGGCGGTGACATCGAGCAGCCATTCAATGCAATCGGCAAAGGCGCGGGTGACATGGATCAGCCCGAGATCATCGCGCAGCCATGTGAAAAACGCATTGATCCAATCCGCCAGCGGCAGGATCAGGATTTCGGCGGGACGCATGAGCGCGTCGGGGAGTATCGGACGGGCAAGGACAAGACAGACCGCGACGGCCAGGATTGCCCAAGCGGGGTTGAGCCGCGGTTTGGCGGGAGACGGAAGGGGAAGCGCGCTTTCGCTCATGTGTGGCCCCCGAGCAGGATGTCGAGCGCCTCTTGTCGGTTGAGGGTTCCCGTAATGCGACCTGTGTCATCGGCGACGGGCAGGATTTCACGAGGATCGTTGATCAGAAGGCGCGCAAGGGCGCGGATTGTGGATTTTCCGGCGACGGGCAGACCCTCGGGCCGGGTGCCATTGATCGGGCGGGCAAGGCCAGAGGCATGCACGACGCGCGCCTTTTCGATCTCTTCGGTGAATTTGCGGACATAATCGGTCGCCGGGTTCAGGACGATCTGATCGGGCGTGTCGCATTGCTCGACCGCGCCATCCTTCATGATGGCGATGCGGTCAGCCAAGCGGAGCGCCTCGTCGAAATCATGGGTGATAAAGACGATGGTCTTGCCCAGCAACTCTTGCAGGCGCAGGAATTCGTCCTGCATCTCGCGGCGAATGAGCGGATCAAGCGCCGAAAACGGTTCGTCCAGAAACCAGATATCCGGCTCGATGGCGAGAGAGCGGGCGATGCCGACGCGCTGTTGCTGGCCACCGGACAATTCGCGCGGAAAGTAATCCTCGCGCCCGCCGAGCCCCACCAATTCGATCACCTCCAGCGCGCGTTTGCGGCGGGTGGCGCGGTCCTGCCCGCGCATTTCCAGCGGAAAGGCCACATTTTCCAGCACTGTGCGATGCGGCAAGAGGCCAAAACTCTGGAACACCATACCCATCTTGTTGCGCCGCAGGTCGATCAGCTGTTTCTCAGAGAGCGCGCCGATGTCCTGCCCCTCCACTGACACAGTGCCGCCGGTGATCTCGATCAGGCGCGACAGGCAGCGCACAAGGGTAGATTTGCCGGAGCCGGACAGGCCCATGATCACCAGCATCTCGCCGCGCGCGATATCGAGCGAGACATCACGCACCGCCGAGATATAGCCCGCCTGACGAATGGTCTCGAAGCCGGGGTCGGTGTTGAGACCCTTGAGATAGGTCTCGGGCGACGGGCCGAAGAGTTTCCAGACATTGCGGCATGAGATCACGGGTTCAGAGACCGGCACGCGACACTCCCTTGTTACTAATGGAGAATCCTCACCCGTGGTGGGCCACGAGTGAGGCGGGTTTCAAGGCAGGATCAGTTGGTCCAGACCTTCCAGACGTCGCCGTTGTCTTCCAGCCAATGCGTTGCGGCCTCTTCTGGCTCCATCTCGTCGATGTCTACCAGCTTGGCCATTTCCGCGATTTGCGGGTTGGTAAAGCTGATCTTGGTCAGCATCGTGTAGGCATCCGGCCATTTGTCCTTCATCCCATCCCAAGCGGCCTTTTTCAGATAGCCATTGGCGGGATTGCCGCAATCATAGGTCTTGTCCGGGTTGGGACCAACGGCGGGGTCTTTGTCGCAGCCTTCGACCCATTCCGGGAACTCGACGAATTCGCCGGGCCAGACAGCTTCGGCGAAATTGGGTGTCCAGTTGAAGAGGACGATCGGCGTCTTGGTCTTTTCGGCAGAGCCCAGTTCGGCCCAGAGTGCTGCGGCAGAGCCTGCGTTGACGACCTTGAAGTTCATGCCCAGCCCATCGACACGTTCCTGATCATGCTTGAGCCAGTCCACCGGACCGCCAAGGAAGCGCCCGGACTCGCCGGTTTCCGGTGTGGCAAAGGCGGCGGCACAGGCGTTCAGCGCCTCCCAATCGGGCAGGCCGGGACAGGCGTCTTTGGTCCACATCGGATACCACCAATCCTCGCGGGTGACGGCATCGTGATCGCCCGCATCGTGCAAGCCGCCCTTTTCCAGCGCGGCGCGGAAGGAGGCGCCAAACGCGCCTTCCCAGACTTCCATTTCGAGGGCGACATCGCCCAGACGGACGGATTCGTAAACCGACTGGCTGTCGGTCGAGACATATTCGACACTGTTGCCCATGGATTCAAAGATCTGGCCGACCACATGGCTCATCACGATCTGGCTGGACCAGTTGTGGATGGGGATGACGATCGGATCTTCGGAATCCGCCAAGGCGCCCGTTGCGGCCATCGCGAGTGCTGCAACCCCGCCGGCCATTCGCAAACGTACTCTCATTCTGAAAACTCCCTGTGTTGGTTTTTCCCGCCCGTTTTTCGGGCTTTGGTAAGAGAAGTTTACGGATGGGATATGAACACGTCAGACCACGGGCATGAACGAACTGGACTTAATTGTGAAAAAATATTAACAGGAAGAAACCGCACAGAGGGCTCACAGGTGGCAAGAGCGGCGCATATCGTGATCATCGAGGATGAACCCGTCACCCGCACGACGCTGGCGGAGTATCTCATGTCGCATGGCTACACGGTCACCGCCTTTGACAGTGCCGAGAAGGCCGATCCGATGCTGGCCAGCGACCGCGCCGACCTTTTGCTGGTGGATATTACACTGGATGGCAAGGACGGGTTGCAGATCACCCGTGAGCAACGCGCGCGCTCGGATATCGGCATCATCCTGACCACCAGCCTCAGCGATGATGTGGATCGGATTGTCGGGCTGGAACTGGGGGCGGATGATTACGTCTGCAAGCCGTTCAATCGGCGCGAATTGTTGGCCCGGATCAAGAACCTGTTGCGGCGTACCGAGGCGCAGCGCCGCTTTTCACGTCAGAACGTGCGGTTTCACGGCTATGCCTTTGCCTTTGCCACCCGCCAGTTGATCGCCCCGGATGGCGAACCGATCCGGATTACGCGGGCCGAATTCGAGGTGCTGGCGGAGTTGGTGCGCCATCCCGGCGAAGTTCTGGGCCGCGAGCGGCTGATGACGGTGATCACCCATCGCCAGCAGCACCCCGACACGCGCACCGTCGATGTCATCATCCGCCGCCTGCGCACCAAACTGGAAGAAGACGCCAGCGCGCCTCGGTTCATCACCACCGCCCATGGCGAGGGTTATGTGTTCACCGCCACTTTGGACTGAGGGGCGGCTGTCAGGTCATCAAGCGCTTGTATGACTGTGCTGCGCGCCTGTTCAATTTCCTTGGGAAAAGCGGTGAGCGCCGTGGCCACGGGGATCAAATCGCCCGACCGGGCGGCGGCTTCGATCTGTTTCAAACACGCAGAGAGACCGGGCAGGCTGAAATTGCCCGCCGCCCCTTTCATCCGGTGTGCGACCTTGGCGGCGCGGGTGGTGTCACGGGTGTCCACGGCCTCTTGCAGGGCGGTCGCATCCGAGGTGAGGCCGTCGAGATAGAGGTGAATCGCCTCGACGGTCTGCTCCCGACCGAGATCGGCAACCATGCTGCCCAGAACATCGCGCGGTCCGCTCGCGAGCCAGGAGAGCGACCGGGACGAGAGGAACACGCCGCGCCGCTGTCCGCCTGTGACCTGTTCCAACGCCGCAACCAGCCGTTCGGGCGAAACCGGCTTGGCCACAAAGCAATCCATTCCGGCGTCAAGCTGTTCCTCGACCTCGTCGTCCTGAACATGGGCGGAGATGCCGATGATCGGCAGGCTGCGCCCGACGGGCATGGCGCGGATGCGGCGCGTCGCCTCTGTGCCGGAAAGACCCGGCAGGTTGACATCCATCAGCACCAGATCGAAGCGCTCGGCAGTGAGCAGCGCGAGCGCCGCCTCGGCGCTGTCGACGCAGACCGCTGTGTGGCCCATCCGTTCGAGATAGCTGCGCGCGACCATCTGGTTGACCTTGTGATCCTCGACGATGAGCGCATGCAGGCTGCGGTCGTCGCGCACCGGGGTCCAATCTGGCGGAGTTTCGGCCAGTCCGGCGGCATCGGCCAGGTCGAAATCAGCCATGAAGGTAAAGACCGAACCGACGTTCGGCGTGCTCTCGACGCGGAGAGCACCCCCCATCACCTCGGCGAATTTACGGCAGATCGCGAGGCCAAGACCGGTGCCACCATAGCGCCGTGCGGTCAGCCCGTCCTCTTGCTCGAACGCCTCGAAGATGCGCTGGCGCGCCTGTGCCGAAATGCCCTTGCCGGTGTCACTGACCTCAAGGATCAGGGTGACACGCCCGGCCCCGGCGGGTCGCACGCGCAGCCGCAGCACAACCTCGCCCTCTTCGGTGAACTTGACCGCGTTCGAGACGAGATTGAACAGGATCTGGCGCAGCTTGGCCATGTCGCCCAGCACGGCGGCGGGGGCATCCTCGGGCAGGTCGAGCCAGAGCACGATGCCCTTTTCCCGCGCGCCGGGGTCCAGCAGGGTCACGATCAGCTGCATCACCTCGGTGATGGAAAAGACCGCGCGTTCCTCATGGGCGCCGCTGAGTTCGGTTTTGGAATAGTTGAGGATGTCGTTGAGGATGGTCAGCAGGCTCTCACCCGAGGCGCGGGCGGCACGCAGCTGTTCGAGTTGCGCCTCACACAGACCATCCGCCGAAAGATTGCGCAGCATCCCCAGAACCCCATTCATCGGCGTGCGGATTTCATGGCTCATCATCGCGAGGAATTCGGATTTGGCGCGGTCCGCGGCCTCGGCCTTTTGGCGGGCCACGGCATGCGCCTCGACTTCGCCGCGCAGTTGTTCGGTTTTCTCGGCCACCAGTTCTTGCAGGGCGGTGCGGTGGCGGTTGAGTTCTTCTTCGTTGCGGCGGCGGGCCTCTTCGAGATTGCGGTTGGCGATGGCCTGACGGCGAAACACCTCGACCGCGCGTTCCATGCCGGCGATCTCGTCGCTGCCACGGGGGGCCACGCGCATGTCCAGCTGACCGGCGGCCAATCGGGTCATCATGTCCGAGAGATTGTCGAGACGCCGCGAGATATTGCCGCGCACGTAGAACCAGAGCACGCCCAGCGACAGCAAGAGCGCGAGCCCCGCCGCCCCGGCGCTGCGCAACCGGGTGGCGCGGATCACCTCCATCGACGTGGTTCCAGCAAAGAGCGCATCCGCCTGCACGCGCGTGGCAAGATCCGTCACCGCGCCATGCAATCGTGTGGCGGAGACCCGGAGCGCCGCCTGTTCGCTGTCGATCTGACGTTCCAATTGCAAGATGCCATCGGTCAGCCCCAGCAGCCCCTGCCCGCCTGCGGGATCGCTGAGCGGCAGGATAGTGGCCAGCAGGGTCTGCGCCTGCGCGGCACGGCCCGGATCACGGATCGCCGCCACGCGGCGCGCGACGATTTCGGTGCGTTCCCGCAGATTGGCGCTGATCGAGGCGAGATCGGTCGGTTCGGTCAAGGTCGCGATGCGGTTGAAGAGAAGCCCGATTTCGGCAGTCCGCGAGCGCAATTCGAACATCAGACCGAGTTGGAAGAGATCGACCTCGATCAGCTTGTCCAGCGTGGCAAGGCGCGACGAGGTGCCGGGCGCGCCGGTGTCGTATTCATAGAGGTTCGAAATCACTGCCGCGGTGCCCATTTCGGCGTTGGCGACCAGCGTGTCAGCCATGTTCAGGAGCGCGGAGGTCGCTCCGAGGGCGCGGTTCAGACCCTCCTCCCGCGCCTGCACCAGCGAGAGGCGCTGTTTCACCAAGCGGTCCAGTTCGGCGATACCGTCCTTCATGGCCGCGACGGCGCGGGTCATATCGCCGCCAGTGCCGCCATGTTCGGATTGAAACCGGGTGAGGTGATCCGAGAGCGCCGCCACCCGCGCGCTGAGATAGGCCGCACGGTCACGGCGTGCGGCCTCGTCATCGACCGCTGCCAGTTCCGGGGCGACGGTGATGATGGCCGAGCTTTCTTCGGTAAATCGGCGCATGTCAGACAGGACCGGGATCGAGTTTTCATAGAGCTGTTGTTGGGCGCGGGTGACATCGCGCAGTTCAAACCAGCCGAAAAACCCCGCAAGCGCCGGCAGCCCGGCGATCACGAGAAATGCCGCGAGCAGTCGCGCGCCCAATCCGGTTCTGGTTCTCATCCGGTCCGTTCCTGATCCGCCAGCTTTCTTGCAGTCCTGTCCGGACAGATTATAGTAATTTTCTGCGGAGGAGTGAGATTTTCATGCAAAGAATAATAGCCTGTGTGCTGATGCTCTTGCCGCTGCCGCTCTGGGCCGAGAGTGCAGAAGAGGTTTGGCCGCTGCAAACCCATGTGGTGCCATTCGATTATGAGAGTGCCGCACAGCCCTTGGCCTATCGGCCCCTGCTCAGGGCGGCCTCACCCTGGACGATCTGCGTGTCCTATCCGCATCTCAAGGACGCCTATTGGCTGTCGGTGAATTACGGAATGGTCCAAGAGGCCGAGCGTCTGGGGGTCGGCTTTCGTCTGGTCGAGGCGGGCGGCTATCCCAATCTTGCGCGGCAGATCGAGCAGATCACGGAGTGTGTGGCGCAGGGGGCCGATGCGCTGATTGTGGGCACCGTGTCGTTTGACGGGTTGACGCCGACGGTGCAGACGCTGTCGGAAAAGGTGCCGGTGATCGCCGCCGTCAATGACATTGCCGATCCGGGGATCGCGGCCAAGGCGGCGGTGTCGTGGTACGAGATGGGGGCAACGGCCGGCCGCTTTATCGCCGCGCGGCATCCTAAGGGCAGCGCGCCGGTGCGGCTGGCGTGGTTTCCGGGGCCGGAGGGGGCGGGCTGGGTCGGCTTTGTCGAGGCCGGATTCCGCGCGGCCATTACAGAGAGTTCGGCCAGCATCGCGCTCACCAAATATGGCGACACTGGGCGCGAGATACAGGTGACGCTGGTTGAGGAAACGCTCGATAGCGGGATTGAGATCGACTATCTGGTGGGCAGCGCCCCCACCGCCGAGGTGGCGGTGTCGATCCTGCGCGCGCGCGGACTACAGGACCGGATCAGCATCGTGTCGGATTACATGAGCCATGCGGTGTTTCGCGGCATCCGGCGGGGACGGATTCTGGCGGCCCCCACGGATTTCCCGATCATGCAGGGCAAACTGGCCATTGAAATGGCGGTCCGGGCGATTGAGGGCACACTGGAGGTCCGCCACGCGGGACCAAAGATCCAGTTGGTGACCTCTGACATGGTGGACAACACCGATCTGGCCGAGACCCTCGCCCCGGCCAGCTTCATCCCGGTGTTCGAAATGGAGTGACGCGGGGTGTCGAGTTCTTGGGATCGAACCATTCGCAAACGATACCGCAAAGTTGAACAGAAATGGCGTGACATACGCAGAGCTTGTTGAAAGGCTGCTGGTCATTGGAATCAATCATACAGAGGTGAATGTTGCGAACGAGCTATTCCGAGGGGCGTTCAGCGCAGTGTTCATGTTGCGATGTTTAAAGATCGTTGGTTGATTGCACTTGGACTATTCGTCTTTTGTGCCGCGTTGTTGTATTCATTGGATATTTTATTAACGTATCAGGAAAGCCAAGCCATTGAACGCGTAGCCGCGTCCCAATATCAAGCTGAAGCCGCCGAGAATAACTCAGCCGCCTGCAGAGCCATACTGGATGAGGCTGGTTTCATCGACTGGCTTACTTGTCTTGCTGACAATATTAGCACTGAAGGGAGCATAAAGCAGGCTGAGTATGATCTGAAGGCTCAGCAAGACATGTCAGCGTGGGCGTTTGGAATGCTCATCGTCACTGTATGGCTTACTGTAATAACTCTTCTTGGTGTGTTCTTTGTTTGGAAAACTCTTAAAGCCACCCAAGCTATGGCCAAGGATACTGCTCGCATTGGTGAGGCCCAAGTTCGGGCTTATTTGAACGTTGAAGCGGTTGAGTACTATCGCGATGATGACGGCACCAACAAAGTGGAAATCTTAATTACAAACTCCGGGCAATCTCCTGCCCGCGCTGCAGTGGCGGAGGTGCACACAGATTTGGTCATATGTGGAGAATCTCGCGCCTGCGGCGAACGACAAGTAAAGTTCCACGTCGGGGACATTCGCGCAGCAGGTCAGGAAGTTGTTACAGTAAGAATTTCTGATCCAATTGATTCCATTGAAGCCTTCAACTGCACCTGCGAAGTTACCGTTTTCTACGCAACCGTTTTCCCCGATGTTCAAGTAACTCCAATTACTGCCAAAGCTCATTTGTATTGGTCTACCATAAAAAGTGGAAGTTTTAAGCGAACAAAAATGTCCCTCAGTAATGGTGAATAGTTGCAAAATTTACAAAGGCATCTCAATCATTGCACAGCCCTCGCGCGGTTCGATAATCCTACATTTCACGATCGATAGACCATCACGCCAAGTGCGTGCCGTTTATAAGCTGCGCACGTTCGGTACTACGGGCGCCCTAGAAATTGGGGCAACCGTTAAATCTGACCTCCCCCAATCCTCACCCAACACCCTACGCGCTTCTCGCGGCCTTGCGGCGCTCGACGCGGGCGCGGATGGCTGCGACATCGGTGACGGGCGTCGCCGCAAAGAGGGCGCGGGTGTAGGGGTGTTGCGGGTCGGCAAATAGCGCCTCGCGGCTGCCTTGCTCGACCGCCTCACCCTTGGAGATCACCATCACCTCATCGGCGATATAGCGCACGACAGATAGGTCATGGCTGACAAAGACATAGGTCAGCTCGAACTCGTCCTGCAAATCGGCCAAGAGGTTGAGCACCTGCGCCTGCACCGAGAGATCGAGCGCCGAGACCGGTTCATCCAGCACCAGCAGCGAAGGATTGAGCATCAGCGCGCGGGCAATCGCGATGCGCTGGCGCTGACCACCCGAGAACATATGCGGGTAGCGGTTGAAATGCTCTGGCTGCAAGCCGACCTTCTTGATCATCGCCTCGGCGCGGTCGCGGCGCTCGGAGCTCGGCATATCGGTGTTGATCACCAAGGGTTCCATCAGCACATTGCCGATTTTCTGGCGGGGATTGAGGCTGCCGTAGGGGTTCTGGAACACCATCTGCACCTTGGAGCGCAGGACGGGACCGGGGCGTTTGCGGGCAATATCGACCGCGTGGTCGTCAATCCGCAACTCGCCGCCCGACGCCGGGTCGATCAGGGCGATGATGCGCGCGAGGGTCGATTTGCCAGAGCCGCTTTCGCCGACAATCGCGAGGGTCTTGCCCTTGTCGACCTTGAAGTCGATGCCGTTGAGGGCGCGCACCGAGCCGGCGCGGGCAAAGAGGCTGCCGGGCACGGCATAATCCTGCACGATGCCGCGACCTTCGACAACGGGGGGGATGGCTGCGGCGGTCATCGGGCGGTCTCCTGCGCAAAGAAATCAGAGACCGTGGGCAGGCGGTCGCCGGTTGCATGTTCCGGCAGCGCCGAGAGCAACGCGCGGGCATAGGGGCTCTGAGGGTTTTCAAAGAGCGAGAGCACATCGGCCTCTTCCATCTTTTTCCCCTGATATTGCACCACCACCCTATCAGCGGTTTCAGCCACGACGCCCATGTCATGGGTGATCAGGATCAGCGCCATGCCGTAATCCTCTTGCAGTTTCATCAAGAGGTCGAGAATCTGTTTCTGGATGGTCACGTCGAGGGCCGTTGTCGGCTCATCCGCGATCAGAAGGCGCGGGTTCGAGGCGATGGCAATGGCGATCATCACCCGCTGGCATTGTCCGCCCGACATCTGATGCGGATAGGCGTTGATCTTGGCCTCGGGCTCGGGGATGCCCACGGCGCGGAAGAGGTCGAGCGCGCGGCTTTGGGCATCGCGCCGCGAGAGACCAAGGTTGAGGCGCAACACCTCTTCGATCTGAAATCCCACGGTGAAGGAGGGGTTGAGCGAGGCGACAGGCTCCTGAAAGATCATGGTGATCTCGCGGCCAATGAGGGTCCGCCGCTCTGACGCGGAGAGGTTCGAGATGTCGCGCCCGTCATAGGTCATTTCATCGGCGGTGATGGTGGCGGTATCGGGCAAGAGCCCCATGACCGCCAGCATCGAAACCGATTTGCCAGAGCCGCTCTCGCCCACAATGGCCAGCACCTCGCCGCGGTCGACATGCACGTCGATGCCGTCCACGGCCGTAAAGCTGCCGGTGGCGGTGGCGAATTTGACGGTCAGGTTCTTGATGTTCAAAAGCGCCATACCGTCAACTCCGCTTCAGCTTGGGGTCAAGCGCATCACGCAACCCGTCGCCCATGAGGTTGATCGCCAGCACCGAAATCAGGATGGCGAGGCCGGGGAATGTGACAACCCACCACGCGCGCAGGATGAATTCGCGCGCCTCGGCCAGCATGGTGCCCCATTCCGGCGAGGGCGGCTGTGCCCCCATGCCTAGAAAGCCCAAGGCGGCGGAATCGAGCACCGCCGAGGAGAAGGACAATGTTGCCTGCACGATCAGCGGCCCAAGGCAATTGGGCAGGATGGTCTTGAACATCAGGCGCAGATTGCCCGCGCCCGCCACGCGCGCGGCACTGACATATTCACGCTTCATCTCGGACATGACAGCGGCGCGGGTCAGGCGGGCGAAATGCGGCTGATAGACAATCGCGATGGCGATCATCGCATTGGTCAGCCCCGGCCCCAGCACCGCCACCAGCACGAGCGCCAGGAGGAGCGAGGGGAAGGCCAGGATCACATCCATCATCCGCATGATGACGCTGTCAATCCAGCCGCCAAAGAACCCGGCCAAAAGGCCGATGATGACGCCACCAAAAAGAGCGATGGAGACCACAACGATACCGATAAAGAGCGAATATTGCGCACCAAAGATCAGGCGCGAGAGCATGTCGCGCCCAACGGCATCGGTGCCCAGCAGGAACTGCGTGCTGCCGCCTTCGGCCCAGACGGGGGGCACGAGCAGCGCCTCGCGGTATTGCGTGGTGGGGTCATGCGGGGCCAGTGCAGCGGCAAAGACGGCCGTCAGCACCAAGCAGATAAAGACCGCCAGCCCGATGACCGCGCCGCGGTTCTGGCTGAAGTAGAACCAGAATTCAGCCAGCATGCGACGGCGGATTGCCGCGTCGGACAATTTCACCGGGGCGGCAAGATTGGATGTATCGCTCATTTCACACGAATCCTCGGGTTGATGAGGCCATAGGTCAGATCGACCAGCAGGTTGACGATCATCACGAGCGCCGCGATGAGCAGGAGGCCGGATTGCACCACCGGATAATCCCGGCGCGAGATGGAATCGATCATCCATTTGCCGATGCCGGGCCATGAAAAGATGGTTTCGGTCAGGATGGCACCGGCCATAAGCACCCCGATTTGCAGGCCAATGGTGGTAACCACCGGCACCATCGCATTGCGCAGGGCATGGATGCCGATGACGCGGTATTGCGGCATGCCCTTGGCGCGGGCGGTGCGAACGTAATCCTCGCCCATCACTTCGAGCATGGCAGATCGGGTCTGGCGGGCTATGACCGCAAGCGGGATGGTGGCCAGCACCAGCGACGGCAGGATGAGGTGGCTCAGCGCCGAGGTGAACGCCCCCTTTTGCCCCGAGAGCAGGCTGTCGATCAGCATGAACCCGGTTGCATCGGGGAAGTAATACAAGAGGCTTATGCGCCCCGACACCGGCGTCCAGCCCAGAATGCCCGAGAAAAAGATGATGAGCAGCAGCCCCCACCAGAAAATCGGCATGGAAAACCCGACGAGAGCGAGGGTCATGGAAATCTGGTCAAACCAGCTTCCGCGTCGGATGGCGGCAAGTACGCCGACGGTAACGCCGATCACCGTCGCGATGAGAATGGCGCAGAGGCCAAGTTCGACGGTCGCGGGAAAGAGGGTCAGGAATTCCTCCAGCACCGGCTTCTTGGTCACGAGCGAATTGCCCATGTCGCCCTGCAAGAGTCGTCCGAGGAACTCGAAATACTGCATCACGATGGGCTGATCATAGCCCAATTGTGCGCTCAGTTCGGCATGCCGTTCGGGCGTCACGCCACGCTCACCCGCCATCAGCAGCACCGGATCACCGGGCAGGATGCGCACAAAGCTGAAGGCGATGATGGTGATCCCGAGAAACGTCGGGATCAAGTAGAGGAGTTTGGACAGGATGAATCGGATCATGCGCCGTTTTCCTTTGAAAACGCGCGAGGGCCAAGCCCCCGCGCGTTCGGTTTCAGATCAGGACGATCCGGTTATTCGGCAATGTCGACGGTCTCGAAGGTGAAATCACCCAAGGGGCTCATTTTGAAGCCGGAGACCTTGGTCGACATCGGCACGTATTGGGTCGAGTGTGCGATGGTGAACCACGGGGCCTGATCCTTGAAGATCACCTGCGCCTGTTCGTAGAGCGCGGTCCGCTCTGCGGGGTCGGCGGTGATTTTGGCATCCTTGAGCAGCTTGGAAAACTCCTCGTTGCACCAGAAGGCGCGGTTGGCACCACCTTCACCAGCGGAATCGCAGGACAAGAGCACCGACAGGAAGTTGTCGGGATCGCCATTGTCGCCGGTCCAGCCCAGCATCACCGCACCGTCACGCCCTGCTTCCATCGACTTTTGCAGATACTCGCCCCATTCATAAGACACGATCTCGACCGTGACGCCCACCTTGGAGAGGTCTTCCTGCATCAGCTCTGCCGAGCGACGCGCGTTGGGCATATAGGGGCGCTGCACCGGCATGGCCCAGATTTTCATCGAGAGGTCGGTCACGCCCTCTTCCTCCAGCATCTTCTTGGAGGCTTCGGGATCGTAGGGATCATCCTCGATCGCATCGTTATAGGACCACATGGTTGGCGGAATCGGGTTCTTGGCGGGGGCAGCCGCCCCTTGGAACACCGCGTCAACGATGGCGTCCTTGTTGATCGCCATGTTCAGCGCCTTGCGGACGCGGGCGTTGTCAAATGGCGCAACGGTGGTGTTATAGGCCAGATAGCCCACATTCAGACCGGCCTGTTCGTCCAGTTTGAGGTTGGGATCTGCCTTGATCGTCTCGATATCAGCCGGGGCCGGATAGGGCATCAGGTGGCATTCGCCAGCCTTGAGCTTTTGCAGGCGCACGGCCGCGTCGGGCGTGATGGCAAAGACCAGATCATCAATGATCGCGCCCTCGCCCCAATAGTCGGCGTTCTTGGTGTAGCGGACAACGGCGTCCTTTTGATAGGCTACGAACTTGAACGGGCCGGTGCCGATGGGCAGGTTGTTGAGATCTTCCTTGGTGCCTGCGGCGTCAAGCGTATCGGCATATTCCTTGGACACGATCGAGGCAAAGGGCATCGCGATATTCGCAAGGAACGGTGCCTCGGGCTGGTTCAGGGTGAATTTGACGGTGTAGTCGTCGATTTTCTCGATGGATTTGATCAGCTCGGGCATCGCCATCGAGGTGTAATATTCATAAGTCACACCGGCGATATACTGGTGCCACGGATGATCGGCCGACCCCTGACGCTCGTAGGAAAAGATCACGTCATCGGCGTTAAAGTCACGGGTGGGCGTGAAGGTGTCGTTGGCGTGCCATTTGACACCCTCGCGCAGATGAAAGGTGTATTCGGTGCCGTCCTCGGACACGTCCCAGCTTGTCGCAAGGCCCGGCTCGACCTCGGTCGTGCCTTTCTTGAACTCGGTCAGGCGGTTGTAGATCGGATGCGCCGAGGCATCAAATGTGCCGCCTGCGGTAAAGGGCGCGGGATCAAAGCCCTCGGGCGAGGCTTCGGAGCAATAGACAAAGGTTTTGGCCTCGGACATCGTGGCGGTCAGCGCCAGAGCCGAAGCGCAGAGCAGTAGGTGTTTCACGCGTGTTCTCCTTGTTGGATTTGGTAAGATTGCGCCGGTTTGCCCGGCTGGTGCCAGAGCGACATACTGTGATGTCGCTCAGGGAATGTGGGATTTTGGAGTATCCGCGACAGCGCGCGGCACATAGGACGAGGGGGTTGCGCCATGCAGCATCTTGCCGGTCCAGAGCAGACGCGCCCAATGCGCGCTGACGTTGGACCAGGAATGCGGATGCTGGCCGAGATAATGCATACTGTCCCCGGCGCGCAGCAGGAACTGCTGACCATTGACCACTTGAAGGATCTCGCCGTCGAGCACAAAGATCAGCTCTTCGCCGGAATGTTGCACGGTCTCGGACTCATAGGCAGGCGGAACATTCAGGATGAACGACGTAAGCTCATGCCCCGGAAACTCGGCCCCGATCTGTTCATAGATGATCGAGGTGCCGGAAATGGAAAATTGCGGGCGTGTCTCCGCGCGGGTCACGCTATCCGCCTGTCTTGGAGTGGCGATGAAATGGTCGATACTCACATCAAGCGCCGCCGCGATTTCGGCCAGCGTGCCCAGGGTGGGCACGGCATTGTCGCGTTCGATCTGGCTGAGATAGCTCACCGACACTCCACATCCGTTGCTGAGATCCTGCAAGGTCATCGACATGAGTTGCCTGCGTTTTCGTATGCGGCGGCCCAAGGCGAGTGGCGCACCGGCAGGTGAATAGGTCATCGGCGTCCTTGGGTCAGCAGGCGTTTCTTGGCCATACCTCAGACGAAATGCAAAGCCATTGCAACAAAAATTTTTGCCTCTGGAAAATTTTTTGCCACCGAATCGGACCTATGGCGCAATACAGCCTTGGGTTGACGCCAATCGGATCAGCCAGGCACCGGGCGCACCAGCAGGTCGCGGGGCATGTCCGAGAATACCTCGGCACCCTCGGACCGCAGGATCACGATTTCCTCGAGCCGGAGACCAAAGCGGCCTTCTAGATAGATGCCCGGTTCGATGGAAAAGACATTGCCCTCTGAAAGAGGTGCATCCGAAGTTGCGGTGATATAGGGCGGCTCGTGGATGTCGATGCCAAGACCATGGCCGGTGCGGTGCAAGAAGCGGTCGCCATAACCTGCGGCGGTGATCACATCGCGCGCCGCCTTGTCGACATCGCGCGCCAATGCGCCGGGCCGCGCCGCAGCAATCGCGGCGCGAACGGCCTGATCAACCACGGTGAAAACCTCTGTATAGGTGGCGTCGGGCGTGCCGAAATAGCCGCAGCGCGTCATGTCGGAGGGATAGCCGCTCAGGCGGCAGCCGGTATCGAGCAATACGGGCATGTTTCGCTCCAGCCGCGTCATGCCGGGCGTATGGTGCGGAAAGGCCCCCGACGGGCCAAAGCAGACCGAACAGAATTCCAGCGTCGCGCCCTGCGCGCCATAGAAATCCTGAATGAACTGCACCAGATCGCGCTCGGTCATCCCCTCGCGGAGCGCGTCAAAGGCAGCCTGCACGGCTTGGTCATTGAGACGATGCGCGGCCTTGATCGCGTCGAACTCGGCGGCGTCCTTGCAGGCACGCAGCGCGCCGACCGTATCGTCGGTAAACCGGCGGGTCGGCGTGTCCAGATGGTCAAGCAGCAAAAGCGAAAAATCCGTGCGCATGGTCTCATCCAACACCACCGACAGGCCGGGGCGCGCAGCGTCACAGGTGCGCAAAATGTCGTCTAGCGCCGCCTGCGGACCTTCGTCATCGCGCCACATATGAAACGGCAGATCGGTCGATTGCCGCGCCGAGGCAGCATTGAGCGAGGGCATGAGAAACCCGGCATACGCGCGGCTGACCAAGAGCATAACGGGCCGCTCGTCGCCATGTGGATGCACGCCCGAGAGCCATGCCATATGGCTCGACGGCCCAAGAGCCACCAGATCAGTGCCGGTGGCCTCCATACGGGTGCGTAGGTCGGAGAGGCGGGATTGGGCGAGCGGAAAGGGGGTCATTGCGGCTCCTGCCGGATTGGATCGTGGGCGGGTGCGACGCGCAGCGCAGCGAATCAACCCGGATGCCGCGACAATAGAAGACAATCCGGGGCGTCACACGGCCCTTCTGAGCGCCGCGGACCGCGCCGCCTGATCTGGCTGCCGGAACAGGTCAGCCGCGGTTTTTGATCCGGTTCCGGCAGGAACGTGGCCGGGCTGTGTCATATGGCCTTGTCTGACGGGCCGAACGGGTAGATTTCTGTTGCAAGCGCCGGATCAATCGTAATTGGTAGGGCGAAAGAGGGCGAGATATGGCGAAAAGCGCAACGATCAAGACCGCACAACCACAAGAGGCTGCGGCCCCCGCGCCAGTTCTCAACCTGCCGATGTCACGCGGCAATCCCTATCAACGGTTGCTCTATTCCGCCGAACACGCCGCGTTTTGCGCTGAACCGTTCAACAAGACCGAGATTGTCGATCTGCCCAAGATGCTGGCAGCGGGGCAACGGCTGCTGCATCTGCATTGGGATGATCTGATTTTTGGCCGTTCCCGCGACAGCGAGGCCAATACCAATGACGCAGAGCGTGATCTGGCGGCGCTTGAGGCGTTCAAGGCCGGTGGCGGGCGTATCCTGTGGACGGTTCACAATCGCAGCCCGCACCGGGACGTGGACCCCGCGACCTTTCGCGCCGCGCGCGCCCGTGTCGTGGCGCTGGCAGATCTGGTGCATGTGCATACCCCCGATGCAGCCCTGCATATGCAGCGCGACTGGGGCGTAGAGGTGGCGCGCCTGCGGATCATCCCTCACCCGAGTTACCTTGGTCATTACGAGGCGGAAGAGACCAGCCTGACGCGCGATCTGCCCACCTGCGCCGCGCGGTCGTTTTTGTTCTTTGGCGCGTTCCGGGCCAACAAGGGACTTGATACGCTGGTCGATACCGCCAAGGTTCTGCTGCGGCGCGAGGTTCCGTTTCACCTGCATCTCTGTGGCCGGTCGGCGCGCAGTCACCAGAAACTGTTTCGCGATTTGCAGGGGCTGGACGCCATCAAGATCACGGATGAGGCTGTCCCCGATGAGGCCGTCGCCGGCATATTTGCGCGGGCGCAGGTTTTTGTTGCGCCGTTCAACACCCTGTTCACATCGGGGTCGGTGATGCTGGCACAGGGGTTTGGCCTGCCGGTGATCGGCCCGGCGACCGATGCGCTGCGCGACCATGTCGCCCCCGACAATCACGACCTGCTCTACGATCCGCAGGCACCGCGCGGCCTTTTGCGGATGATGACGCGCCTGGTCGAGATGCCGGACCAAGAGCTGCGCGTGCGGCGTCTGGCGGCATTTGATTTTGCGCAACGGCGCGCACCCGCGATCATCTCCGCACAGATGATGATGGTTCTGCAAGATCTGCACGACGGATCGGGGTCCAGCCTGCACGCGGTACAGGCGACGCCACTTGCCGCGCCCGCACG
Source organism: Roseovarius sp. MBR-51 (assembly GCF_053628575.1). NCBI lineage: Bacteria > Pseudomonadati > Pseudomonadota > Alphaproteobacteria > Rhodobacterales > Roseobacteraceae > Roseovarius > Roseovarius sp. MBR-51. The sequence goes on from NZ_JBRJGQ010000012.1 coordinate 47,850, forward strand.
CGATGATGGCCCCCCGGCCGAGCGCGCCAGGACGCGGTTGGCGGATCTGGTCGAGACCTTGGGGTTGACCGAACCCCTGCGTATTCTCGACATCGGGGCCAACCCGATGAACCATGATGCGCCCTACAAAGAGCTGCTGGCCGCAGGCCATGCGCATGTAACCGGGTTCGAGCCGCAACCCGAGGCCCTTGCGTCGCTCAACGCGCAGAAATCCCTGAATGAGACCTATTTTCCAGATGTTGTGGGTGATGGCGAGACCCATCGGCTCAACCTCTATCGGGGGTCGGGGCTCGCCTCGTTGCTCGAAATCCGACAGGCGACGCTGGATCACCTGCTGGGCCTGCGCCGTGCCGCGCGGCCCACCGGACATATTGACCTGCCCAGCCGCAAGCTCGATGAGATCGAGGGCATTGGCCGGGTGGATTTCCTCAAGATCGACGTGCAGGGGGCCGAGGCGATGATCTTTGGCCATGCCAAGACGGCGCTGTCGCAGACGCTTGCAGTGCAGAGCGAGGTGAATTTCTTTCCGCTCTATGACAACCAGCCTTCCTTTGGCGAGATCGACCGCATCTTGCAACATCATGGGCTGGTGCCGCATTCGTTCCTGCATATCGAAAAGCGATTGGTGCGATCCAAGTGGTTGGGGCAGATGGAGGGGGCAACGCCACAGCAGATGCTGGATGGCGATATTCTCTATCTGCGCGACCTGTCGCGACCCGATGCGATTGCCAGCGGGGATCTGCGCAAGATCGCGCTCTTGTGTGACACCTGCTATGGGTTTTCCGACATCACCCTGCGCTGTCTCGAAATTCTGGTGCAGCGCGGCGAGATCAAGACCAAGGTGGCGGAACGGTTCATCGACAAGGTTTAACGGCGCCCTTCTGCCCGTCGCGACGGATGCTCACGACAGGCGGGCGCGTAGTTTGTCGGTGCAAATTTCCATCAGAAGAACAATCGCAAAGATCGCCAGAATGATCATCGAGGCGTTGCGGTACTGAAAGAGGTCAAAGGCGACCTTGAGTTCCTGACCGATCCCGCCCGCGCCGACCAATCCCAGAACGACCGAAGACCGCACCGCCTTTTCCAGCGCGAAGAGCGAGGAATTGATCAGCGAGGGCATGATATCGGGCAGTATCGCCCCGATGAGGATCGAAGGGCGATTGGCCCCAATGGCCGCCAACGCCTCTTGCGGTTCCTTTTCCGCGTCCTCCATCGCCTCGGCAAAGAAGCGGCCGCAAAAGCCGATGGTATCGACCATGATGGTCATCGTGCCCGCCACAGCCCCAAGCCCGATCGACGCCACGAAGAGCAGCGCCCAGACCAGATCCGGCACGGTGCGCAGAAAAGAAATGAACGCCTTGACCAGAATATTGCCACGCCCGAGCGGCGAGACTCCGCGTGCGGCACACCATGCAATCGGCAGGCTGATCACGATCCCAATGGCCGCACCCACGAGGGCGATTTGAAAGGTCTCGATCATGCGCAGTGCGACGCGGGCCAGAAAATCCGGCTCCAGGTTGGGTGGTAACATCCGGCCAATCAGGTTCGCCATGCCCGGCAATCCTTGGGCCAATTGCTGCGGAGAGGGGGCAACCTGACCCATGGAGACAAGGATGACGGCCCCGAGAGCGACCAGCAGGACGAAATTCACCGCTGAGACGCGGCGGAACCGGTCTGGTGCCTGAAGGCGCTGATCACCCATCGAATGTGTCTCTGAGATCGGCTGGCGTGACCCTGCTCACCGGGCGGTCAAAGAACACCCGCCCCCCCTTGAGCGCGACAATCCGGTCGGCGTAATCCATCGCATGCGCCATGTCATGCGAGGTGTAGAGCAGCGTGATACCCTGTGTCCGGCACAATTTGGTAAAGAGGTCCATGACATTAACGCCCGACACCGGATCAAGGCTCGCCGCCGGTTCATCGGCGATGAGCAGACGCGGACGCCGCACAAGCGCGCGAGCAATGGCGACGCGTTGTTGCTGCCCGCCCGAGAGCGCATCGGCGCGGTGCAGGGCCTTGTGCTCGAGATCGACATCACCGAGCGCCTGCATCGCGCGGTTGCGCCACGTAAGGGGGGCGAGGCTATGCGAAAACGCGCGCCAGCTTCCGGGCTCACCGAACATGCCGTGAATGACATTGGAGAGAACCGAGCGCCGACGCACAAGGCAATGTTTCTGAAAGACAAAGCCAGTCTGACGACGCATGCGCATCCGGTGCGCGTGCCCGGCCTCTGGGCCGACCGGATGGCCAAAGCAGGTCAGCGTGCCACCAGAAATCGGATGCAGGCCAATCAGGCTCTTGAGAAGGGTGGATTTGCCAGAGCCATTGGCCCCGATCAAGGCCACACGCTCGCCCCGGCGAATATCCAGGTCAATACGGTCGAGAACGATACTGCCCCGGCCATAGCCCTTGATCAGCCCGCGCGCCATGATCAACGGGGTTTGATCGGCCTCCCGTTGCTGCGGGTCACTCAGCGTCTCAACCTCAAGGTCAAGCATGGCCAATCTCCGGATTGCAAAAGACCGGGGGCGCTGCCCCCGGCCGGGTGGGGCTGTCCCCGTTCAGTTTCCGACGAAGGATTTGGTATCCACACCAATGGTCGCATACATCGAGCGGACATAGTCGTAATCGCTGTCCTCGACCTCGGTCAGAAAGAACCCCCCCTTGAATTTCTGGTTGTCCTCGCCGGTCAGGATCGCCGCCATCAATTCCGGCGCGTGATCGACAAAGGCGGATTTGACCGCAGCCACCGCATCGGTATCCGCGCCAGAGCGCGCCACGAGGATGTCATTGGGCAAGTCGCGGCCACGGGCGACAACGGTAAAGGATACCTCGGGAAAGGCTTCGCGAATACGGCCAAGGTGACTTTCGTTCATGCCGACGGCGGCAACATCGCCGCGAATGAGCGCCTCGATTGCGGTGTTGCGGGAAATGATCTGCGGCTGGTAGTCGGTGTTATAGACGAGACCGAAATCTGCCAGCACCTGCGCGGGCCCAAGATGCTGCGACGTCGAGCCGACAGAGCCAAAGGTCACGACCTTGCCCTTGAGATCCTGCACCGATTTGATCGGCCCATCCGACAGGGTGACGATCTGGGCGTAGTAATTGGGGCGCTGCCAGGCGGTCACGATCCGGGCGTCGGTCAATTCCTTGATCACGACATACTCCGCCGGGCCGGTCAGAACCAGATCAACCTGATCCTGATTGAGCGCCTCAACAGCGGCGGTGCGAGAGCTGACGGGGAAAAGCTTGATCTGCTGACCGGTCAGTTCTTCGAGTTTCGCCTCGAACGCCCCAAACTCTTGTTGCAGGGTTTCGAGGCCCTCAATGTCGGTGACGGCGAATTTCAGAGGCTCTGCAAATGCGGGCAGGCTGCTGGCAACGGATACCGCGGCGGCGGCGAGCAGGGAACGGATCATGGGTGTCTCCGGTGGGTTCGGGGCCAATTGAGCGTTGTTGTGTATACAGGAACGTCACACAACGCAGGGATAAGGGATTCGGTTGACACTTTCGTGACACGGGGACTTGCGACGACATGACGACAAACTGGACACTCACCGGCGGTCAAACCCTCTTGGGCGACCGCTTTGAGGCGGCACCGCTGCATATGGCCGACGGATGGATCACCGCAGAGGCCGCCGAGCGGGCCGAGACCTATGACGCCCGCGGGCGTCTGATCCTGCCGGGGATCATTGATCTGCACGGCGACGGGTTCGAGGCGCTGGTGCAGCCGCGTCCGGGCGTGCATTTCCCCTATGATCTGGCCTATCGCGAGGCGGATGCGCAACTCATCTCCAACGGGATCACGACCGCCTATCACGGATTGACCGTCTCGTGGGAGCCGGGTCTGCGCGACATTGCCATCACGCGCGCGCTGCTTGCGGCGCTGGAACGGGTTGCACCGATGCTGGCCTGCGATACGCGGCTGAACATCCGCTGGGAGACCTATGCCATCGACCATGTCGATGAGGTGCTGGGGTGGCTCGCGCGGCGACCGGGCGATATCCTCTCGCTCAACGATCACACCAGCGCCAATCACAAGCTGGGAGAGGACAGCGCCAAGCTCAAGCGGATGGCCGTGCGCATGGGCCTTGCGCCCGCTGATGCCAAGGCTGCGATTACGGCAATGCTGGCCCGCCGGGATGAGGTGCCGGGGGCGATGGACCGGATTTGTGCTGGGGCCATCGCACTTGGCCACCCTGTTCTATCCCATGACGACATGACCGCCGAGGACCGGCGCGCGGGGCGCGCGCGCGGCGTGACGGTGACCGAATTTCCGATGTCCGAAGAGGCCGCCGCCGAGGCGCGGGCGGCGAATGAGCCTGTGATCCTTGGCGGGCCCAATGCCCTGCGCGGCGAGAGCCACAATGGCGCGCTCTGCGCGACGGCGGCAATCCGGGCGGGGCTCTGCACCGTGCTTGCGTCGGATTATTACTATCCCGCGCCGTTTCATGCGGTGTGGCGGCTGCACGAGGCTGGCATCCTGCCGCTGTCAAAGGCTTGGGCGCTGGTGTCTGCCAATCCGGCGGCGGCGGCTGGGCTGGATGACAGGGGCGCGCTCCGGCCGGGCAAACGGGCGGATGTTCTTGTGGTGAACCCGGACACCCGCAAGATCGAGGCGGTGTTTGTCCAAGGCAGAAAGGTGCTGACCCGTGGCTGATCTGACAGAGCTATCGCAGGCGGAGACAGGTCTCGCCCGGCTGGGGGCGCTGGCCTATGACGCCCGCTCCGAGCGCCCGATCTGGTTGCAGATCTATGACCGCTTAGCGCGGGCAATCGATGGGGCCATGGTGACCCCCGGCAGCCGCCTGCCCGGCGAGGTGCAATTGGCCGAGATGTTCCGGGTCAGCCGTCTGACGATGCGCCGCGCGCTCGCCCTCTTGCAGAGCGAAGGCAAATTGCAGGCGCGCAAGGGTGTGGGCATTTTCGTGCGCCCCGCGCCGCGTGCCTTTGTAATCCGCAACGACATGCGCTTTGCCGACTCTCTCATTGGATGCGAGGCGCAGGTGACATCGCGCACCCTGCGGCTGGAACGGGCCACGCCGAGCCCCGAGGCGGCGCGTCTCTTTGATCTGGGGCCGGGGGATCTGGTGATCGTGCTGCACCGAATGCGTCTCTTGGACGGTGCGCCCATCTATTTCACGCGCAAGGAATTGCCCGCGCACCGCTTTCCCGAATTCGAACATATCTACACGATCGGTCAATCGGTAAGCGCGGTTTACAAGGCGGCGGGAATCCCATGGTTTCGGCGCGCCGAAACCCGCGTGAGCGGGGGCTTTGCGCAACCGGATGAGGCGGAAATCCTTTGCCTCAACGACAATACCCCGGTGCAATATGTCACCGCCATCAACCGCGATCCGAATGACGCGGCGATCGAATTCAACCGAGGCTGCTGGCCGATGACAGGCGTCGAATTCGTGTTCAAGTCACCGCCGAGATAGCCGGGTCCGGGATGCAGCTCATCGCCAAATCTTCGGCCTGCGCCCGCAACAGGAATTTCTGGATCTTGCCGGTCGACGTGCGCGGGATGGGCAAAAAGACAAAGTGGCCGGGAACCTTGTAGGCGGCCAGGTGGTCGCGGCACCATGCCCGCAGGGTTTCGGCATCCGCCACCTGCCCCTCGGTCAGTTCGACAAAGGCGCACGGCGTCTCGCCCCATTTCTCATGCGGCATGGCGACCACAGCCGTCACAGCCACTGCCGGATGACGATAGAGCGCCTCTTCCACCTCGATGGACGATATGTTCTCGCCGCCCGAGATGATCACATCCTTGGACCGGTCCTTGAGCTGGATATAGCCATCGGGATGTCGCACACCCAGATCGCCAGAGTGGAACCAGCCGCCAGCAAAGGCGTCTTGCGTGGCCTGCGGATTGCGGAAATAGCCCTTCATCACGACATTGCCGCGAAACATGACCTCGCCCATTGTCTGCCCGTCGCACGGCACGGGGGTCATGCTCTCGGGGTCCATCACATCCAGCCCCTCAAGCGCCAGATAGCGCACGCCCTGGCGCGCCTTGAGCTTGGCTTGCTGCGCGGCGGGCAGAGCCGACCACTCGCCATGCCAGTCGTTGACGACCGCCGGGCCATAAGTCTCGGTCAGCCCGTAAAGGTGGGTCACGTCAAAGCCCGCGTCTTTCATATCCGCGAGCAGTTTTTCGGGCGGCGGTGCGGCGGCGGTGAAAAATTGCACCCTGTGATCCAGGGGGCGCTTCACAGTCTCGGGGGCCGAGATCAAGAGCGACATGACAATGGGCGCACCGCAGAGATGTGTCACCCGCTCTTGCGCCAGCGCCTCCCAGATCGGGTCCGCCCGCACTTGGCGCAGACAGACATGCGTGCCGATGATGGCAGAAAGCGTCCAGGGGAAACACCAGCCGTTGCAGTGGAACATCGGCAGGGTCCAGAGATAGACCGCATGTTTGGCCATCGAGGTGGTCAGCGCGTTGCCCTGCGCCAAGAGATAGGCCCCTCGGTGATGCGACACCACGCCCTTGGGATCGCCCGTCGTTCCAGACGTGTAGTTGATCGAAATCGCGTCCCATTCATCCTCTGGCATCAGCCAGTCGAACGCCGGATCACCCGCTGACAGGAAAATCTCGTAGTCCTCGGCGTCGGTCGCGAATTCCGGACCGCTGAACTCCGGGTCGTCATATTGGATTAGAAGCGGGGTGACGTTCGCCTGCGACAGCGCGTCTTGCATCAGCGGCATGAATTCGCGGTCCACGATCACCACCCGTGACAGAGCATGGTCCAATTGAAACGCGATGATGGCCGCGTCGAGCCGCGTGTTGATCGAATGCAACACCGCGCCAGACATCGGCACGCCGTAATGACACTCCAGCATCGCGGGTGTGTTGGCGAGCATCACCGACACGGTATCACCGCGCCCCAATCTCCTTGCGCTCAGCGCCGAAGCCAATTGCCGCGAGCGCGCGTAGAAATCGGCGTAATTGCGCCGCAGCGCGCCGTGCACAATTGCCGTGTGATCGGGAAACACACTGGCGGCACGCTCCAGAAAACTGAGCGGTGTCAGCGGTTGGTAATTCGCGCGGGTGCGGTCAAGGCCGGTGTTATAGGGGTTCGGCGTCATGGGTCAGGCATCCTGCCACTGGGGGCTTCGTTTTTCGATAAAGGCACCAATGCCCTCTTCGGCATCCCGCGCGAGCATGTTGTCCACCATCACGGCAGAGGCATAGGCATAGGCATCGGACAGGCCCATCTCGCGTTGCGCATGGAACGCCCGCTTTCCCGTGGCCAAGGTCATGCTGGATTTTGACGCAATCCTGCGCGCCAGGGTCATCGTGGCGGCCTGCAAGTCTTCGGGCGCGACCACATGGTTGACCAGCCCGATTTCCGCCGCGCGCGCGGCGGCTGTCATATCGCCGGTCAATAACATCTCCATCGCATGCTTGCCCGCCACATTGCGCGACAGTGCCACCATCGGCGTCGAGCAGAACAACCCGATATGCACCCCCGGTGTGCTGAAGCGCGCCGTATCCGCCGCGAGTGCCAGATCACAGCTTGCCACCAACTGACAGCCTGCGGCGGTTGCAATGCCTGTGACTTCGGCGATCACCGGCTTGGGGCAATTCACGATGGATTGCATCACACCGGAACAGAGCGCCATGATCTTGGTGAAATAGGCCCGGCCCCGGTCCGCATCCGCCCGCCCGGCGGTCATTTCCTTGAGATCGTGACCCGCGCAAAACGCCGGACCGTTGGCTGCCAGAACCACCACCCGGACCGCAGGATTGTTCCCCGCTTCGGCCAAGGCCGCGTTCAGCTCTGCAAGCATTGCCTCAGACAGCGCATTACGCCGTCCCACGTCATTGAGTGTGAGGCGCAGGATGCCATCGCTGTCGAGGTCTCGCAGGAGGATGTCGTTCTTTTGCACGGGAACAGGCCCTTTCAGTCGTCAGAGAATGTTGATTTCCACGCTCTCGGCGAGCGTGTTGGCGATAAAGCAATAGCGGTGCGCCCGGTCCTGCATCTCTGCCAGCGTCGCATCCTCCATCGCAAAACCGGTGTCGAACCGCACCACCGGGTGCAGATCAATGCGTGTGACCGACATCTGCCCTTTGGCGTTCTTGCCCAAATGGGCCACGGCATAGTCGTGATAGCTCGCAACCGGCCACCCCGCCTTGGCCGCGAGCGCCAGAAAGGTCATCATGTGGCAACTCGACAGCGCCGAGGCGAGCGCCTGTTCGGGGTTGGTGTGGGCGGGATCACCGCCCCAATCCGGGGCGGCGTCCACTTGGACATCATGGCGGTTGTTGAACTGCACGGTATGGGCATTGGAATATTTGCCGGTGTGCAGCACAGGTTCGGCGCGCTGCCAATGCAGCTCGATTGCGAGGTCGGACATGGATCAAGTCTCGGTTCGGGCCAACGCTCAGGCGGCGGCGATTTTCTTGTTGGGGTCGTAGAAGGGACGCTCCACCATCACGGCGCGCACTGGCCCCTGACCGGTCACGACCTCGACCTCGGCACCGATATGGGCATGCTCTGCCGCGACCATGGCCAGTGCGATATTGCGCTCCAGACGCGGCGAATAGACGGCTGATGTGACCTTGCCCACGGGCGTGCCCGCAACATTGATCGCCCAAAACGTGGTGTTCGGTCCCTTGAGCGGTGCGCCATCAATGATCAGGCCGATCTGCTTGCGGCGCGGACCCGCGTCGCGAATGCGGCGCAGCGCGGCCTTGCCGATGAATTCGGCCTCGATCTCGAGATTGACCAGCCGGTCCAAACCCAGCTCATAGGGGTTGGTGTTGATGTCCGCATCGGCATGATAGGACAACATACCGCCCTCGATCCGGCGGATGGAGGAGGTGTGACCGGGCTTGAGACCAAACGGCATCCCCGCCGCCATGATCCGCTCCCAGAGCGCATCGCCATGGGCGCTGTCCCGCAGATAGATCTCATAGCCCAATTCGCTCGACCAGCCGGTGCGCGACACGAGCAGCGGAATGCCGTCAAGCTCAAGCTCGCGCAGCCAGTAGTATTTCAGATCAAGAATGCTCTCGCCAAAAAGCTCTTGCATGATCAGGCCCGATTTCGGCCCCTGCAATTGCAGCGGTGACACATCTGGTTCGCCGATGGTGACGTCCAGACCGGAATGCACCGCCACGCCCTGCGCCCAGAGCAGAATGTCGCTGTCAGCCAGCGAAATCCAGAAATGGTTTTCGGCCAGACGCAGCAGGATCGGATCGTTCAGGATGCCGCCCTCTGCATTGGTGATCAGGATGTATTTGCACTGGCCCACCGCCATCTTGGACAGATCGCGCGGGGTCAGCATCTGGACAAAGCGTGCGGCATCGGGGCCGGTGATCTCGACCTGACGCTCGACCGCCACGTCGCAGAGAATGGCCTCATTCACGAGGGTCCAGAAATTCTGCTCCGGATCGCCGAAATCGCGGGGGATATACATATGATTGTAAACCGAAAACCCCTTGGCACCCCAACGCACGGTGGCGTCGAAATAGGGGGATTTGCGGATCTGAGTGCCGAAGCCGAAGTCGTCTGCTTGTGTCATGGTTTGCGCCCTTGTTTGCCCTCGGCCTTCCGGCTTTGGACTGTCTAATCCTGACGCCCTTCTAGGGGCGAACTTGGGGAGTTTGCGGTCTAAAAACATGCAAGACTCAGACCGATCAGACTATTTTGCGGGCCTCAAACAGACTGCTCAGGCGCAGAGTGTCACTTGCCGGTTCTGGCGGTCAAGTGCGAGAGGTTGGGCTGGCTGGATTTGACCCGGCGCGTGGCGATATAGGTCATATAGCGGTCAATCCCCAACTCAGCCGCCAGCATGGCCTCCATCAAGGTCTGGAAAGCCGTGAGATTGGCGCAAATAACGCGCATCACATAGTCCATGCCACCGCCTGTGGCGATACATTCGGTGATCTCGTCCTGCCCCCTGACAAAGCTCTCGAACCGGTCGAAATCCGATTTGCGATGATGGGTCAAAGAGGCCGTGACCACCACTTCGGTAAAGTCACAGATTTTATCCAGAACGAGATCGGCGTGATAGCCGCGGATGAATCCGGCAGCCTTGAGCCTGTCCAAACGCGCCCAGCAGGGTGTGGGCGAGATATTGGCAATCTCGGCCAGTCTGTTCTTGCTCAGTTGCCCATGCTTCTGAATCGCCGTGAGAATGCGAATATCCGTCGCATCAAGACCGAGCCTCTTCATCCGTCCGAAACTTTCATTGCCTCTCGCCACGACAGCGGGCAGGCCCGGACCTGCCCCGCCCTCAATCTAATGCCGCCCCCCTGTTGGCGTGATCTCTTTTGCGACCTCTTTTACAACACCCGCGTCGGCAGATCGGCGACGGTCGACAGTCTCAGGCAATGAGGTCGGGGATCTCATCACGGCAATAGCTGTGGATTGCACCAGCCTGAGTGAGCCAGATCTGGTCCCGATGGGCGGTGATATGGCGCAGGGCGCGCCGCAGGTGGCGCAGGCGATAGGGCTGACCGACAAGGTAGGGATGCAGGGCTACGCCCATGACAAGGGGCTGGGCGCGGGATTGCTCCAGCATCTCGTCGAAATTGTCGATGATCATATCCGCAAACGCCGCCGCGCCATCCTTGCGCGCGACAATCGACGGGATATCGTTGACCTCTTGCGGATAGGGGATCGAGAGAAGACGGCCGGCGCGGGTCCGCATCCAGATCGGTTGATCATCCATGCACCAATTCAGGGTGTAGCCATAACCCGCCTCTCGCAGCAGGTCGGGGGTGACGAGGCTCTCGGCGATCCACGGAGACAGCCAGCCTTGCGGGGCTTTGCCTTCGGCCTGCGTGATCGTGGCGGTGGCCTCGGCGATCAGGGTCGCCTCTGCGGTGGGGTCCATGACGCTCTGACGTTCGGAATTGGTGCGGCCATGGCCAAGCACCTCGTCGCCCCGCGCGCGAAAGGCGGCCATCAGGTCAGGCGCATAGGCATACATGGCGCTGTTTGCAAGCAGGCTGACGGGCATATCGAGCGCGTCAAAGAGATCGCGCATCCGCCACGCGCCAACCCGGTTGCCATAATCGCGCCATGCGTAATTGAGCACGTCGGGCTGTGGGCCGCCGGGCGCAAGTTCAGCACCCAGCCCCTCACCAAACGCAAAATGCTCAAGGTTGAGCCCGATATAGACCGCAAGGCGGGCGCCGCCCGGCCATGTATACGCGGCGCGCTCCGTGATCGGCACATAGTCGTAGCGGTTGTGATGCGCGACCATGGTCACAGCTCCGCCTCGGCCAGCCCAGCCTTGGCCAAAAGCATCTCGGCGCTGTCATTCCAGACATCGGTGCGGATCAGCTTGCCATCGCGCACGATGAATTTGTCCATGTATCGGTTGGTTTCAAAGGCGGTTCCGTCGTGCCATTCGCCGTAGAGATAGCCGGTGTTGTAGACATGCACATCGCCGGTGTCCGGGTCGAGGGCCGCGTCGGTGCGCAAAAAGCGTTTCTTGACCCACGCGTAGCGTTTGGCATTGAAGGCCGCACTCTGGGCCGGGCCGGAAAACCTGCGCCCGCCGGTAAACACCAGCTCGAACCCCTCGCTGAGATAGGCGGAGGCGGCGACGGGATCGGGGATCATCGACAGGTCAAGGTAGGATTCGACGAGGGCCTTGGCGGCGGTCAGAGGGTCAGGAGTCTGGGTCATGCGGTCCTCACAGGGGATGGGAATGGGGGTATCGGGCGCAGGCGCTGCGGCAGAAACTGCGCACGATCACGGCGGCGGCCTCTGCCATTTGTCTTGCATCGTGATTGGCGGCGTCAAGCCGCGTCGCCGCGCGACCGGCGCGCTCGGCAAGTCCCGCTTCATCAAGGGTCAACACGCGGTTGTCGGCAAAGACCAGAGCGCCCGCAATCATCACTTCGCGCAGGGCAGCCCCGGTTTCGGCAAAGACGATCTGTGACAGGGGATCCCGCAGCGGCACGTAATGGCAATAGCTCCGGTCGAGAAACAGCAGGTCGGCGGCCCAACCGGGCGCGATGCGTCCCACGCGGTCAAGACCCAGAATGCGCGCGCTGCCTTCGGTGGCCATGCGGAACGCCTCCGTTGGACCGATCCAATGCTCGGGTGGGGCCGACAAGGTCCGGCTGAGGGTTGTGGCCAGACGCAGCGCCTCGAACATGTTTTGCGCATCCGATGTGTTGGCGGCATCGGTGCCCACGCCCAGCGTGACGCCCGCAGACCTGAGCGCATGCAGCGGGGCGATACCAGAGCCAAGCCGCAGGTTGCTCAGCGGGTTGTGCACGATCCCAGCCCCATGAGTGGCCAGAAGCGCGGCCTCTTGAGGATCGAGCCAGACGCCATGCGCCCCGCTGAAGCGCGGTGAAATCAGGCCCAACCTGTCCAGATGCGCGGTCAGGCTGGTGCCATAGCGCTGATGGGCCGCGACCTGCTGCATCTGCGTTTCGGCCAGATGGGTCTGGAGGCAGAGATCCGAGACCTGCGCCGTGGCGGCACAGGCCGTCAGGAACGGATCTGAGCAATGCAGGGGGATGGCGGGGCCAAGTCCAGGTTTGACGCGGTCGAGCGGGACGGGCCAGCGGGCAAAGGCCTCTGCGCAAATCGCGAGGGTCTCTTGCCACGGTGGCAGGCTTATGGCGGCCAAGGCGGCGCGTTGCGATGGCGCAAAGGCGTCCAAAAGGCCGGGCAACGCCTGATAGATCGTACGGTCCGAGATCATCGGGGCCACCACGGCCCGCAAACCTGCGGTGTGATAGGCCTCAGCCACGGCGTGGATGCCTGCGACAGAAGGACCGGGCAATTCCACGCTGAGGTCGAAACAGGCGGTGCAGCCCTTGCGGATCATCTCGACCGCCGACAGCTCTGCGCTGAGGCGCAGATCGTCGCTGTGGCGGTTGCCGTTGAGCGCGGCCCCCCCCGCGAGAAAGGTCTCAAGCGTGGCGTCTTCCGGCACGCCGCCCCGGCCCAGCGCCCCGTGGGAATGGGTGTGACCATTGACCAGACCGGGAACGACGATACGCCCGGTGGCGTCAAGGATGGGCAGATCGTCGGGACCATCGCCGTCGATAACCGCAACGATGCGCCCCTCCTCGATCACCAGCGAGACCGGGGCGAACTGCGCGTTCTCGACCAGAACAAGGCCGCCGCGGATCAGCGTCTGAGTGGCGTGCATGGATCAATCCGGGCAGGCGAATGCGCGCCAGGGCGGGGATACCCACCCGGCGCGCGGGGCGATCAGTTCATGATCTCGACAACAAAGGCGCGCTCGTCCACAGGCGGCAGGAAAGAGCGGTCAAAGATCTCGGAGGCTTCCGGCAGGCGCTCGAGCCCATAGCCTTTGGCCACGATCTCGATCGAGCGGGTCAGGCGTTCGTCCACCAGATCCCCCATGCCGATACTGTCGGTTTCAGGGGCGTTCATCAGATTGGTCAGGGCAAAATTCAGCCGCGCGCGCTCGTTGTCCTGATCGACGAGGTTGTCAAAGGCCATCACCGCCTCCATCGCGGCATCCTGATCCTTGGCAATCTCGAGCGTGGCGCGGTTGACGGCGCGCACAAGCCCCGCAACCGCCTCGGGATTATCCGCAAGCAACGCGCGAGAGACCATCAGCCCGTTGGAATAGAGATCCATGCCGTAATCCTCGAACTTGAACCAGTTGTAATCGTTGGCCGGGTCCTGACGGTTGGCAATCAGGTTGAACCAACTGGTGATCGTGAACACAAAGGCCCCGTCGATATCGCCCCGGATCAACATCGGTTCCTGCAGGTTGGGGGCCATGTTTTCCTGAGCTACGCTGGCCAGATCAATGCCGTTCAGCTCTGCAAAGACCGGAAATAGCCGTGTCGTCGGCGTGCCTTGCGCCCCTCCCAGCTTGCGCCCGACGAAATCGGCGGGTGTCTCGATCCCGGATGTCTTGGGGGTCACGATGGCAAAGGGCGGGCGGTTCCAGAGTTGATAGACCATCACAGGCGCCTCACCGGGGCGTTGTGCCGCATTCTGGATGATCGCGTTGATATCGCCAAACCCGGCATCATAAGCACCGCCCATGATCCGGGTCACGGTGGCGGCAGAGCCTTCGCCCTGATCAATCGTCACATTCAGACCCTCCTCGGCGAAATACCCTTTGCTCAGGGCCAGCAGAAAGGGCGCATCCGAACCTTGGGTTTTCCAGCCTAGGGTAAAGCGGATATCAGTGGCCTCGGCCCATGCCGGGGACAGCCCGGTCAACAGCGCGAGGGCAGCAGAAAAGACGGCAATCTTCATTGGTTTGTTCCTTCTTTCGCAGGGTGTATGACAGGCGGTTTTCAGGTGACGGCAATGTCAGTGCCGCGCGTGGCCCAACCGGTGACCCGGCTTTCGAGAAAAGAGAAGAACGCATAGAGAGCGACCCCCATCAGGGCGAGAACGATCAGCCCGGCAAACACAAGCGACACCTGAAAATTCGAGGAGGCGGTCATCATCACGTTGCCGATGCCCCGGTTCGACGCGACGGTCTCGGACAACACCGCGCCCACAAAGGACAGGGTGATCGCGACCTTCAGCGAGGCAAAGAAATAGGGCATCGTGCGGGGCAATCCGACATTCCACAGGATTTCTCTCTTGGAGGCCCCCAGCGTCTTGAGCACGTCTTCCAGATCCGGCTCGGTGGTGGCGAGGCCGGTCGAGATATTGACCACGATGGGAAAGACGCAGATCACCATTGCCGTCAGAATGGCAGGGGTCGTGCCTGACCCGAACCACAGCACGAAAATCGGCACCACCGCGACCTTGGGGATGGACGAAAACCCGACCAAAAGCGGGTAGGCAACCCCGTACGCCACGCGAGACGTGCCAATCATCACCCCGATGGAGACCCCGATGATCACCCCCAGTGTAAATCCGGTCAGGGTCGAATACAGCGTCTGAAGAATATGCGGCCAGAGCACCGGAAACCGGGTCCACAAGGTCACGAGGATTTCGGAGGGTCGGGGCAGGATCAGGTCCGAGACATTCAGGAGGATGCAGAGACCCTCCCACATCACGAAGAACCCCACGATCAGGCTCAGGGACATCATCCGTATTCTGGTCGCTTCAGTCATGGCATGACCTCATTTCCACGCGCGGGTTCATTTGCGGATCTGGGCGATCAACGCCCGCAAACCTTGGGTCATCTCGACGAATTCGGGGCTGTAGATCACACCGATGTCGCGCGGCTGTGGCAAGGTCACCGGCTTGTCCGAGATGACCCTCCCGGGCCGCGCACTCATCACGCAGATGCGGCGGGCCAGAAACCCGGCCTCGCGCAGATCATGCGTCACCAGCAACACGGTTGGTTTGCGATCCAGATAGAGATCCTGAAGGATCTGCCACAATTCTTCGCGGGTGAATTGGTCGAGCGCGCCAAACGGCTCGTCCAGCAAGAGCAGATCGGGATCATGGATCAGCGCACGACACAGGTTCGCGCGTTGCAACATGCCGCCCGACAACTGCCATGGGAAATGCCCGGCAAAATCCTTGAGCCCCACCTGCGCCAAGAGCGCATGGACCCGCTCGCGATAGGCCCCCTTGCGATCCCGCTGAAAGCTGCGCTTGAACGGCTCAACGATCTTGAGCGGCAACATCACGTTTTTTTCGATGGTCAACCACGGCAGCATGGTCGGGTTCTGGAACGCCATGCCGATGCGCAATTCCTTGGCCGCCGCCTCGCGCCCGCCCAATAGCACATTGCCAGAAGACGGCTGGATGAGGCTGCTCGCGAGCCGCAGAATCGTGGATTTGCCACAGCCAGACGGACCGACGAGCGCCAGAAAATCGCCCCGGTCCATCCGCAATGTCGTGGGCGACAGCGCGGTCACGGCCTGCGGCCCACTGCCGAACACCACAGAGGCGTCCTGCAACTCGAGGGCGGGGCGCGCATGGACGGGGCCGCTCGTTGACGCCGGAGCCGTCGTGGAGAGGGGCATCGCCTTGGCGGATATATCTGAGGTCATGTTCATGGCCCCACGACATCGCTCGCGGTGACATCTGAGAAGATGGGTAAGTAAGTATTTTATGAATTAGCCTTGCAACGCCTAAACTTTCAGCACTCCCAAAGGCCCACGCAGCTAAAAATAGCGCAATTCGCACGCCCGCGCTCTGCTGAGTCGACGGATGCCCCGGGCCGGTTCGGGGCAAAATCGCCGCATCAACCCTGCTGCGATTCGCCACCCGTCAGCGCGTTGAGCACGAGCGACACGGCATGTGCCCGTCGCTCCGAACGCCATTCGCGGTTGAGCAAATCGACACCGAAAATCGCGGTCAACGTATGGCCGTTGTTGAGGTGATGCGCGCTGAGCGCGACGATGGTGATATAGATCTGGAGCGCGTCATAGCGATGCCGGAACACGCCCTGCGCCAGCCCCCGCGCAATGATCCGGCTGATCGCGTCAATCAGCGGCTGAGAGCTGATCCGCACCACCTCGGTCTCGACGATGAACCGCCCCTCCAACAGGTTCTCATTGCGGACCAACTTGACGAAGAGGGGATTGCTGTCGAAGAAATCATAGGTGAATTCGACCAAACGGCGCATCGCGGCCAAGGGCTCCAGCCGCGACAGCTCCAATTCCCGCTCCTGCGCCCGGATATCCTCAAAGATATACTCGATCACCGAGACATAGAGTTTTTCCTTGCTGCCAAAGTAGTGATACAGCAGCCGGGGGTTGCATCCCACCGACCGCGTGATCCGGTCCACGCGTGCGCCGTGAAACCCATGATCGGCAAACTCACGCATTGCCGACTCGGTCAGTTGCGCCTTGGTGCGCTCGGGGTCGCGGCTTCGCGGCTGTTTTTTGGACGCAGGACTCGTCATCTGCCCTTCTTCGCTGGCTTCACACAGGGGCAGCGGAGCCTGTCCATCACCGACAGAGGCGGATCCCGCCGCATTTCCATCACCCATCCGGCGTGCTGGCCCTGCATTTGGGTAAACATTCACATAAATCGCCCCCAGCGCCCTCAGAGTGCAAGCCTTTCTTTGATTTTTCTGTCAGGGCCGCGCCGATCTCAGACCACCAATGCGGCCATCACCGCTGTGGTGATCTCTTCCGTCGTGTTCTTGCCAGGACGCGTGCCGATCCCCTGCCCCGTTACAGCCTCGACAGCCGTCAGAACGGCCTGTGCCGCCGCCGCCTCGCCCAGATGCTCCAGCATCATCACCCCGGACCAGATCGCGGCAATCGGATTGGCGATGTTCTTGCCCGCGATATCCGGGGCAGAGCCGTGCACCGGCTCGAACATCGAAGGCGCGCTGCGGTCCGGGTTGATATTGGCCGAGGCCGCAAAGCCAAGCCCGCCCTGAATGGCCGCCCCCAGATCGGTCAGAATATCGCCAAAGAGGTTCGAGGCGACGACCACGTCAAGATCCTGCGGTGCCATCACCATCTTGGCCGCCATTGCGTCAATATGCATATGGCTGACCGTCACATCAGGATAATCAGCGGCCAGTTCGCGCGTCACCTCATCCCAGAACACCATCGAATATTTCTGCGCGTTGGATTTCGTCACCGAGGTCAGGTGCTTGCGCCGCGCCTGAGCCTGCTCGAATCCGAACCGCAGGATGCGCTCCACCCCGGCACGGGTAAAGACCGAGGTTTCGACCGCCACCTCATTCTGCATCCCGTGATGCACCCGTCCCCCGGCCCCGGCATATTCGCCTTCGGTGTTCTCGCGGATACACAGAATATCGAAGCCGTCCGTGCGCAACGGCCCCTCGACCCCCGCCAAGAGGCGGTGCGGTCGGATATTGGCATATTGGTTGAACGCCTTGCGGATGGGCAGCAACAGACCATGCAACGACACGGCATCGGGCACGCTCTGCGGCCAGCCAACCGCCCCCAGATAAATCGCATCGAAGCCGCGCAGATAGGCAATGCCATTCTCGGGCATCATCGCCCCGGTCTCGTGGTAATACGCACAGGACCACGGCAAGGTTTCGGTCTTGAGCTCAAAGCCAAAGCGCGCGCCCGCCGCCACCATGACCCGCATCGCGGCCTCGGTCACGTCAACGCCGATACCGTCACCGGGGATCAGGGCAAGATTATAGGTCGTCATGTCAGCCTCCTTGGCAGGTCACAGGTCGATCAGAACCGATTTCACTCGGCGATTGGCAAGATAGGCCTCGCGCCCCAGATCCTTGCCCAGACCCGAGGCCGTCCAGCCTCCGGTTGGCAGGATATGATCGCGCGAACGGCCATAGCGGTTGATCCAGACCGTCCTGGCCTCCGGTATCTGCCTCACGCGCATGGCCCGCGACAGATCCCGCGTGAACACCCCCGCACCCGGACCGTAAGTCGGGTGACGGGCAAGGTCCATCGTCTCTTCGTCGCTCTCAAAACTCTCGAACATGGCAACCGGACCAGAGATTTCCTCGGTCACAGCCGGATTGCTGCGCGCGACACCCGCAAGCAGCGTCGGCTGGTAAGAACGGCCCTCGTGGTCAAAGTGCTTGCCCCCGCAGAGGATCTCGGCCCCCTGCCCGACAGGCTCCCTCACAATTGCGTCGATCCGCGCCACGCGCCGCTCCGAGATGATCGGACAAGACCCCGGCACCTCGGTATGTGTCACTGCCGGGCAATGCTGCGCGAACCGCCCCATCAGCCGGGCCGCCAACGCGTCGGCGATCTCGCGCGCGCAGGAAACCATCTCGGCATCCGCGCAAGGAACAGCGCCAATCAGCGCTCCGTTCGACGGAGAGAGAACCTCGATCTCGTCTGCGGCCTGCCCATAGGCCCCATCGATGAAATGACCTTTGGAAAGCGACAGTTGACCGGGATCAAAGGCAAAGGACATGCAACACCTCTCTTGCGTGGTCTGGTAAAACTATCCACCGAGGTGCACGCACAAAGCTGCCGAAAGCCCATGCCTTGCAACAGAAAGCACTGCGCAACAGCCAAACAGAGGCAGAAGGTTGCGCCTCAGATGGAAAATGACAGATCGGTCTTCCTCTCCGCATGGATCGCCCAGCGACAGCCCGGTTCAAGGCCAAAGCGCGGAACAAAGGCGCGTAGCGCCGCCGCGCAGCGCCCGTCCGCCCCTCCGCGCGGCTCATCGCTTGGGGCCAGTGTCCCCTCAAGGCCAAAGTCACACCCTTCAAACCGAATTTAGCCATCGGAAACAAGGCCCCGGCCATCAGCCCTCCAAATAGGCACTGACTGGCGCGGGCCTGACCGGCGGCTGGCTGCGCAGGCGTCCAACCTCGGGCACGGGCAGACCGGAATGGCCCGCGATCACCTCTGCCGCCGCCAATTGGCAATAGCGCCCCTGACAGCGCCCCATACCGACCCGGCTCAGGGACTTGGCGCGGTTCGCCTCTGGTCCCGACAAATCGACCGCCGCCCGCAATGCCCCGGCTCTGATCCCTTCGCAACGACACAGTACGGTATCATCCGGCAGGGTTCGCAGCATCTCAGAAGGCCAAGGAAAGGCGCGTTGCAGGGATGTGGCAAACCGCGCCAACCGGCGCAGGCGGCGCAGGTCTGGTGCCGGATCATTCGCCGGGCGTCCCATATCCATCAAACAGGCCGCTGCCGCCACTCTCCCGGCACTCTCTGCCGCATCCGCCCCCAAGAGGCGTGCCCCATCTCCGGCAAGATAGACCGCCTTTGCCGCGCGCCCCATCTCGTCACTTTTCGGAAGCCATTGGGCATAGACCGCATTCCACTCGAACGAGACCCCGGCCAGATCCGCCAGATGGGTCTCGGCCCGCAAATGCCAGCCGAGCGCCACCGCGTCACAAGGGCTCGACCGCGCCACTCCTTTTGCGTTACGCCAGTGCAGGGCAATCGGACCCGTCGCATCCGTCTCGATCCGGTCAAGCTGCACCCCGGCATGATAGCGCCGCCCCAACCCCGCGCGCATCATCGCGCCGCGCAACGTCACCCAAGGCCGCGCAAGGGCCATGCCGAAGCCGCCCCGCACCTGCGCGCTCAAAGGCGCGGTATCCAGCACCGCCTCGACCCGGCCCCCGGCCTTGATCAGTTGTACCGCGACAAGTGTCAGCAGCGGCCCTGATCCCGCCAGCACGATCCGACGTCCCAGCGCCACGCCCTGCGACTTGAGCGCAATTTGCGCCGCCCCAAGGGTATAGACCCCCGCGCCCTGCCAGCCTGGCAGCGGCATGACCCGGTCCATGGCCCCGGTCGCAAGGATCAGACGGTCATATGCAAACGTTTTGGCGCCCGCTGGACCCAAGAGATAGGCCACCCCGTCTTGCAAGGCGATGACCGAGGTTTGACTGTGAAACCTCACGTGATCATCAGCCACCAAACGGTCAAACACCGCATGCACCGCGTCGGCCTTGTCGGCCTCTGCCCCATAGAGTGTTCTGGACGTACGCTCTGACCGCACAAACGTACGTCGATAGATCTGGCCACCGGCGCGCAGACCCTCATCAACCACCACCGGACGCAGCCCCGCCTGCACCAGAGTTTCTGCTGCCCGGACCCCCGCAGGCCCCGCACCAACGATCAAAACCCGGCTCATCGCGACCGCTCCAGATCGGGCCACCCCCCTGGGGCCGTCGACTTCAGGCGCATTCCGTCAATGATTTCAGTGGTGCAGGCCCGCAAACGCGGCCCGCTCTCCTGCCAGATCCAGCAATCCTGACACGCCCCCATGAGGCAAAACCCGGCACGATGCTCTGGCCCGCCGTCCGAAGGCCTGAGAGATCGCCCTGACATCAGGATCGCGGTTATGACCGTATCACCCTGTTTTGCAATCATAATTTCCCCGTCAAAGTGGATCTCTACCGACACCCGCCCCTGTTCGACCAGCCGCAGGAACCGCCCCACACCGCTCATTCCGCCGCCTCTGCGACCTCTAAGGGACGCGGCAAGTCTGGAAACCGCAGGCAGGTCTCGGAAAAGGCTTGCTCAACCCCCGCACGCCCGACCCGCCCCTCTGTCATGCGCCTAAAGATTTCCGTCTTGGTGAAAAACCGCCAATGAATCGGCAGACCCATCAGAATCCCGGTCAGCCGGTCATACGCCTCCGGCGTCCAACGACGCTCGTACCCCTCTCGCTCCGGCCCGAAATGAAACGCGGCGTCCGGGCGCGGCAGTCTCGCGCGCCTCGCGACCGTCGCATCCTCATCCACGCGCGCCCCGTCCATCACTACGCCATACTCATTATATGCAGCGTTAACAGATATATAGCCGCAGGTGACATCCCGCGCCACGCGCCACGGTTCGCGCTCTTGCGGCGCACCGCGCCCGCCGCCTCCGGCTGATCGGATCTGCAACACATCCCCCGGCTGCAGCACCGCCGTATCGACATTGCCCAACCGCCGCTCGTCCGCCGTGCCCGGATTGACCACCATGTCCGACAGGCCCGCCGCGCATCCCCCAAGAATACCCCAAGGGCGAAAGAGCGATCGGTCCCGATTGCGCGCCGTGATCCGTGTATCGGGGGCAAAAACCCGAAACGCCATCTCGGTCGCCAGCCCGCCCCGCCAACGCCCCGCCCCGCCGCTGTCCTTCGCCAGCCCATAGCGCAGAAATTCGACCGGCACTTCGATTTCAGTGATCTCGATGGGCGTATTCTTGAGATAGGCCGCATCCGCCCCAGATCCGTTGGTGCCATCGCGATGCGGCATTCCCCCGCCGCCACCGACCACCGGATTGACTGCCGCAATGACTGTCTTCTGGCTGCGTTCATCACGTGTCATCACGTTGATTATACAGTTATTTCCGGCTGGAGCCGCTGGCATTCGCTCTGGAATGGCTTGGGCAAAGGCGCCAAAAATCACCGACCGTAGTCGCGCACAGGTTAGGGACCGCATACCCACCGCCGCCGGGGCCACGGGGTTGAGAACCGTGCCTTCGGGGGCAATACAGGTAAAGGGCCGCGTGAGCCCAGTGTTGAGCAGGATGCGCGGATTGAGCGTGTAGAGCACATAATAAACCCCCACCAACAGGATCGTATGCCGTGGATCGCCCCCCGAAGGCACGTTGAGCGACGAGCCCAATTGCGGGTCCGATCCGGTAAAATCCAGTATGGCGCTATCGCCCTTGATCCGCAGGCCGAGCTTAAGCCGACAGGGGTTGGCATGATCGCTGTCCTCATCGGCATAATCAGCAAAGATATACTCGCCATCGGGAATCTCCGACAGGATTGCCCGCGCCTGCGCCTCGGCCTGATCCTTGAGAGCCGCCACACCATCGAGAAATCCTTGGCGGCCAAATCGGTCGATCATCGCGTGAACCTTGCGTTCCCCGGTGTTGAGCGCGCCGACCAAGGCCTTGATATCACCAATATTTAACGAAGGTTTGCGAACGTTCGTCTCCATGATCCGCAGGATCATATCGTCAAATTTGCCCTCTCGCACCAGCTTCATCGGCGGGAAACGTATGCCTTCCTGATGGATCTCGGTCAGAGAGCGCGACAGGGACGCAGGCACAGCCCCACCCATATCAGTGTTGTGGATATGACCGCCCGTCCAGGCGACGATTTCACCTCCGGCAAAAACCGGCTTCCACAGATGCGTATCGGGGGCATGGGTTGCAACATGACCGGAATAGGGATCGTTGGTAAAGGCCACATCGCCGGGCCGGTAATCGCCCACCATGTCGATCACCCGACCATAGGTCAGCCCCGGATACCATGTTGCGCCCAGCTCCATTGGTACGGCAAAGGTATCGCCCTGCCGGTCCATCAGCATGACGGTAAAGTCCTGTGTTTCCTTGACAAATGCCGAGTGCGCGGTTCGGTGCAGCGTATGGGCCATATTCTCGGCAGCGGCACGGGCGTGGTTGGCCAGCACCTGCAGGGTCATTCGGTCAAACATCGGCGCGCTCCGTCAGGCTGAGGTGAATATTCAGATGGTCGTCGACTCGGGCCTTGGTCCCGGCGGGGATGACAAAGGTGGTATCCTCCTGCGTCACAATGGCCGGGCCGTCGAATGTGCCCCCTTCCGCGAGCGATGCTCGCTCGAAAAGCGGCACCGCACGCCAACCGTCTTGAAACACCTGAACCTCTCGCGCAGGTGCAACCGGTTGACCAGTGCCCGGCACTGTAGGGAACTCGGGCTTAGGGCCCGCCCCTACCGCCGAGAGGCGCAGATTGACGATCTCGATCCGCGCGCCCGGATCCGCGAAATCATAGATGCGATGGTGCGTGTCGTGAAACGCCTCGACGATGCGCGCAGGTTCTGCCAGCCAGTCTGAATCCAGCATCACCTCAATCTCATAGCTCTGACCCGCATAGCGCATATCCGCCGACAGGATCAGGTCAGCCGCGCCCCGATGCCCCTGCGAGACCAGCCAAGCGCGCCCCTCTTGGCTCAGGTCCTGAAACACCTGTCTGAGCGCTCCAACAGTCTGTTCGTCCAGGTCGGCAAAGATGGTGCGGATGAAATCGCCCCGCAGATCCGCGACCAACCCGCCCAAAGCAGAGACGACACCGGGCCAACGAGGCGCCATGACGCGCGCCAGCCCAAGCTCTTGTGCCAGAAACGCGCCCAGCATCGGGCCACCACCGCCGAAGGGCATCAGAACAAAATCCCGCAGATCGACACCTGCGCGCGAGGACAGCTTTTCCACTTCGACGAACATCTCGGACACGGCGATATCGAGAATGGCCTGAGCGGTGTCCTCGATCTGCCGCCCCAGTTTCAGGGCCAACTCGCCCACAACCGCCCGGGCGCCCTCCACGTCCATCTGCAACTGTCCATAGGCCATGCCGGAATGACCCAACCAGCCACAGACCACCATCGCATCCGTCACAGTGGGGGCGGTGCCGCCGCGCCCGTAACAGGCAGGGCCCGGCAAGGAACCGGCAGATTCAGGCCCCACCCGCAGCACCCCCTGCGCGTCGACCGCGGCAATGGAACCGCCACCGATCCCTATAGAACTGACGGACACCGACGGGATATGCAGCGGAAACTCACCGATCTTCTCGTCAGAGCCGAATTGCACCGCGCCATCGACGATCAGGGCGAAGTCCGCCGATGTGCCGCCGATGTCGAGGGTCAGGACATGCCGTTCTCCGGCCTGCCGCGCCAGCCATGCCGCCCCCATCACCCCTGAGGCGCTGCCGGAGAGCAGCATCGAGACGCAATCGCGGCGACCTTCGCTGGCCGTCATCACGCCGCCATTCGACTTGGTCAACATGGCCCGCGCCGGAACATGTCTTAGCGTCAATCGCTCTTCAAGCGCGCCAAGGTAGCCTGCGACACGCGGATGCACATAGCCGTTAAGGATCGCCGTCGACGTCCGTTCATATTCACGGATGACGGGCCAGACCTCGGCTGAGGTGAAGACAAACAGCTCCGACGCCCATTTCTCGATCTCCGCCTTGATCGCCTGTTCCTGAGCTCCGTCCCGCCAACTGTGCAGCAGAGCGACGATGATCCCCACCGCCCCGACGGCCTGTGCAGCCTCAACCGCACGCCTGATTTCCGTGATATCTGGGGCAAAGGTCTCGGAACCGTCTGAACGCAAACGAGCGCCGATGCCAAAGATTCGGTCGCGCGGGATCAGCGGCTCTGGTCTATGGCAAAAAAGCGAATACATCTCGGGCATCCGCAAACGCGCCAGTTCGATCACATCCTCGAACCCGGCGTTCGTGATCAAAGCGAGCTTTGCTCCTTTGCGCTGAATGATCGTATTGATACCCACTGTGGTGCCATGCACGAACCGGGTGATCGCGGCGGGGTCCAGCCCCTCGCGCTCGGCCAAGAGGTCGAGTCCAGTCAAAAGTTCTGCACCCGGATTATCGGGCGTTGTCAGCACTTTGAGTGATGCGATCCGTCCCGAATGGGTTTCGAGGGCGCAGAAATCCATGAAGGTGCCGCCGATATCGACGCCGATCTTCCAATCTGTCTCGGCCGTCTGCGGGGGGCTCGTGCCATCCATGTCGGTCCTGCCTTTTTGCTAGGGTTATCCTTGGCCTCAATCGGACCAGAAAATCGCACAGCGGTCCAAGACGCATGGCTGACCCACGCATAAGCGCGGCTTATAGTATTTCCCGGCAGACGCTACGGATCTGCGCGCGCAACATATCTTCTGCTCGGGACAGCACCGTTCCGCGCAGGGTCAAGAGCGAGAGCGGCAGACTCGGAGATCCCGCCAGTGGGCGCACCATGATGCCCTCGAACTGCCCCCAAGGTAGCAACGCATCGACAACCGCCACACCAAGTCCCGCCTGCACAAATCCGACCGCCGTGATGGACACGTCTATCTCCAACTCGGGCAGGAAACGCACCTGCGCACGACGCGCGGCCTGATCCAACTCATCATAGGGGCGGGTGGCACCCCTATAAGAAATCACCATTTCCGCCTCGAGATCGGCAAAAGTTATCTGCTCTTTTTCAGCTAGCGGATTGTCCCGACGCATAAGACAGCAAAATCCGGTCGTCCCCATAGGTTCAACGTCAATGTCAGGCGGCAGATGATCGTCGAGTGCCAGCGCGAGCGCAGTATCGCCCGCCCTCAGCATCGCAACCAACGCAGCAATCGGTGCCACGTTAGAGCGCAAGAGGATATCGGGATGGTGTGTCCGAAACCGCGCCATTACCGTGGGCAGGATCGCCATGGCCGGAGGGGCCGAGGCCCCGACCCGCACCAGCCCAGCACGCCCCAGTCGCAAATCCTGCGTCTTGCGGCGCAGACCCTCGAGACCGGCAAAGAGCCGCTCTGCTTCGGGATAAAGCTCGATCGCCTCCGGGGTTGGCCGTAAGCGGCCTTTCTCGCGGTCAAACAGGCGAAACCCAAGTTCATCCTCGCAATGCAGCAAGATCTGGCTCAGCGCCGGTTGCGAGATGTGCAGCATCCGCGCCGCCTCGGTCACGGTTCCCGCCCGCATTACGGCAGTAAAGACTTCAAGCTGACGCGCGCGCATGGCACCTCCATAGGTTGGACTTATGGGCGCATTCCTTTCCCGTCTTTGACCGCGCGGCCTGAATTGGGGTCTTATAATCTCCACGGCGCGGATGGGACAGGAGAGCGGAATGGATGTGATCATTCTGGGTGGCGGCTTGATGGGATGCTCTGCCGCGTATTTCCTTGCGCGTCGCGGTATCCGCGCCCGTCTCATCGAACGCGGCCCAATTGGGGCCGGGGCGACAATCGCCTCGTTTGGCAATATCCGCAGGACAGGGCGCTATCTGCCGCAACTGCCACTTGCGCACAGGTCGCTTGCCCTCTGGCGGGATGCGGATCAGATGCTTGGACGCGATGTGGAGTTTCGTGCAACTGGCCATCTTCGGCTGATCTTTGAAGAGGACGGGCGCACGGAAATGCGCCGCTATGCGAAAGACGCACGATCTTGGGGGCTCGAGATCGAAGAATTGGACGCCAAAGACCTCCATCGGCGTTTTCCGGGCCTCGGGCAGGATGCCATCGGCGCATCGTTCTCGCCCGAGGATGGATCGGCCAACCCGCGCCTTGTCGCCCCTGCCTTTGCAGATGCCGCAGCACGACTTGGCGCAGAGGTCATGCCTCACACCCCCGTCACTTCTGTGCACGCGACCGATGCGGGATTCGCCGTTCAGACCAGCCGGGGCATGTTTGAGAGCGCTATCTTGCTCAATTGTGCCGGGGCATGGGGGGCGGGCATCGCCGCGCAATTCAGAGAGCCGGTGCCCCTTGCGTCCTATGGGCCGCAGATGGGCGTAACCGAACCCCTGCCGCACCGCATCCTGCCGGTGGTCGGCATGTGGTCGGGCGAACATGGCAGCTATCTGCGACAGGTCGAGCGCGGCAACATCGTCTTTGGTGGTGGGGTGCCGCGCATGCCCGTCGCGCTCGACCCCGGTCATGCGTTTGCTAATCCGGGCACTTTGGCGACGCAACTGCGCTCGGTGGTTCGCTTGCTGCCCGCACTCCGCGATGTAGCAATCATACGCCAATGGTCGGGCTGCGAGGGTTATGTCGACGATGGCTTGCCCGTCATTGGGCCCTCGGGCACCCAACCCGGCCTGTTTCATGCCTTTGGCTTTTGCGGTCATGGGTTTCAGCTGGGACCGGGTGTGGGCGATGCTCTGGCAGAACTGATCGCAACGGGGCGGTGCGAGACCCTGCTCGTCCCGTTCCATATCTCGCGTTTTGCCAAATGACTTCAGAATCCCGCCACCTTTCCCCATTGCCCCGCATTAAAGCGCGCCAGCCGATATTGCGCGGTTTCCGTGATGGGCGTGCGCCCAAGCAGCAGATCGGTCACCAGATGCCCAACTCCCGGTCCGATACCGAACCCATGCCCCGAGAGCCCGGCCGCAAGCGTCAGCCCGGCGATACCGATGTCTGCGTCAATCACTGGCACGCCGTCGGGCGTGCTGTCGATATAACCTGCCCATTTTGCCTGCACCGGCACATCCTGCAACGCGGGCAGCAAGGCGCGCGCTCGGCGCAGAGTTTCCCGGATCAGACGCTCCGAAGGGCGCGGATTGAGAATACGCACATCTTCCATTGGGGTTCGACGATCCAGCGCCCATTTGCGCCGCGTCTCAAACCCGGCCTGCCACGCCTGCGGCCCACCGGGCGACAGGGCGCGCCATCGGCTGGCGAACATTGGCAGAAACTGGCGCGCACCAAGGATTGCCCCCGGTGTGGGATCAAGGTTCGCGCGCCCCGATATGGCCAAAGTATGACCGCCATCGCAGCGCCGGGTGACCGATACGGAAGAGGTATGCAATGCCGCTGGCAGTCCCTCTGCACCCGGAGCCACCGACAGGATCGAACTGCGCACCGAAGCCTGAGGAAAACTGACTCCGCATTGATGCAGAAAACTCGCAGCCCATGCACCGCCGCTCAGCACGACATTCCTCGTCCGGATCACACCACGCTCTGTGATAACCGCCGAGACCGCGCCGCCCGATGTCTCGATGCCCCGCGCCGCACAGGATTGGAGCACGGTGCCGCCATGCCGCACGACACCTTTGGCGATCAACGGCGCAGCACGCGAGGGATCGGCGGTGCCATCGGTGGGCGACCACACACCGCCGACCCAAGGCTTACCCGTGGTATGCCCCCGGTCGGTGGCCTCCGCTGCGGTCAACATGCGGGTATCCACGCCTTCGCCCTGTGCAAAACGTCCCCATCTGGCCCAGCCTTCAATCTCTGCGGGATCATCCGAGAGATAGAGAAGGCCGCAGCGGCGAAATCCCAGATCCTCGCCAATATCCTTAGCCATCTCTTCCCAAAGCCGCAGACTGACCGTGGACAGCGGCAATTCGCGCGCGTCGCGATTTTGCTGACGGCACCACCCCCAATTGCGGCTGGATTGTTCCGCCCCAACACGGCCCTTTTCCAGAAGAACGACTCTTTGCCCGGCGCGTGCGAGCCAATAGGCCGCGCTGACACCGACAATACCTGCGCCAATCACAACGCAATCGGCATGATCTGGCAGCGTTGTGCCGGTGCTGATCTGGATCAGGGGGGCGTGCATTGAATCCTCCAGTTGTTTCCCAGAGCCTAAGCCAATGTGCTCAGATGCTTGTGCCGGATCACCAGTGCTTGGCGGCATTTCCTGTCGAATGTAGTTGACTTGATGATCCCGCTGGCTTTCACAGAAAGGAAACGGCCGTGCGACCTAAGAAGGTGACAGTATGACATCTGGCTACAAACTTGACCGGATCGACGTAAAGATCCTCGCCGAGTTGCAGCGCAATGGCCGGATCACGAATGTCGAACTGGCCGATCTGGTGCATTTATCACCGTCACCCTGCCTGATCCGCGTCAAGAAACTGCAGCAGGCGGGATACATCACCGGCTACACCGCCAAGATAGACGTGGCCAAATTGGGTGAGACCCTGACGGTCTTTACAGAGTTCACCCTCAAGAACCATCGCCAGATCGACTTTGCCCGCTTTCAAGAGGCGTTGGAGAAGATTGACAGTTGTGTTGAATGCCACCTCGTGTCGGGTGGCTATGATTATCTCGTGAAATTCGTGACCGCCAGCATCACCGATTATCAAGACATCATCGAAGCGCTGATTGATCGGGACGTGGGTATCGACAAGTATTTCAGCTTTGTCGTGATCAAGACGCCCTTTGTGAAAACCCAGATTCCCCTGACCCGCCTTTTTGCGGACAAGGTCTGAGGGAGCGCGTCACCGTTTGGCGAATTGAGCAACCAGTGCCGGGTCTTGCTCCAGCCCCGCGAGCCATCCGGTATCAAGTCGCGGCACCGACGAGATCAGCAAGCGCGAATAGGCATGGGTCGCCTGTTCGGACATATCGGCCGCGGGAAGCGCCTCGACCACCTCGCCCATCAGCATGACCAGAACATCGTCGCAAATCGCCTCGACCGTCGAAAGATCGTGGCTGATGAACAGATAGCTGAGGCCGAGACCCTGTTGCAATTCCTTGAGCAAATCGAGGATCGCTGCCGCGACCACGGTATCGAGCGCCGAAGTGATTTCGTCGCAGAGGATCAGCTCGGGTTCGGCGGCAAGCGCGCGGGCGAGATTGATCCGCTGCTTTTGCCCGCCTGACAATTCGCCCGGAAGACGATGACGCATGGTCGCGGGCAAATGCACCATGTCAAGCAGTTCGATCACCCGCGCCTCGCGCGCAGCCCCCTTTAGTCCGTGGTAAAAGGTCAGGGGGCGGCCGAGAATATTTCCTATGGAATGGGCCGGGTTGAGGGCTGTGTCGGCCAATTGGAACACGATCTGGGCGCGGCGCAATTCGTCCTTGGAGCGGCCCTTGAGCGCACCACGCATCTCTTGACCATCCAGCAGGATAGTCCCCCGATAGGGCGGCAAAATTCCCGCTATAGCGCGCGCCAAGGTCGATTTGCCGGACCCGGACTCGCCGATAACGCCCATATTGCGCCCGCGCTCCAGACGAAAATTGATGTTCTTGAGGATCTTGAACGTAGGTTCTCCGTTGTGAATGGCGCCATAACCCGCATGCAGATTGGTTACTTCTAGAATGGGCGGTTTAGCGGATACGCCCGTCTCTGCCGCAACGGACGCATGCGGCACAGGATCGAACGCGGCGACAAGTTGCTTGGTGTAGACATGGGTGGGCGACCGCAAAATTTGATCTGTGCGGCCTTCCTCTTGTATCTCGCCACCCCGCAGCACAATCACCCGATCCGCGATTTGCGCCACGACCGCGAGATCATGGCTGACATAAACCCCGGCAATTCCGCCCGCTTGCATAACCGACTTGAAGGCGCGCAAAACCTCGATTTGCGTGGTCACATCGAGCGCTGTTGTCGGCTCATCGAAAATAACAAGACTTGGCCCTCCAATCAGCGCCATCGCCGCCGAGAGGCGCTGTAACTGCCCGCCCGACACCTGATGTGGGTAACGCTCGCCAATTGTCTCGGGCTCTGGCAGTGCGAGGGCGCGAAAGAGTTCAACCGCCTTGGCCTCGGCCGCGCTGCGCGGCATCAGCCTGTGAATGGCGTTGATCTCGGTCACCTGATCCATGATCCGCTTTGACGGGTTGAATGCCGCTGCCGCCGATTGTGGGATATAGGACACTTTGGTGCCCCGCAGCCGCGCGCGTCCTCGCTCGGTCATAGCGGTAACGGTGTCCTCCCCGAGGGTGATCGTGCCGCCGGTGATGGCGCAGCCGCTCCGCGTATGTCCCATCAGCGACAAAGCAATGGTCGTCTTGCCAGAACCGGACTCGCCAATCAGCGCGACGATCTCACCCGGAGCTACATCAAAGCTCACGTCCTTGATGATTTCCACCTTTCGGCCTGAATCCGTGGTGGCTCCGATCCGCAAATCCCGGACTGTTACAAGTGGCGCATCGGTCATCATTCCCTCCTGTCACGTATTTTGTTGGGGAGGTTGTCGATCAGCATGTTGACCGAGATGGTCAGTGAGGCGATGGCAATCGACGGAAAGATCACTGCGGGTGCTCCAAGGCTCAGACCTTCGATATTCTCCCGCACCAATGCGCCCCAATCAGCATAAGGGGGCTGCACCCCAAGACCGAGAAAAGACAGCCCTGATAGCACCAGCACGATAAAGACAAAGCGAAGGCCAAGATCGGCCAACACCGGACCAAGAATGTTGGGAAATATCTCGCGCAGGATAAGATATCCGGTCTGTTCGCCGCGTGCCCGAGCCACGGTGACAAAATCCATCGTGTTGACATTGACCGCCAATGCCCGCGCAAACCGGTAGGAACCGGGCATGTAGATCGCCGCGAGCGTCAGCACCAGAACCGGAATCGACGATCCGACCGCAGCCACGACCACCAGGCCAAACAGGAGCGACGGGATGCCGTTGAACGCATCCAGAAGCCGGGACAGGATCATGTCGAACCAGCCGCCCATGACAGCCGCGATCATCCCCAGAAAGACACCCCCAGTACAGGCAAGCACTACGGCACAGATCGCAATGCCGACGGTATAGCGTGCGCCCATCAGAATCCGCGAGAATATGTCCCGGCCAAGATAATCCGTACCCATCCAGTATTTGCCGCTGACAGGGCCGAAATAGTCCCAATCCACGATTTCACCCGGCGAATAAGGCGCAAGCGAGGGTCCAATCAGAGCGACCAGCGCCCAGAAGAGGATGATCAAGAGGCCAATGCGTCCAACCCAGCTAAAGGTATAGCCGCGGGCATTTCGCTCAGGTTGCGATGCGGCGATCGGGTGTTCTCGCTTCATTGCCGCAACCTCGGATTTGACAGAATGGCGATCATGTCCGCCAAGGTGATCAAGCTCAGGTAGCTGACACAAAAGATCATGGCGCAGGACTGAATAAGGGGCAGATCACGGGTCGAAACCGCATCCACCATTAGTTTCGCCACACCGGGATAGTTGAAAATAGTCTCGACGATGATGACCCCGCCCACCAGATAACTGAGCGACAGCGCCACCGCATTGGCAATCGGGCCAAGCGCATTGGGCAAGGCATGACGCAGCACCATTCGGGATCGTGACGCCCCCTTGAGCAGAGCCATCTCGACATAGGGCGTGTTGATCGTGTCGATGACCGCAGCGCGGGTCATGCGGATCATCTGCGCTGACACGACAAAGGACAAGGTAATCACCGGCATGGCATAGGCCCTGAGCATCGCCGAGAGCGAGTCGACATTGGCACCAAAGCTGAGCGCGGGCAGCCACCCGAGCCAGACAGAAAAGATCAGAACTGCCAGCGTTGCCACCATGAATTCGGGTACAGAAATCACCGAAATCGTCATCACCGACACAACGCGATCAAAGAGCGAACCCCGCCACATCGCCGCCCCAATCCCGAGGCAGAGCGCAATCGGCACGGAAACGGCGGTCGTCACAGCGGCGAGCCGCAGGGAATTCACCAGCCGTCCGCCAACAAGTTCGGCAACCTCGATATTGTTCACGTAAGAGGTGCCCATGTCCCCCCGTGCCAGCCCGATCAGCCAGTCGAGAAACCGGGAAACCGCTGGCTCATCCAGCCCCATCGCAGCGCGCAACCCCGCCACGGCCTCGGGGGTGGCAGCCTGACCCAAGAGGATCTCAGCGACATCTCCTGGCAAAAGTTCAGTCGCAAAGAACACTGCAAACGACACGATGATCAGCGTCAGCACCGCAATGCCAAGCCGCTGAAGGACCAAGACCCATGGCAAGTTTGATAGTCGCAATCCGCACCTCATTGATGGATGTGGTCAGCCACAACTCCGCCCCTTTTGGGGGCGGGGCCAGTCCTGGTCTTGGGGTCAGGCGTCGAGCCAGACATATTCGGCAAAGGCATAGCCCATCATGCCGCCCAGCGGGTTCGCCTTCAATCCGCCCAACTTGGTCGACAGGGCATCGACGTTCGAGATATAGGCTGGGATGATCGTGCCCGCCTCATTGGCGATCATTTCCTGCATCTCCCAGTAGATAGCCGTGCGTTTATCTTCATCCAGCGCACCGCGCGCCTCGACCATCATGTTGTCGAACTTCTCGGACTTATACTGGCTCTCGTTCCAGGGCGCGTCCGAGGAATAGAGCAGCGAGAACAGGATGTCTGGCGTCGGGCGGGGATTGATGTTGCCGAAATGTACCGGTGCCTTGAGCCAGTAGTTCGACCAGTATCCGTCCGACGGCACCCGATCGACCGTCAGGTTCATGCCGATCTCTGCCCCGGCCTGTTGCACAACCGTTGCCATATCGACCGAAGACGAGGCCGCATCCGAGGCGACAATCGGGATTTCCACGCCCAGGAGGCCTGCCTTTTCAAAATGGAACTTGGCCTTCTCCGGGTCAAAATCACGTGGCTTGAGATTCGGGTTATGATAGCGGTTGGCAGAAGAAACCGGCTGGTCATTGCCGATCTGCGCCAGCCCGCGCAGCACGGATTTTTGGATCATTTCCCGGTTGATGAGATGTTTCATCCCCTCGATAAAATCGAGCTTGGCGCCCGGTTCAGTATCCAGGCGAATATTAAGATTGGTGTAGTTGCCGGAGGTGCTGATCGAGGTCTGCACGCCCTCTTGTCCTTCCAGCATTCGCATGGAGCGCGGGTTGACGGCTGCGGCAAGGTGGATGTCCCCCGACAAAAGCGCATTCACACGCGCGTTGTTGTCAGGAATGGCAAAGAACTCAAAACTGTCGAGATAGGCACCCTGCTCCTTGAAGTAATTGGGGTTTTTCACACCGACCGATCGCACGCCCGGCTCAAACACTTCGCTGACAAAGGCACCTGTGCCATTCGCAGTGCTGAAATCGGTGGTGCCATCAGCGACGATCATGAAGTGATGCAGCGACAGGATGGTCGGCAGGTCGGCATTGGGGGCCGAGAGCACGATCTTGACTGTCAGATCATCCAGCTTGGAAATCTCAATCATTTGTTTGGCGATCGAGTTGGCCTTGGAACCTACAGCCTCATCCAGATGACGCTTCATGGAATAGACGACATCATCTGCGCTCAGCGCCTTGCCATCATGGAAGGTGACGCCGGACTTGAGCTTGATCTCCCAGGTCTGCGCATCATCGGTCACGAACTCGTCCGCCAGTTCCATCTGTGCCGCGCCGGCCTCATCGAGAAAGGTCAGGCGGTTGTAATAGGCGCAGCAGCGAACATAATCGGTCGAGAGCGAGGCCTTGGCCGGATCAAGCGTATCGGCGGTTGAAGAGGACCAACCCGCCGCTTTGAGTGTCCCGCCGCTTACCGGGGTGGCGGCAAGAGCCTGAGAGGCGCGCAGCAGCAATGAACTGCCTGCCACCATACCAACGCCCGAGGCCATCAGCATCCGCAAGAGATCGCGGCGCGTTGCACCCCGACGGATCATATGTTCAACCATTGCGTCATCGCGATGGGTCCAGTTGGTTGTACTGTTCTTCGTCATGTTACAGTTCCCTGTTGAAGGTTGATGAACCTGCGCAGTCTTGTGTGCCGCGTCAGGTCCGCTCGGGTTCACACATCAAAGGCTTTGTCTGTCGCCTCGGCCAATTCGATCAATGCGTGAAAATGGTAATCCGGTTCAGTGTATTTCTTGGGCGCGATGGTGCCGCCATAGCCCTCTTGCCCATGGCGCCGCTGAATCCAGACATTGGTCATGCCCAATTTGCGGGAAATGCCGATGTCGTGATGCTGGCTCTGCGCGGTGTGCAGAATGCGATCTTTGCTGCCGCCGGTCTGTTCGACGACGGCAAAGACGTGGTGGAAATAGGCGGGGTCGGGCTTTTCCGTGCCGGTGTCATCGGTGGTGAACCCTTTCCAGAACGGATGGCCCAGCTTGGCCTCGTATTTCTCGAACGCCCAACGCTGTGCATTGGTCATGGCAATCAGTTTGTAATGCCGCCCCAGCCGTTTCAGCGCCTCGACACTGTCCGGAAAGGGCTTTGCCTCGCCGACTGCGTCAATCATCGATTGGCGGTACTCTAACGTATCCGGCAGGCCGAAGATTGCGGCGATGCGGGCATAACACCGCCCCAGATCGTCGGGAAAGAGACCGGCACTCGCCTCGTAGCGCGCATCCCGATAGACCGAGAGAGCCGCTTCGGCGTCCACATCTACGCCCTCAGCTTCAGCAATCATGGTCAGCGCATCTTTGATCGCGGCCTCAAAATCGATCAGCGTGCCAACCACATCAAAGGTCATATAGTCGAACCCGGTCAGCGGTTTCACAGCTGTCTCGATTGCCATGTCAGTACTCCCTTCCTAAATCCTGCCCGTGACGAACCGACCAAACTGCCGCGTAGATCAACGCTCCCGATTATTTGTCTCAAGGCCTCATGCAGATTGTGCATCGCTTTCGACTATGTCTTGTCTTCAGCATCTCCCCAAAATCCCTTGACGAAATGCCGAAACTGGTGGAGGCGGCGGCAGATTCTTCTATTTTATGCCTCTGCGCCGCATAACACGTCGCGCACCGCGTCCCACCTCAATACCCCCGCCGAGGATCGACCAAACCGGGAATTGCAAGGCCATTGCGTGTGGCGCGGATCACAGCCAACGCATGCTCCGCCCCTTCGGCATGATCGGTTTCCGATGCGACATGCGGCGTCACGATCACACGTGGATCGGCCCAGACCCAGTGATCCTGCGGAAGCGGCTCGGGGTCTGTGACATCCAGCATCGCCGCTGAAATCTGCCCTGCGTCCAGCGCGTGCCTAAGCGCGGTCATATTCAACTGAGCACCGCGCCCGGCATGGGCAAGCATCGCTCCGCGCGGCAGACGCGCCAAAAATCCGGTATCCATCAGGCCCTGCGTCTCACGCGTGAGCGGCAAGAGGCAGATCAAGAGATCCGTGCGCCCGAGAAACGCGCCAAGGTCAGCCCCACCAAAGACCTCGATCCCCTCGGCCGGAGCGCCAGAGCGGCTCCAGCCTGCAACTTGGAACCCAAGATCTGCCAATGTCCGCGCCGCCAGTTTACCGATCCGCCCGAGCCCCATGACGCCGACGCGAGTTGCACTTGTCTTGCGGGTCATATGCGCACGCCAGTCACCGCAAGCCGCCTGTTTCAGATAGGTGGGCATGTCCCGGTGCAACATGAGGGCCGCCATCACGACCCAATCGCGCACCATCTCTTCGATGCCCGTGGCGACAGTGCGTGACAATTGAACACCCTCGGGCAAGGCGGGCATCTGATCCACCCCCGCACCGCTGCTGATCAGAACCTTGAGGTTCGGATAGCGCGAAATATCCTTGGGCGGTTGCCAACACAGGATATGGGTGATTGCGGTCGGATCGCTGACCGCTGCCTCGCCAATCACCATCTCTTCGCCAGCCGCCTCGAAAATCGGTGCCCAGACCGCAGCCCGTTCAGACAAGGAGAGAAACAAAAGCGCCATCAACGCAACGCTTCGCGTACATCTGGGTCATCAAGCGTCTGGTCGAGTACGGCACGGGTGCGCTCGACGATGGCGTCGATTTCTGACGCCGTGCAGCACAGCGGCGGCGCGTAGCCGAAAATGCCTTGCGCAAAGCTCCGAACAATCAGTCCGTTGTCCCAAGCCCGGTCAAACAGCCGCGTGGCGGGTTGGACCGACGCGGGCAATGGGGTTTTCAGTTTTTTGTCTGTAACCAATTCGATTGCCGCCAGCATGCCACGCCCGCGCACATCGCCGACCAGCGGATGATCTTGCAGCGTGCCCAGCCCTTGCAAAAGTCGCGCACCCATTTTGCGGCCATTCTCCAACAGACCACCATCATAGAGCGCCAGAACCTCCAGCGCGACCGCCGCCGCGACCGGATGTGCCGAATACGTGAACCCATGGCCAATCGCCTTGGACCCGGCCCCATCAGCTATCGTCTCATAAACATGATCAGACATCAGAACCGCCCCCATCGGCACATAGCCCGAGGTCAACCCCTTGGCGATGGTCATGAGATCCGGCACGATTCCTTCATCCTCGCAAGCAAAGAGCGGTCCGGTACGGCCAAAGGCGGTGATAACCTCATCTGCGACAAAGAGAATGCCATACTCGGCACAAACCGCGCGCATCGCCTTGATCCATCCCGTGGGGGGCACCAGAACTCCGCCCGAGCCTTGGATCGGCTCAACATAGAAGGCGGCGACCCGGTCTTTGCCAATCTCCGCCACCTTTGCGCGCAACTCTGCCACAGAGGCATCAATAATCGCCTGCGGATCAGAGCCAACCGGGTTGCGATAGACATAATGCGACGAAATCTTGTGCTGCCATGAGAACGGCAGGCCAAATCCGTCGTGAAACACCGGCAGAGCCGTGAGGCCCGCCCCCTGCGAGCTTGATCCGTGATAACCTTGCTCGACCGAAATGAACTGGTCGCGGTCGGGCTGACCCAAGCTGTGCCAATAGTACCGGATGAACCGGATCGTACTATCGACAGCATCCGAGCCACCCAGCGTGAAGTAGACATGGTTCAGATCCCCCGGCGCGCGTTCCGCCAAGGCCGCCGCCAACCGGATCGGGGCCTCAGTCCCGAGGTCGAAATAGCCCGTAGCATAGGGCAATTGGCGCATCTGCGCGGCGGCTGCGGCAACGATGCTCTCTTGCCCGTATCCTGCATTCACACACCAAAGCCCGGCGAAGCCGTCGATCAGGTCGCGCCCCTCGCCATCCGTCACAATCGCACCCTTGCCCGATTTCAACAGGCGCACGCCTCGCGCCTCATGACCCCGAAAGGAGGATACCGGATGGATCAGGTGCTGGCGATCCAGCTCTGCAATGGAATTGGTCAGCATTCTGCTCTCCGTTAAGCTCAGCCAAGTGCTTGCGAGACGAGGCCATAGGTTGTGAAGTTTCTTTGATTTTGCGTTCGTGCCGAACAAACCATTGCGGTTCCGCCACCCACATGGGTCAGTCCCAGATCCTCAACAAAGCCTGATAGGCCGACCTCCTCGGGCAGATCAATCCGCAGAAACGTTCCCGCACAGCGCGTGGCGGCCTCAGCGATCAGCGCTCGCGCACCCGCCGCATCCCGCGCCACCACCGGGCCCAGAACGCGACCCCGCCCGAAGTCCCGCAAGAGAGCAAAGCCGCCTTCGGTCCTCAATAACTGCGCCCGCTCAATGATCTGGGCGATCAAGGCCGCGCGCGACATGCCCGAGGCCTCCATGTCCATGGCGGCCAATGCGGCACACTCTTCCGCGCGCCCGTCTGACACTGACTGGCAAGGCGTGGCAGCTCTCGCCGTGCCCTGATGTTGCACAATTCGTCCCGTCTCGACGAAACCGAGCTTGGCATAGAGCGGCAGGCCCTCTACCGTCGCCACAAGTCGTAATTCCCGCGCACCCGCGCACGCAATAATCCACGCCATCAACCGCGCGCCGAGCCCCCGGCCCCGCATGCGGGCATCAACGATGATCATGTTGAGCGCGGCCACATCGCCAAAATTGGTGCAGAGCGCGGTGCCCATGACCTCGTCACCAATTAACGCGACGACCCCCTCGGACACGGCCAGATTGAGGGCCCAATCTTGGGCGCGGTGCGGCCAGCCCGCCTCTGCCGACAGGCGCAGCGCTCCGGGCAAGTATTCTTTGGCAAAGGGCACAAGCTCGAGTGCCTGCATCGCTTGATCCGGAATTGAAGGTGTCGTCACTGTCATCGTCTAAGGTCCGTTATTGTTCGCCTCAGCCTAGGCGCGTGAGCACAGCATATATGCCCTAAACCGCGCCTTGGGCGGCAATATGCTCTGCAAGGCGCGGGCAAGCCCGCATGATCTGCCGTGTTCAGCGCGCCAGTCGCGCTCGGTTGCCGAGACCACATCGACATGACCCGAGAGGATATAGCCCGGCCTGGTAGCGTCGCCGATGGTGGGATAACCGATCAATGGGTCGAGCATCTCTACGGGGTTAAATATGGATCCGGTCACTCGAGTGCCTTCAGAGCTAGGAAGACTGCCCATGGCAGCCGCCAGCCCAGCCTGCCTGAGGAAGCACCGCAAACCGAAGCAAACTTGGGTGTAGAGCGGCAGAGCATGCCGAACATCGGCGCAGATACGACATTTCCTGCTCTGAAACCGGAAAACGCGGCAAGCTCTGTTGCCGGAACCGGTCAAGGATAAACGGGACACTCAGACACCGGAGACCGCAATGACCTTTCGCCCCAAATTCATCACCTTTGATTGCCACGGCACCATGATTTATTACGATATGGCCGGGGCGGCGCGAGACCATTACGCGGATCACCTGTCACCCGAAAAGATGCAGAGCTTCATCGCGGATTTCTCTGCCTATCGGCTCGATGAGGTGTTGGGAGCGTGGAAACCCTATGCAGAGGTTGTACATAATTCCCTTGAACGCACCTGCAGGCGTCATGGCATCGCCTTTGACCCGGCGATTGCCGAGGAGATTTATCTTCGCGTGCCGACATGGGGGCCTAACGCCGATGTGCCCGCCGGATTGGCCAAGGTCGCCACAGAATTTCCGTTGGTGGCACTGACCAATGCGATGAATGATCAGATTCCGCACAATATCGCGAAACTTGGTGCCCCTATTGCACATGTCTTCACCGCTGAGAGCGCCGGGGCTTACAAACCGCAGATGCGTGCCTTCGAGTACATGCTGGATCAGCTCAATTGCGGGCCGCAGGACATTCTGCATGTCTCGTCCAGCTTTCGCTACGATCTGATGACCGCGCATGACATGGGCATTAAGCACAAGGTATGGGTCAATCGCGGTCATGAACCGGCGAACCCCTTTTATGGCTATACCGAGATTCCCGATATCTCGGGTCTGGCCGCCGTTGTGGGCCTTTGAGGTCAGGAGACCAGAATGAAATACCTCTCGTATTGGCATGACAGCGCGGCCCCCTTTGCCCAAGGCGAGGCCGGGCCAGTTGAGGGAAAGTTCGATGTGGCCGTGATCGGCGGCGGCTTTACCGGTCTCAACGCGGCACGCAAACTTGCCCGCGAAGGCGTGCAGGTTGCCCTTCTTGAGGCCACACATATCGGTGCTGGCGGATCGGGTCGCAACGGCGGCCATCTCAACAACGGCATCGCACATGGCTATGCCGACGCCAAGATGCATCTTGGCGCAGAGCGCGCGCACCGCCTCTACAAAGCCTATGACCGGTCCATCGACATGATCGAGGATTTGATTGCGGAAGAGGGCATATCCTGCAACTTTCGCCGCTCTGGCAAGTTGAAACTGGCCTCCAAACACTCGCATGTGGCGGCGCTACAGGCCAATTTTGAACTTATCCATAACGAGGTGGACTCTGATACCTCCTGGCTTGACCGCGACCAGCTCGGGTCTGAAATCCGGCCCGAGGCGTTTCACGGCGGCATGCTTTACGGCAAATCCGCAATGATGCACATGGGTCGCTATGTCAGCGGTCTGGCCGAAGCCGCCCATCGACATGGGGCGCGGATTTGGGAAAACGCTCCAGTGACGGCCCGTACACGCGCGGGCAGCGGATGGGACATCACGACCCCCCAAGGCACATTGCGGGCGGAGCGGGTGATCGTTGCCACCGGAGCCTATTCCGGCACAGTGCGCGGCGCCCCGCTCGCGTTCTTCCGGCGCCGGATCATTTCGGTGGGCTCATTTATCATCGCAACGCGGCCATTGACCGGGGCAGAGGTCGCCGCCACCCTGCCCGGCAACCGCACCTATGTGACCTCCCTCAATATTGGCAATTATTTCCGCCTCTCGCCGGACAATCGCCTGATCTTTGGAGGAAGGGCAAGGTTTTCAGCGGTGTCTGACCAGCGCTCCGACGCCAAATCCGGGGAAATTTTGCGGGCCGGACTAGCCGCGCTGTTTCCAAACCTCAAAGACGTCGAGATCGACTATTGCTGGGGCGGTCTCGTGGGTATGACCAAGGACCGCTTTCCGCGCGCAGGCGAGGTGGATGGGATGCTCTACGGCATGGGGTTTTCGGGCCACGGCGCACAAATGTCGACATTGATCGGGCAGGCGCTTGCCGATATGGCATTGGGACGCGAAGATACCAACCCGCTGGCCGGTCTCGATTGGCCAGCCATCCCGCTGCACAACGGCCGCCCCTGGTTCCTGCCTCTGGTTGGCCAATGGTATGCGCTCAAGGACCGCCTGTCTTGACGCAAACCGCTCTCTGAAGCCCTTTGGTCAACCTACCCCAGAGAATGCGACGCAAGACCGTATGTCAACGCACCGGTCTTTGAACGCCGCGAGGGCCCGATCCGCATCTCCGTCACCGTGTCATGCACGCCCATACCCGCCGCCGCTAGAAATGCCTTGAAATGCTCACTCTGTTGCGGCGTATCCAAGCGCGTAAAGATGCCCTCACAGCGTTGGATCAGCGGGGCCACCAGTTGCATCGCCATCGCGTCATCCTCTGCGACAACCGGACCGATGACCACGCCCTTGCCGAATTTGCGCATCAGCGCATAGCCCAGAATCTCACCAGCACGCTCCGCCACAAGACCCGACGAGGCCAGCACCAAACTATTCAGAATTCTGTCACGGTCCGCGCCATAGGCATGGGCGTCGAGAGTCTTGATCGGCACCAGATCATCCGCTTCAATGTCTCGCAGCACCAGTCCGGGCAAGGACTCCGGCAGGTGGAATGACCGCACGACACCTTGCTGCTGCCAGATTGTGGTCACAGGGGTAAACCCCGCCATTTCATAGAGCCGATACCCGGACCGCGTCGCGCTCAGCCGCAAATCCCGTCCCTCGCAATCGCGCATGATACGCCGCAATAGGCGCTGACCGGCCCCTAGGGCCTGCAACCGTGGCGTCGTGACCATCATTCCAAACATGGCAAAATCGCCCCCCATGTCGAAATACATGGCGGACCCCAAAGGGCGCCCAATCTCGTCCAACGCCAGATACCCTTGTCCGAGCGATAGAAACAGATCAAGATCATCAGCACGGTGCGGCCAGAAGACACTGACCGTCAGTTCATGCAGTTTTTGGCGTTTGCTGACATCAAGTGACTCAATTGTCGCCTCGTAGGTATCCAGCTTCAGACGAATGTCATCTATGGGAGACATCCGCGCCATGAACGCGGCGCGGCGCGCCTGCGCCTTTGACTCGGCCTGTGCGTCAATACTGTTTGGGTTCGGGGTCTGCGTCATGGGGCTGCCTTCGCCTTGCATTCAGCACCTTTCTGTTTCAATCCGCCAGATGCGTTCAAGGATGGGCCTCTCCCGCAATTTCGCTTTGCCCACACTATCGCGCGATTTCCGCAAATTATTCTACCGTATAAGAAAGCCCACCAACAGTTTGTGTCGCAGATTGGTCCATCATGTGATCTGGAACCAGCCCGTCACGTCCAAGAGCCGCTAGATCCTCGGCCATATGCGTACAGAGCCAGTTTGCGATCTCGCGCGCAACAGGCCGCTCTGGTCCCGCACGTGTCGAGACCAGCATGATGCAGCGTCCGGTGTTGATCGCCGCGCCCTGCCACGCAGGCACCAACCGCCCCGCGCGCAACGCACCTGCGACAACATTCACCCAGCCCAGCGCAATACCGGTGCCATCCACCGCCGCCTGCAAGATCGCCGCGTAATCAGAGAACGCATACCATGTTCCCGGTTGGTCTGCTCCTCGAACGCTCAGGCGCAACATCGGCTCCCAAATCACGCGGGGATGATCGGAGAGGTGCAAAAACGCATGTCCCGCCCCGTCGGCCCCAATAGGCAATGTTCCATGCTGCGCCAGATAGGCCGGGCTGCAGACCGGGATAATTACCTCCGGCGCCAGAACCGGATCGTTTCCGGTTTCATCACGGATGCAGCTCACAAGGTCCACGTCCTCGGGCAGCCCGACACGCGTGCCCGGCAGCAACTCGAACCGCAGCGCTACATCAGGAAAACTCGCGACGAACTCCGCAAACCGTGGCCCAAGCCAGTTCGTGACAAACGCGTTGGAGAGCGACAGCACCACTTCGCGGTCGGCCCTGTCCTGCTGGCCCTGCAACTGGGTTATGACCTCGGACATCCGTCCGAACCCGTCGCTTACGGCCAAAAAGAGGGCTTTTCCCGCCTCGGTCAGCGCCGCCCCTTGGCCCCCCTGACAAAGAGCACTTGTCCAATATCCGCCTCCAACTGCGCGATATTGCGGCTGGCGGAGGGTTGCGAAATGTTGAACACCTGCGCCGCCTTGCTGAAACTGCTCAGCCGCGCGGCGGCTTCAAAAACCAACAACGACTTGGGAGAGGACACGAGGCGATGCAGGCTTGTCATACGCTGAGCGTATAAGTGACACGTTTTTTTTCAAGCTGTTTTTCCCACCTCTGCCGCGCGAGACTTGCCAGCATCCGACGTGCCAACATGAGAGGTGTCCCTTGTCCCTGCCCCGCCGCAATGATCCGCTTCTCACCCCTTTCTCCTTGAGCAAGTTGACCCTGCGCAATCGTATCATCAGCACCAGCCACGCCTCGATGTTCGATGACGGCGGCATGCCAACCGAGCGGTATCAAGCCTATCACGAAGAAAAGGCCCGCGGTGGAATCGCCATGACCATGATTGGCGGCAGTGCGATGGTCTCGAGGGACTCAAGCTGGGGCGGCGGTCAGTTGGACATGAGCTCCGACCGCATCATCCCGCATTTGCAACGCCTGTCCGAGCGCATCCATGCGCATGGTTCGGCCGTGATGACACAAATCTCTCACCTTGGCAGACGCGCCAATGCACTGCATGGCGACTGGCACCCGGCCATCGCACCTTCCCGCATCCGTGAAATTCGGGGGCGCAGCATTCCCCGTGAGATGGATCGCAATGACATCGACCGCGTGATCGCCGATTACGCTAGCGCCGCCCGACGTGCGCTTGAGGGTGGTCTTGATGGCATCGAGACACTCTGTGGCGGGCATCTCATCGGTCAGTTCATGTCGCCCCTGACAAACCACCGCACCGATAGCTTTGGTGGCAGCCTCGAGAACCGTGCCCGCTTTGGCCTGATGGTGCATGAAGCTCTTCGCAAGGCGGTGGATGACCGGCTGGTGATCGGCATCCGGCTGGTGATTGACGAAGGCGTCGCGGGCGGGCTGACCGCAGCGGACGGCATGGCCCTTGCCCAGATGTTCGAGCGTGAAGGGCAGGTTGATTTCTTCAACGCGATCTATGGCCGGATGGATAGTGACCTCGTGCTATCTGAGGATAACATGCCAGGCCTCTTTCAACCCTCAGCCCCCTATCTGGAGAGCGTCCGAACCTTTCGCGCGGAAACAACCCTTCCGCTAATCCACGCCGGAGGCATCCGCGACACCGCCACCGCACGCCATGTGATTGCAGAGGGTATCGCCGATCTCGTCGGCATGACTCGCGCCCATATCGCGGACCCGCATATTGTGCGCCGGATCGAGGCAGGAGAAGAAGACCGCATCCGCCCGTGCGTCGGCTCATCTTATTGCCTCTACAAGAAAGCAACCTGTGTACATAACGCCGCGACAGGCAATGAATTGTCTATCGCGCATGATGTCAGCCTCGCCGATACCAAGCGCCGGGTTGTCGTGGTTGGCGGCGGCATTGCCGGACTCGAGGCCGCGCGTGTTGCCGCCCTGCGTGGCCATCACGTTACGCTTTTTGAGGCGGCATCACAGCTTGGCGGGCAGATGCTCCTTGCAACCCGCGCGCCCTATCGCACTCCGTTGATCGGCATTATCGACTGGCGAGTTCAAGAACTCGACCGGCTCGGCGTCAGGATTCAAACCGACACGCTGGCCACATGCGACGACGTCCTCGCCTTGTCCCCAGATGCCGTGCTCATCGCTACAGGCGGCATCCCCGATCTGGAGTGGCTTCCGGGCGCGGTTCACTGCGTCAGCACTTGGGACATCCTGTCTGGTGCTGTGCCATTGGGGTTCGATATCCTGATTTATGACGGGACGGGTCGCCAACCAGCCCCCTCTAGCGCACTCGCGACGGCCGGCATGGGGCGTAAAACCACTCTGGTCACGCGTGACAGCCATGTCGGACAGGAAATGCCGTATCAGGACAGCACGGGGTTTCGCAAAAATCTGGGACTGCAAGGGGTCCACTGCCTGACAGATCTGGAGTTGATTGACGTAACCCAAAGTGGAAATCGACTGCATGCAAGGTTTGTGCACACATTCACCGGCGAGCATCACTGTAGGGA
This sequence comes from Roseovarius sp. MBR-51, assembly GCF_053628575.1. Taxonomy (NCBI): domain Bacteria; kingdom Pseudomonadati; phylum Pseudomonadota; class Alphaproteobacteria; order Rhodobacterales; family Roseobacteraceae; genus Roseovarius; species Roseovarius sp. MBR-51. Next base: position 92,697 of record NZ_JBRJGQ010000012.1, read on the forward strand.
CGTTGATCAGGTCGTGATCGAGGCGGGAACCACGCCGGTTCTTGATCTTCATGACGATTTGCGCGCATCCTTGAACCAGCCGAAGTCAGCAATGATGGAGGGGGGTGTCCATCTCATTGGTGACGCCGTTGCCTCGCGTGACATTCATGCCGCCATACGCGAGGCCCATCTCGCGGCGCGGATACTCTGAGGGTTGCCCGAGACGACACATCGCTTTGCCCGAACCAAGACAGATGCGGCGAATTATGGGGCCTTGAGCGCCTCGATTGATCAAAGAAATGGACCGGCAAACGGCGCCCTGCTACCGTCGACGCGGAACAAGATTTTGGTGCCAGATGAATATAACCCTCTTGATCATCAACGCGCGCGGCCTGACCATGGACCCGGACGGCCCCGAAACCAACGCAGTGGCTCTTGCGGGCGACAGGATTGCCGCCCTTGGCAGCACAGCCATCGAAATGGCAGGAATAGACTGTCCTGTGATTGACGCGAAGGGGGCGACAGTGCTTCCGGGCTTTATTGAGAGCCATCTGCATCTGTTCATGGGCGGCTCTGAATTGGCGCATCTACAGCTACTTGGGGTGAAGGGGCCGGAGGCGTTGGCCGAGGCAATCCGGGCCTATGCCGCGGCCAATCCGGACCGCAAGGTGATCGTCGGTCAAGGCTGCGATTACGGCATTTATGATCGCGCGCTGACGCGGCATGATCTTGATGCGATCCTGCCGGATCGCCCGGTCTGTCTCTTGGCGGCGGATCATCATACGGCATGGGCTAATACGATGGCGCTGAAGGAGGCCGGTATACTCTATGGGGCCGCTGTGGGGCCGGGCAATGAGATCGTGATGGAAAACGGCGTGGCCACGGGCGAATTGCGCGAGTTCGAGGCCAAGGCGCCGGTGCTGCGGCTGGCCGGGGAGAACCGTATCATGGCAGGGATCGCCACCGGGGCCGATCCGGTGCCAAAACCGACCCATGAGGACATGCTGGCGGATTTACCGGCGATGGAGCGCGGTTTGCGCCATTGTGCGCGCCACGGATTTACCAGCCTCGTCAATATGGATGGCAACCGCTACACGCTCGAGGTGCTGGACCACTTGCGGGGTGAGGGCAAGCTGACGGCGCGGGTGCGGGTGCCTTATCATTATCGCAACGATCACAAGATCACCGATCTTGCCAAGGCGAGTGCCATGAGTGCCGATTACAACGATGACTGGCTGTCGTCGGGGTTCGTCAAGATGTTCATGGATGGGGTCGTGGACAGTGGCACGGCGGTGATGCTCAACGATTATCCCGATCAGCCCGGCTGGCGCGGTGAACCCTTGCATGAGGCGGACCGCTTTGCCGAGATCTGCATCGAGGCGGACCAGCGCGGGCTTCAGATTGCGGTGCATGCCATCGGGGACGGGGCGGTGCGTCGGGTGCTGGATGGCTATGAGGCCGCGCGCGCGGCCAATGGTCCGCGGGACGCGAGGCATCGGATCGAACATATCGAATTGATCGACCGGAGCGATATTCCGCGGTTTGCCGACATGGGCATCGTGGCCTCGGTTCAGCCGTCGCATCCGCCGGGGTCCCTCGATTTCCCGCTGTTTCCAACCCTCGACAAGATCGGGCGCGACCGGTGGCGCGATGCTTATCTCACACGCACGCTGCGCGATGCCGGGGCGCGGATCGTGTTCGCGTCTGACTGGCCGGTGGCCGATGTGAACCCGCTCCGCTCGATACAGGCGGCGGTGACGCGGCAGCCCTATGAGGGCGCTCAGGACGAGCGCGTGACGCTGCGCGAGGCCTTGGCCGCCTTTACCATCGGCGGGGCCTATGCTGAACATACCGAGGACCGCAAAGGCATGCTGCGCCCCGGCTATCTTGCGGATCTGGTGATTCTGTCCGGCGACATTGAGGCGGTGCCCGCAGATCAGATCGCCGGTCTGCGTGTTGAAAAAACCATCTGTGGCGGTCGGATCGTTTGGGATGCGACCCTCTAATCCGGCCTGAGAGGCGGAAATGTCTTGAACGACTCGGCGACACGCGCTCGACTATGAGGAAAAAGGGGACGCCATAGTGGCCGACGGTGCGCAACAGAGCGGCAACGAGATAGAAATAAAAGCGGTCAGCAAGGTCTTTGGCCTCGGTGCGGCTGCGTTTCACGCCCTGACCGAGATTGACCTGACCATCCGCACCGGAGAGTTTTTCACCCTGCTGGGCCCTTCGGGCTGTGGCAAGACCACGCTTTTGCGGGTGATCGCCGGATTTGAGCATCCCAGCAGCGGACAGCTCCGGATCAAGGGGCAGGATGTTGTGGGACAGGCCCCGAACCGGCGTCTGGTGAACACTGTATTTCAGAATTACGCGCTATTCCCGCATATGACCGTGGCGCAGAACATCGGTTTTGGCCTCAAGATGCTGGGCCGCCCCCGGTCCGAGATTGACGCCACCACATCCGAGATGCTGCATCTGGTCAAGATGGAGGCCATGGCCATGCGCAAGCCCGCCGAATTGTCCGGCGGACAGCAGCAACGGGTGGCACTGGCCCGCGCCCTGGCCCCAAGGCCGCGCGTTCTCTTGCTTGACGAACCGCTGAGCGCGCTGGACCTCAAGCTGCGCAAGGAAATGCAAACCGAGTTGAAGCGTCTTCAGGTGGAGACCGGCATCACCTTTGTCTTTGTGACCCATGATCAGGAAGAGGCGCTGACCATGTCGGACCGCCTTGCGGTGATGAACAAGGGCCGAATTCTGCAACTTGGCAGTCCGCATGACATCTACCACGCCCCGAAAGAGCGGTTCGTGGCGGATTTCATCGGCGAGACGAATTTCCTGTCGTTGACGGTTATCGCGGTCGCGGGGGGCTGCGCCGAGCTTGTCCTGCCCGGTGGCCGGACGGTTTCGGCGCGGATTGCGGAAGGGGTGGTGCCCGCGAAGGGCGAGACCGTTTCCGCCGTGATCCGCCCGGAACAGGCGCAACTGGTCGAGGCGGGCACGGGTGATCTGTCGGCGACGGTCGATGGCTCGGTGTTCTTTGGCACCGACACGCATATCCATCTGACGCTTGAGGATGGTCAGAGCTTTACGGTGCGGCGTCAGAACACCGTCGGTCAGGCGGACCCGGCGCGCGGCGCGCGGGTGTGCTTGGCCTTGATGCCCGGCGCGCTGCAAGTTCTGCGGGGATAGCGATGAAACGCGACTCGCACCGCTGGAAGTGGATCCTCGTGAGCCCGGCGCTTGTGGTGCTGATCCTTGCGGCCTCTGGTCCACTCTTGATCGTGGCCGTCTACTCTGTCCTCAGCCCCGGCAATATGGGGGGCGTGGCGTGGGATTTCTCGACCGAGGCGTGGTTTCGGGTGTTCTTCAAGCGCGATATTTTCGACCCCGAGACTGTCACGCTCAATGCGGATCATCTGGCGGTGTTCAAACGCACCTTGTGGCTGTCGTTTCAGACAACGCTGATCTGCGCGGCCTTGGGCTTTCCAACGGCGTGGTTCATTGCCACGCGCCCTGTCAACCGGCGGATGGTGTGGTTGTTCCTGATCACCGTTCCCTTCTGGACCAACCTCTTGATCCGCACCTTCGCGATACAAGAGTTGATCCGCAACACCGGCACGGTGAACACGGTGCTGGTCTGGCTGGGCCTGATCCGCGAACCTGTGGACCTGATGTATACCGATTTCGCCGTGCTGCTGGGCATGAGCTATGTCTTTTTGCCCTTGATGGTGCTGCCGCTCTATGCCGCGATGGACAAGCTGGATTTCCGGCTGGTCGAGGCGGGGTATGATCTCTACGCCAGTCGCTTCCAGGTCTTGTGGCATGTGATCCTGCCGCTGGTGAAACCGGGGTTCATTGCGGGGTCCATTCTGGTGTTCATCCCGTCCATCGGGGCCTATGTCACGCCGCGGGTGCTGGGCGGTGGTCGGTCGATGATGATGGGCAATCTGATCGGCCTGCAATTCGGTCAGGGGCGCAACTGGCCGCTTGGGTCGGCCTTGGCGATGGTGCTGCTGGTGATCGTCGTGGTTGCGCTGATTTTCTACCTGCGCATCACCACCCGCGAGACAGGAGGGCGCGATGACCGGCACTAGGTTCGATGTGCGCGCCCTGCCCGGCTTTGGCCTCGTTGCCATTGTCACGCTGGTGATGCTCTACCTACCCATCATCATTCTGGTGATCTTTTCGTTCAACGAGTCGCAATCGCAGGCGGTTTGGAGTGGATTCTCGCTGAAATGGTATGAGGCGGCGTTCAACAACAGGCAGGTGGTCGATGTGTCGATCCGCTCGCTCTGGCTGGCGCTTGTCGCGGCGGGGATAGCGACGGTGCTGGCAACCCTCGCGGCATTGGCCACGACGCGGGTGGGCCGGTTTCCCGGCCAGACCCTGATTTATGCGCTGATCAACCAGCCTCTGATGGTGCCTGAAATCGTGACCGGCATCGCGCTCTTGATCTTTGTGGCCTTTCTCAAGGTGCAGACGGGATATTCGGGCATGGGCTATATGGTGGCGGCGCATACCGCCTTTTGCATCCCCTTTGCCTATCTGCCCATTCGCGCACGCCTCGAAACCATGGATCTGACCTTGGAAACAGCCGCAGCCGATCTCTATGCAACCCCGGTGCAAACCTTTACATATGTCACCCTGCCCCTTTTGGTGCCCGGTATCGTGGCAGGCTTCATGCTTGGGTTCGTGGTATCGCTCGACACCGTTGTGATCACTGAATTCGTGAAGTCTGCCGGGCAGGACACGCTGCCCACATACATGCTCGGTCAGTTGCGCCGCAGCGTCACCCCCGAAATGAATGCCATCGCCACGCTGTTTCTGGCGCTGTCGCTTGTAGTGGTCAGTGTGTTTTTCCTGATCACGCGAAAAAGGGGATAACTGCAACCATAACCACAGGGAGAAGACCAATGAAGAAACTGATAATGAGCGGCTTGACCGCACTTTTGGCGACCACCAGCATCGCGAGCGCGGAAGGTGTGGTGAACCTCTACAACTGGGGCAATTATACCAACCCCGAGTTGCTGAGCAAGTTCGAGGCAGAGACCGGCATCAAGGTCAATGTGACGGACTATGACAGCAATGACACGGCTCTTGCCCGTATCCGTCAGGGGGGCCATGGATTTGATATTGTGGTGCCCTCGAACTCTTACATGCAGACGTGGATTTCCGAGGGGCTTATAGTTCCGCTCGACAAATCCATCGTCACCAACCACGGCAATATCGCGCCCGAGTGGGTAGATGTCGATTTCGACCCCGGTCGCGAATATTCGGTTCCGTGGCAATGGGGCACGACCGGTGTGATCGTGAATACAAGCGTCTATGATGGTGACATCAACGATGCGGGTCTTATCTTTAGCCCGCCGGACGCGCTCAAGGGCAAGATCAACGTCATCCCCGAAATGTCCGATGTGATGGCCATTGCCATTTACTATGCCGGAGGAGAATCTTGCACCACCGACATGGACGTCATGCGCAAGGTGCGGGATACGCTGGTCGAGGCCAAGACGCATTGGAAGGCGCTGGATTATGGCACGGTGGATGCCCATGTCGCCGGCGATTTTTCGGCCGGGATCTACTGGAACGGGGCGACGATGCGGGCGCGGCTGCAAAACGCGGACCTTGCCTATGGCTATCCCAAAACCGGCTATCCGATCTGGATGGATAGTGCGACCGTGCTGGCCGATGCCCAGAACCCGGACAACGCGATGAAGTTCATCAATTTCATTCTGGAGCCGGAGAATGCCGCGATGATCTCGAACTTTGCGCGCTACGCCAATGGTGTGACCGGGTCGGAGGAATTCATGGATGAGGTCATGCGTGAAGCCCCCGAAATCGTCGTGGCCCCGGAACTGGCGGCGGCGGGCAAGTTCAGCCCCGCCTGCTCGCAAGAGGTGAACGATCTGCAATCGCAGATCTGGACTGAGGTGCTGCAGTAATCAAGATAGGGCGCATCCCGTTCTCCTGATGGGGTGCGCCCGACGGCCAGAGCGCCAGTTGAGGTCGGCCATAGGGGAAGCTGATAGGTTCCCGACTGGACAGAGGGCGCGTTCCGTGGTGGTCTGTATCTGAGTCCGCGAGCCAAAGCGGCGAGAGTATAGACAATCGGACCCAAGCATGAGCAATCGCCCCGTTCCACAACCCCGCGTCGCCTATGTGCATTTCTGCCCGATCAGCACCCGCTGGATGGACAATGACGCCTATCTGCATGTCAATAACGTGGCCTACTATTCGTTCTTCGACACGGCGGTGAACGAATACCTGATCCGGGGTGGCGTTCTGGATATCCGACGCAGCACCGTGACCGGCTTGGTGGCGCATAGCGAGTGCCATTATTTCAGCCCGATTGCCTTTCCCGAGGCCATAGAGGTTGGATTGCGCGTGGCGCGGCTTGGCACGAGCAGCGTCACCTATGAGTTGGCGATTTTTCAGTCCGGGGCAGAGCTTGCGGCGGCGCAGGGGCGTTTCGTGCATGTCTATGTCGACCGCGAGACGAGCCGCCCTGTGCCCATCCCCGAAAACATGCGTGCGCTGCTCGACCCATTGGTGGTGCCGAACGCCGACGGCTGACCGCCCCCCCTCTTTCATTGCCCAAGCCTTGCGCAAGGACCAGATATGCCGCTCAGTCAGATCGCTCTTCCACTTTTCCTGCCCGCCACCCGGTTGGATCGCCTTGCCAAGGCGCAGGCCGCGGGTGCGGATGCCATTCTGCTCGACCTCGAAGATGCGGTCGCCGAAGAGGACAAGGCAAGCGCACGTGCGGCTTTGCGCGCGCTTCCTGACCGTCAACCCGGCGCTGTGCCGGTGCTGGTGCGCCTCAATGCCGCCGACAGCGCGTTTTACGCCGAGGATGTGGCGGCTCTTGGCGGGCTGCCGATAGATGGGCTGATCCTGCCCAAGGCCGAGGATGCGGAGATCTGCGCCGCCCTCGCCGCCCAAACCGGCCTGCCGGTGATCGGCCTCATCGAAACCGCCCTCGGGCTGCGCCGTGCCGAGAGCGTGGCGCGCGCCTGTGTCCGGCTGGCCTTTGGCTCGATTGATTATGCCGCTGATCTGGGGATCGCGCATACCCGCGAGGCCTTGTTGCAGGCGCGCGCGGAACTGGTGCTGGCCTCGCGCCTCGCCCAACGCCCGGCCCCTTGGGATGGCGTCACTCAAAGCATCACGGACGAGCCCATGATCGTCAGCGATTGCCAGCACAGCGTCGAGATGGGGTTTGGCGGCAAGCTGATCATTCATCCCGCGCAGATTCCCCCGGCGCGGCGCGGGTTTGCCCCCAGTGAGCCGGAGCTGGACTGGGCGCGGCGCGTTGTGGCCTCGGCGTCGGAAACTGGGGCGGCGATCAAACTGGACGGCCAGATGATTGACGCGCCGGTGGTCAAACGCGCGCAACAAATCATTGCACGCGCGGGAGGTGTGGCATGAGCGGCAAGATTACCGAGGCGGATCTGATCGAAAGTGTCGCAGAGGCGCTGCAATATATCTCGTATTACCACACCCCGGATTTCATCACCGCGATGGCCCGCGCCTATGAGGCCGAAGAGAGCCAATCCGCCCGCAATGCGATCCGGCAAATTCTGGTCAACTCGCGCATGTCCGCGATGGACAAGCGGCCGCTCTGTCAGGACACCGGCAGCGTCAATGTCCTGCTCGAAGTGGGGGTTGAGGCGCCAATCGACTGGCATCGCGCGCCGCAAGAGATGATCGACGAGGCGACACGGCGCGCCTATGCCTTTGCCGCCAACCCGCTGCGCGCCTCGATTGTCGCGGACCCGCTGGGGGCGCGGCGCAACACGCGCGACAACACGCCAGCGATGATCCAGACCGAATTGGTGGCGGGGAACACGGTTTCTGTCACGGTGTCGGCCAAGGGCGGCGGGTCTGAGAACAAGACCAAGTTCACCGTGCTCAACCCGTCGGATTCGGTGGCGGATTGGGTGGTGGATACGGTGGCCAAGCTGGGGGCGGGATGGTGCCCGCCGGGGTTGATTGGCCTTGGCGTGGGCGGCAGCGTCGACAAGGCGATGGCGATGGCCAAGCAAGCGCTGAACGATCCCATCGACATCACCGAATTGCGGGCGCGCGGTGCGCAAACCGCCGAAGAGGCGCTGCGGCTGGAGCTCTACGCGCGGATCAACGCTCTTGGGCTTGGGGCGCAGGGGTTGGGCGGTCTGATCACGGTGCTGGATGTCAAGCTGCGGAGTTTTCCGACCCATGCCGCGTCATTGCCCGTGGCGTTGATCCCCAATTGCGCCGCAACCCGCCATGTGCATTTCACGTTGGATGGCAGCGGCGCGGCGGAGTTTACCCCGCCTGATCTGTCACTTTGGCCGGATCTTGAGGACGGGGGCGTCACGGGGCGCCGGATTGATCTTGATGCGCTGGACGATGCCGTTCTGGCCTCTCTCAGCCCCGGCGATACGCTGCTTTTGTCTGGCCGGCTCTATACGGGGCGGGACGCCGCGCATCGCCGGATGCTCGAAGAGCTGGATCAGGGCAAGCCGCTGCCGGTCGATCTGAAGGGGCGCGCGATTTATTATGTGGGCCCCGTGGATGCCGTGCGCGATGAGGTGATCGGACCGGCGGGTCCGACAACTTCGACCCGGATGGACAAGTTCACCGGGCCGCTGCTTGCGGCCTCGGGGCTCAAGGTGATGATCGGCAAGGCCGAGCGGGGACCTGCGGCGATTGAGGCCATCCGCCAGCATGGGGCGGTCTATCTGATTGCCGTGGGGGGGGCGGCCTATCTTGTCTCCAAGGCGATCAAGCGTGCGCAGCCTGTCGCCTATCAGGATCTCGGGATGGAGGCGATCTATGAGATCGAGGTCAAGGACATGCCCGTGACGGTGGCGGTCGATACCAAGGGGGCGTCGATTCACAATAGCGGGCCGAAGCAATGGGCGCGGGTGCCGCAACTGGTGAAGTGAAAAGAGGGCCAGGTTTCCCCGGCCCTCAACTGTCGTGAAACTGCTTTAGATCGTACGCCCACCGTCAACTTCAAGCACGACGCCGGTGATAAAATCCGCCTCATCCGAGGCGAGGTAGAGGGCTGCATTGGCGATGTCGCGGGCTTCGGAGAGGCGGCCCATGGGGATCGTGGAGATGAAGCGCGCGCGGTTCTCGGGCGTGTCGGGCATGCCCATGAACTGTTCGAGCAGGCCTGTCGCCCCCATCACCGGGGCGATGCAGCAGACGCGGATCTTGTCGGGGGCGAGCTCCACGGCGAGCGAGCGCGTCATCAGGTTCACGGCCCCCTTGGACGAGTTATACCAGGTCAGACCGGGGCGCGGGCGGATGCCCGCAGTCGAGCCGATGTTGAGCATCACCCCGCCCCCGGCGGCGCGCCAGAGCGGCACGCAGGTCTTGGTCATGTGAAAAATGGACAGCACGTTGATGTCGTAAATCTTGCGAAAGGTCGCCTCGTCGGTGTCCATCAGGGGGCTGTTGGGATTGGTCCAACCGGCATTGTTGACCACGATGTCGAGCCCGCCAAAGGCGGCAACCGTGGCATCGACGGCGGCCTGAACCTGATCGCCCTTGGACACATCGCAGGTCACGGCAATGGCGTTCTCGCCCAGCGCCTCGGCCACGGCGCGCGCGCCGGCCTCGTTCATATCGACCACCGCCACCTTGGCACCTTCGCGGATATAGGCCTCGGCTATCCCTTTGCCAAAGCCCGAAGCGGCCCCGGTCACGAGGGTTCGTTTTCCTTGCAGTCTCATCTTGCGTTCCTTTGGTCTGGTCGTTGCCGCCCGCAGCAGGGCCTAGCCGTGATTGTTGATGATCGTCTTGATATGCGAGAACTCGAGCAGGGCGGCGAAGCCCTTTTCGCGGCCATGCCCGGACTTGCGGATACCGCCAAAGGGCAATTCCACACCGCCGCCCGCGCCATAGCCGTTGATGAACACCTGACCGCAGCGCATCGCCTTGGCCACCCGCTGTTGGCGGCCGCCTTCGCGGGTCCAGACCGAGGCGACAAGGCCGTATTCGGTGCCATTGGCAATCGAGATCGCCTCGGCCTCATCCTCGAACGGGATGATGCAGAGCACGGGGCCGAACACCTCCTCTTGCGCAATCCGCGCCTTGGGATCGCAGGGGCCGAACACGGCGGGGGCCACATAGTAGCCGCCTTCGGGGGCATCGGGACGGATGCTGCCACGGGCCATCAGGGGCGCGTCGGCCTCGGCGATATAGGTCTCGACCCGCTTTTTCTGTTTGGCGGAAATCAGCGGCCCAAGCACCGCATCCTCGCCGGAATCCGAGGCGGCGACGGCGCTGAACCGGGCGGTCAGCTCGGCCACGGCGCGGTCGTAGATGCCGCGCTGCAAGAGCACGCGGGTGCCCGCCGAACAGGTCTGCCCGCCGTTCTGGATCACGGCGTTGACGAGGAATGGCATGGCCGCGTCAAGATCAGCATCGTCGAACACGATCTGCGGGGATTTGCCCCCCAGTTCCAGCGTGCAGCCGATGAAATTCCGGGCCGCGGCGGTCTGGATGATCACGCCCACCTCGGGGGAACCGGTGAAGGAGATAAAGTCGATGCCCTTGTGATCGGCCAGCGCCTGACCGGCCACAGCCCCGCGTCCGGTGACGATATTGATGGCACCGGGGGGAAAGCCCACGTCGAGCGCCAGTTCCGCGATCCGCAGCGCGCTGAGGCAGGCGTCTTCGGCGGGTTTCAGGACCGTGGCATTGCCCATGGCGAGCGCCGGGGCGACCGAACGGCCGAACATTTGCGCGGGGTAATTCCACGGGATGATATGGCCGGTCACGCCGTGGGGTTCGCGATGAACCTCGACATTATAGCCGTTGAGAAAGGGCACGATTTCACCATGCACCTTGTCCGCCGCCCCGCCGTAAAACTCGAAATAGCGCGCGGTAACTTTCATGTCGGCGCGGGCTTGCGCAATCGGCTTGCCGTTGTCGCGCCGCTCGAGTTGCGCCAGAGGCTCGACGTTTTCAAGGATACGCTCGGAGAGGCGGATCATCAGGCGGCCGCGCTCTGCGGCGGTCAGCTTGGACCACGCGCCACCGTCAAAGGCCGCGCGCGCCGCCGCGACCGCCGCGTCGATATCGGCGGCGTCGCTGTCGGCGATCTGGGCAAAGGGCAGTCCGTCTATCGGCGACAGCACGTCCATCACCTTGCCCGAGAGTGCGGGAACCCACGCGTTGCCAATCAGGTTCAGAGGCTGCGGAATGACCAGCTTGGCCATCAGATCAGTGTCTTTCATGTCTTGGTTCCTTCCGGTTCAAGAGAGCCCTCGGCGACCTCGCCCCGCTCGATCACGAGCGTCCGATCGGCAAAGCCGCGCAGCAAGGAGGGGTTGGATTCGGTGATGATAAGCGTGATGGAACGATCCGTATCACGCAAGGTCCGCAATGCTTCGGCATAGCGTTGTGCCAGCGCCGGAGCGAGACCCTGAAACGGCTCGTCGAGCATGATGAGCTTGGTTCCCAGCATCAGGGCGCGCGCCAGCGCCACCATCTTGCCTTGGCCGCCCGATACGGTGCCGCCGGGGCGCGTGGCCAGATCCCGCAATTCGGGCAGGACGGTATAGGCGCGGTCGAGGCGGCGCTTGGTCTCGGCCTTGTCCAGCCGCGCGGCCTGAGCGGGCAAGAGGATATTTTCCTCGATGGTGAAGGCAGAGAAGAGCCGCCGGTCCTCGGGGGCGTAGCCGATCCCGAGGCCGGGACGCTTGGGCGGGTGCAGAGCGGTGATGGGCTGGCCCTCGAACAGGATCTCGCCGCTGGCGGTGGTAAAGCCCATGATGGTGCGCAGGAGCGTTGTCTTGCCCGCCCCATTGCGCCCGATCAAGGCCACCGTTTCGGCGGCACCGATGCGAAAGTTCAGATTGCGCAGGATCGGGATGATCCCGATGGACGCGTTGACTTGGCGCAGTTCCAGCATCAGACCACCTCTCCGATCACGTCGCGGATCACGTCGGGATGTTCCAGAATCTCGGCGGGCGTGCCGCGCAACTGGACATTGCCACTGTTCCAGACGGCCACTTCATCGGCGTATTTCTCGACGATGCCCATGTCATGCTCGACAAAGACCGAGGTGACATTCGCCTCTTTCAACGCGCCGATCAGGATTTCCATGATCGCATGTTTCTCGGAGGAGGCCACGCCAGAGGTCGGTTCGTCCATCAAGAGCAGGCGGGGTTTGAGCGCCAAGGCCACGGCAATGTCGATCAGCTTGCGCTGACCCTCGGGCAGTTCCACCACCAGCACATCGGCGACATCGGCACAGCCAACCATATCGAGCAGGTGCACCATTTCGGCGCGCTCGGGGATGGCGTGCATATTGACCAGCGGATTGCGCAATTTCTGGCGCGCAGAAACGGCGATGAGCAGGTTTTCCAGCGCTGTGTGTTCGGTGAAGAGTTGCGGGATCTGAAAGGCGCGCGCGACGCCACGGTCCACGATCTTGCGCGGGGGAAGAGGCGTGATGTCCTGTTCCTCGAACAGGACCTGCCCGCGTTGCGGCTTGAGCCAGCCGGTGCAGATGTTGAGAAACGTCGTCTTGCCCGCGCCATTGGGGCCGATGATCGCCAGATTTTTTCCGGCATGGATTGTCAGAGAAACATTATCCGCCGCCGTGACCCCGCCGAACTTGATCGTCAGGTTGCGGGTTTCCAGAAGAACCTTGCTCATATGCGGTCTCCTGTCTTGGGGGATTTGTCAGGCTTTCGCTTGAAGGCCGCACCGAGGATGCCGATCAGGCCACCGGGGGCAAAGAGGATGATGATGAGCAAGAAGCTCCCGAGGATCATTTGCCAGACATCACCGGCATAGACCGAGGCATAGGTGCGCACCACCTCGTAGATCAGAGCGCCGAGAAACGCCCCCTGGACCGATCCGGCCCCGCCGAGAACGGCGATGAACACCATTTCCGCCGAGCGCACCCACCAGACATATTCCGGCGTCACGACCCCTTGGGCCATGCCCATCATCACCCCGCCAACGCCGCAGAGTGCTGCTGACAGGAGATAGCCGGACAGGAGCGCGCGTTTGGGGGAAATGCCCAAGTATTCGAGGCGGGTCTCATTGGTCTTGATGGTTTGAAAGAGTTGTCCGACCGGCGAGGCGAACCAACGATGCGTGAACCAGCCCAGCGCCACCACAAGCACCAGAACCGAGTAATAGAGCACCATATTGAACTGGACGTGATCCAGCGCCTGACCAAACACCGTCGGGCGGGTGAAGCGCAGGCCATCGGCCCCACCGGTCAGGTGATAGAATTTCTCGAGGATCGACCAGAAAATCATCGAGAACGCCAGATTGAGCATGCCAAAGAAAATGCCGCGATAGCGCACCACGAAAAGGCCGACAAAGAGCCCCGCCACGATGGCCCCCAACACCCCGACAATCAGAATGACAAAGAAATCCGTTGCGGGCATCGACGTCACCAGGAACGCCCCGGCATAAGCCGCAATGCCGAAATAGAGCGCATGGCCAAAGGACACCTGCCCGGCCCGCAAGAGAACCGTCACACCCAGCACCGCAAGCCCCTTGGCCATCGCGAAATTGACCAGAAGTTGCATCGACGGCATCATGAAGGGCACAACGGCAATCGCCGCAACGCCGATGATCCAGAGCCATGAAAGGGGGGATGTCATACGGGCCTTCACCTTGTTCTTGTGCGTGGTTACCGGATTGGATGCCTGTGCTTCGGAGGGCATCACGGGCCTCAGATCTTGCGCGCGGCGGGGCTACCAAAGAGCCCCTCAGGCCGCACGAGAAGAACCAGAACCATGATGAGATAGGGCACAAGCACCGAGATTTCCGGATAGAGATAGACGGCAAAGGACCGACCCAGGCCAATCATCAGGGCGGTGAGGGCCGCGCCCTCGATCTGCCCCAGCCCGGCGGTGGCCACCACGGCAAAGGAGAGCACGATCATGTCCGCGCCCATGCCCGGCAGGATCGACGTGGTCGGAGAGGCCAGCGCGCCGCCCAGCCCCGCCAGAACCGCACCGATCACGAAGGTGAAGAGAAACACCCGGTCTGCGTCGATCCCGATGGACTGTGCCGCCTCGCGGTCTTCGGTGGTGGCGGTGATCAGCTTGCCCGTGATCGTATGGCGCAGGAAAAAGCGCATGCCGAGCAACAGAACCACGGCAATCAGCGGCAACAGGATGAGCTGATAGGCGGTATAGGTCACGCCAAACACGCTGACATTGCCCAAGGCCTGCAAGGCGGAGGAGTTGAAATAGGGCTGCGTGCCCCAGACCAGACGCTGCACGTCCTCGAGGATCATGAACACCGCGAAGGTCACGAGGAGTTGGAGCACTTCGGATTTGTCATAAATGCGGCGCAGGAGGAAATATTCCAGCGGCGCGCCGATCACGATGCCCACGAGGATTGCCGAGACGATCATCAGCGGAAAGGCAAAGGCCGGAGCAAAACCGAGGGCCAGAAAATATCCCACCAACGAGACTGTTGTATAGGCGCCGATCGCATAGAGCGAACCATGCGCGACGTTCAGGATACGCATGACGCCAAAGATCAGAGTGAGACCGAGCGCCACGATGAACACAAGCGCGGCATAGGCGACACCGTCGAACAGGGCGAGAAGGAAGATCGCGAGATTCATGGGCAAGTCCCGGCTGGTTCAAGGACACGGAGAGGGCAATCGCTTGCCCTCTCCGCAATGGTGACAGGCTTGGGTCAGTTCTCGAAGGTATCGACCGTCACGCTGTCGACAAAACCTGCATCAAGCGCGCCGACCCATTCGATCGAGTTCTGCCCGACCGGCGTGGTCAGTTCGTCACCGTCAAAGATCATGATGTTCTGCATCGTGGCAAAGGGATAATTGCCGGTTTGCACGCTGGTTCCCATCAATTGATCTTCGACACCCTGATTGTCTTCGCGCAGAGTGACTGGACGCCCCAGACCCTGAAAGGTCAGACCTTCAAGCGCCGCTAGCAACTGATCCTCGCTGGGCCAATCAACGCTGTTGTCGGCGATGGCCTTTTCATAGGCAGCCTTGAGCGCGGCGATGGCCTGACTGGCGTGGAACACGGGATAGACGGACACGTCGCCGGTCTTTTCCTCGTATTGCGTCATGAAGGCCTTGAAGTCTTCGTCATTGCGGCGCTCGGGGTGGAGGAAATAGTGATCCCCGCGCGCACCGATGATATGGCCGTCGGGGAGCGCCGCCCCAAGCCGCTCGAGCGAGGATTCAGCCAGCGGCAGAACAAAGGTCGAGGTGTTCATCAGCCCGCGCTGCGACGCCTGCTGGACAAAGGTGTCAAGGTCGCCGCCCCAGGAGGTGGACAGGATCACGTCGGGCTGCAAGGCCTGAAGCCGCGAGATTTCGGTGGAAAAGTCAGGCGAGCCGAACTTGGGGAAGAACTCGGCCACGACCTCGACATCCGGCTTCATTGCTTTGAGCGCGGTGATGAAGATATCCCAGCTGTCACGCCCCCAAGCGTAGTCCTGATTGACCACTGCGATGGTCTTGAAATCGGGCTTGGTCTTGAGCAGGTAGAGCACGGTCGCCAGCATTTCCGGTGTTGCGTTGGCCTGTGTGCGGAAGACGTATTTGTAATCGTTCTCTTCAAAGATGCGCTGCGTGCCGCAGTCCCACATCAGATTAGGCACTTGCAAATCCTCAGCGAGTGGTGCGAGCGTCTGGCAATTGCCCGACGAAATTGCCGCCAGCATCACCTCGGCGCCCCCCGATTCCACCATGCGGCGATATTCCGACGTCAGCGCCTCGGCGCCGGCCCCTTCGTCGATGAACGAGATGTCGACCGGGACACCGTTGATGCCACCAGCCGCATTGATATTCTCAATGAGAATCTCGGCCGCATCGCGTGCCGGCACGCCAAAAACCGACGCGGGGCCGGTCAGAAATGCGGTCATCCCGATCTTGAGGCTTTCGGGTTTATCTGTTGCGGCTGCCGCAAGAGGCAATGCAGCGGCCACCATGGCGGCGGCAGCGCGTGTCACGAATAGGTTTTTCATATGTAGTCCTCCCTTTTCAGTTTAGCCAATCAGCGTATTGCGATTGGTGTGATGAACATCTGACGATGCCCGCTAGACTGGCATGTTCCCCATTGTGAGCGGGGCGCAACACTCTTCGACGGGCTGCGCGCCGGGGAGGCAAAAATCCTGTCGGAAGCACCAACGCCCTCCATCAGGCAGCAACCGTCCATGATGACAAAGGATATCATTGATTGGCGCATCATTCGAAGGCCCTCCCATGTGGCCTATCCAAGATGGTAGACCGAGAGCCGAAGGCTCGGCCAATACCTTGACGCTATTCCGGCCATAGGTTCTTACTATCACGGTACAAACCACGACGACAGCGCCTTATAACGCAGATAGGATGGCCGCGGCATGCCGCACGAGCGACCCGCGCCCATGAAGGCCCGCGCCTCAGCTATCAGATCTATACAGGTTCGAAGAGCAATTTACGGGAGAATGACACCATGAAAATACAGGCAGCGGTTCTTGAACGCGATAACATCCAGAGCGATTTCGAGGCGAACAAGGCACTGACCGTGCGCGACGTCAATCTCGAGGGACCCGGACGTGATGAGGTTCTGATCCGCATTGCTGCCGCAGGTGTCTGTCACTCTGACCTCTCGGTGATCAATGGAACCCGTCCCCGCCCCCTGCCAATGGTGCTTGGCCATGAGGCCTCGGGAATTGTTGAAGAGGTTGGGCCGGGCGTCGACGATCTCGCGCCCGGCGATCACGTTGTCTGTATCTTTGCGCCCGGTTGCGGCACCTGCCAGCCCTGTGCCGAAGGTCGTCCGGCGCTCTGCACTCGGGCAGCCAAACATCACGGGGTCGGGGAATTGATGACCGGCCATCGCCACTTGTCGATGGACGGAAAGCCGGTCAATCACCATGTCGGCGTCTCGGCCTTTGCCAGCCATGCTGTTCTCGCTCGCCGCTCTCTGGTCAAGGTCGAGGCCGACATTCCCACGCATATCTCGGCCCTTTTCTCTTGTGCGATGCTGACCGGTGCGGGGGCCGTTTTCAACACCGCCAAGGTCATGCCGGGCAGCAAGGTGGCCGTGTTGGGATTGGGCGGTGTCGGGCTTTCGGCGGTGTTGGGGGCCTTGGCCGCAGGCGCGGCACAGATCGTGGTGATTGATCCCTTTCAATCCAAACTCGATGCAGCACTCAGCATGGGGGCCACCCATGCCGTGACATCAGACGCGCATACCGCGCAGGCCGTGCGTGACATCACCGGTGGCGGGGTCGATTATGCCATCGAATTGGCAGGCTCGGTCAAGGCGCTGGAAACCGCCTATGATTGCACCTGCCGGGGCGGCATGACCGTAACCGCAGGCCTGCCGCATCCCGATGCGCGCATGCCGCTCAACGCGCTCAAGCTGGTCGCCGAAGAACGCAGCCTCAAAGGCAGCTACATCGGCTCGTGCGTGCCGCAACGCGACTTGCCGCGTATGTTCTCGCTGCACCAACAAGGCAAACTGCCGGTGGAAAAGATGCTCACCCACCGCTTGCGCCTCGATCAGATCAACCTAGCGATGGATCAGTTGGACAATGGCACGGCAATCCGACAGGTGATCGAATTCGGTTGAGAGCGGACCGCGAGAGATCATGCGTCGACGCGTTTGCCGGGACACGGGACGGTGAGCGACGCGGACCTCCCTAGCGGTATTCTGCGGCAAAGGTATGGATGACGCGCTTGGTGGATGGTGATCCATCGAGGCACAAGTACCGTGTCAGCTTGTGTGTCAGGATCGCGCCGCTCGCCGGGCAAGTGCGGCGATAAGGTCGGTTCGCGTGACAATGCCGACGATTTTTCCATACTCGACAACGGGTACGGCATCGGTCTCGCCGTCCGCCATCATTGGCAGTAGCGCTCCGATCGGAGTGTTTGTCGTGACGCGGGGAACTGCGACGCTCATGATGTCGCTCGCGGTCATAGGTTTCTCACGATCTCGATCCAATAACCGTCTCAAGGCGGGCAGGTAGCCGCGATGCAGACGCAGCGCGTCTTCTCGGGCTTGGCTGATGAGATGTATCTGAAAGATGACGCCCAAGAACTTGGTATCGGACCCTACGATCGGCAGCGACGTGAACCGATGTTTTCTGAAGATGTCCGCAATCTCGCCAAGCGTTGTATCCGGGAGAGCCGTGACAAGATTACGGGACATGATGTCCTGAGCGGTCAGCGGTCCGGTCGATTGCGCGGCCGCCTGCAGTTCCGCAGCACCTATCAACCGGGCCAGATCCTCGACCCCGAGGTTGAACGATTGGCTATAGCGTTCGAGAATACCTGTCAGTTCGTCTTCCGAAAGGCCGAGACGCTCCGTCGGATTTCGGTCTTCCGTTCTGTGCTTGCTCGGGTCATCGAATTGACGGAACGGGTAATGTCGCCCAGTCAGCCGCGCGTAGCCGGTCGCGAGCAAGACAAGGGCCGTCGTTCCTATGGCAATGGGGGCGAGGGCGAACCAGAAACCTAAGTGTGCGACGGCATCCGGAGACATGGCGGCGGTCATTGCGACGGCACCGGCAGGGGGGTGGAGCGCACGACACAGGATTGTGGCGGTGATCGCAAGACCCACAGCCAGGGCGACCCGCAGGGCGACGTCTCCGACAATTAGGCATACGGCCACCCCGACAAGTGCTCCAACGGTATTGCCGACAATCGCGGACCATGGCTGCGCAAGCGGGCTGTTCGGGACGGCGAAGAGCAGGACAGCCGACGCACCAAAGGGCGCGACAAGGTATAAACCCAACGCCAGATCAATGTTTGGCGACAAAAGGAACAGCCCCGTCAGCCCCAATCCGATCAGCGCCCCAAGGCCCGCCCGCAGGGCTTCGATCCCAGAAACCCTAGGGACAGCGGGACCAAGTGATCTCAGAATATGCAAATTCGCGGCTCCCCTACCAGATCCGCGCAGACTTTCACCAGTTTGCGAAATGTTCAATCAATCGACACTGATTGGCACCGATTGTTTGACCTCTTTGGCAAGATCAAGGGTCGTGAAAAGGATAGACGCGCCCGAGGTGAAACCCTATGCGGGGTTCATGACAAGCACGACCTCCGTCCCCCCGCCCACCGACCGCATCCTTGCAGGTGTCGCTCTGATGCTGGGGTTTTGCGTGACCGCCCCCCTCTTGGATGTGGCGGCCAAGCTCGCGTCCACCAGCGTGCCCGTAGGACAGATCACCGCCGCGCGGTTTATCGTGCAATGCGCACTTATGGCGCCGTTTGTCTGGATCATGGGGCTGTCGTTGCGCGTGCCACGGGAGCAATGGCTAGCACTCCTGTCTCGCGCGGTGCTGCTCTTTGGCGCGACCTTTTGCTTCATCGCCGCAATCCGGGTGATGCCGCTGGCCGATGCGCTGGCAATTGTCTTTGTCGCCCCGTTCATCGTGCTGTTGGTGGGCAAGTTCTATTTGGATGAAGATGTCGGCCCGCGCCGCGTGGGTGCCGCGATGGTGGGCTTTGTTGGCGTCCTCTTCGTGATCCAGCCCAGTTTCGCGGCCTTTGGCGCCGTGGCACTGTTTCCGCTGGGCACGGCGGTCGGATTCGCCTTCTATATCCTCGTGACACGCGGCCTATCGCGACGGGTGCATCCCGTGACCCTGCAATTTCACACCGGCCTCATTGCCAGCCTGCTTTGCCTGCCGGTGATGATCTTGGCCGAGGGCACGGGGATTGAGATGCTTGATCCGGTCTGGCCCGAAGGAGTTGCATGGGTCTGGTTGCTCGGGGTCGGGTTTTTCGCGACGCTAAGCCATATGATGATGACCTATGCGCTCTCGCTCGCCCCTTCAGCCACACTTGCGCCTCTGCAATATCTGGAACTGCCAGTGGCGACATTGCTCGGCTATCTGGTGTTCCGCGATTTCCCCAACGCGCTCACGCTCACGGGCATCGCCATCATCATCGGCGCGGGGCTCTATATGATCCACCGCGAGCGAGTCACGGCCCGCCAATTGATGACCGAACGCGCCGCGCCACCGATCTGAGGTGGCATGGCTCTGAGTGAGTGGCAGAGCATGCCTGCCGCACCTCTTGGTATGTTAGGACGACGTATCACCGGCTGGTTCGACAGGAGCAAACTGCTTGGCCGCATCAAGACGTCAGGCATGCCTCGATCATTCTCACCCACTCTGCGGCTGTCTGGTAGCCATGCTTCGCGCCAGTGCGAGGAACGCCGCGACGCCAGCAGAAGGGTTGCGACGCCCGGGATAATATAAGCAGAAGCCGGCGCGGGGAGTGGTGCGCGTATAAACGGGTGAAAAGCTTGAGCATGAAGTTCCCGAACTTCGCGGGGTCGACTCGGGTCACCTTGCGCCGTTTCACTACTTCGGCGTGCACGACGATGTGGATTACGCGCAGATCCCCTGGCGATCCGGTCAGTTCGATCCGACTGCGCTGGACGCAGCCTTAGCAACCGAAGCGCGGGCGCTGAACGCGCTGGAGCAATACCGTAATCGCGCAAGGGGCGCCGCAATCGGCTTCTGCTGCTCCATGCGCCACGCCGACTTTATGGCGGACTATTTCCGCGCCGCCGGGCAGAAAGCCGTTTCAGTCCATTCGGGCCAAAGCTCAGCACCGCGGGCGAGTTCCTTGGCAGCGCTCGGTCGCGGCGAGATCGATATCCTCTTCGCGGTCGACATGTTCAACGAAGGCGTGGACGTGCCGGAAATTGGTACCATTCTGATGCTGCGCCCAACTGAAAGCGCGATCATCTGGCTGCAGCAACTCGGCCGTGGCCTGCGCCGCGTCGAAGGTAAGGTTCTGCAGGTCATCGACTACATCGGCAATCACCGCAGCTTCCTGACCAAGGTCGCGACCCTTTTGCAGGCGGGCGCAGGGGATCGCTCGATCTCGACCAAGCTGGAGGCGCTTCAAGCCGGCGAATTCCAGATGCCCCAAGGCTGCGAGATTACCCACGAGCTCGAGGTCATCGACATCCTGCGCAATCTCCTCCGCCCGAAAGAGGGCGCGGCTAAGCTCGAAGCCTTCTATCTCGACTTCCGGGACCGGAACGGCATCCGTCCCACCGCGGTCGAAGTTTTCCGTAACGGTTTCGATCCCCGCGCTTCCGACCACGGCGGCTGGCTCGACTTCGTACGGGACATGGGAGACCCATTGCCCGAACGTCCCTTCGCCACCCACGGGCGCTTGTTACGCGAGATGGAACGGACCAAGGGTTTGTCCCGCGCCGCCTTGACCGGCTTGCGCGACGTGGTAGCCGGACGGCAGCCGAGCGAAGGAGCGTCAGAGCTGGCGTTCAACCCGCACCTGGCGCAGGGCAGCGACAGCTTAGGGCTGGCGCGACCTGACGCCTCCGGCGAATTGGAACCGCTTGTGCGCGAGTTGGTCGAATGGCGCTTGGCGGAAACGCCCATCGTGCGCGAGGCCGCCGAGGCGTCCGCGACCTTTGTCGCCAAGCCACAGGCTCTGGAGCTTTGGCAGCGCTCTTACGTGCCTGAGATCGCCGAGTTCTTTGGTGAAGAGTACAAGCAAAACGTCTGGCGCACCGGGATGAAGGCGCTGCCCGAAAAGAAGACCATGATCCTTCTCGCCAATGTCTCGACCCAGGACCTGACCTACGAAAATGCATTCCTCAGCCCGTCACGGCTGAAATGGTTCAGCCAGAACCAGACGCGGCAGGACAGCAAACACGGCAGGATTATCAGTGGTGAGGAAGGTCATGAAGTGCATTTAATCATCCGGCGCGGTAATAAGGTGAATGGAAAGGTCAATCCGTTTATCTATTGCGGACAGCCTGAGTTTATCAGTTGGGAAGGTGAATAACCGATTGAGGTGCGATGGGATTTGACTTCGCCAGCGCCGCGAGAGTTTTGGGTCGAGCTCGGAATTCCAAATCAGGATTAATTGCCTAGAAGAAGCCAATTTTAGCGTTGCCACTTAGGCACAGGAAGACATCGGCATATGACAACCACGGAGCGGCAAGGACTGATTTCGCGTTTTCTCTCCCGTACCGGCGATGCCGATCGAGAAGAGAAGACGTCCGAAGCGCCGTCCCCGCACGACCATGAAGCCTGGGGTGACAATGCAACCCGCTCTGTCAATGGCCTGGTCAAGTCCGTCCTAGAGGAACCGCGCTGCCTAATCGTGACGGGTTATCAGGACTTCCTATCCTCTCTGACCATCTTGCTCGAAAGGGTCGATGACCTTGGTAAACGACCAGAGGGCAGCATTCGCATTGTCTTTGGTTCCAAAGCTGAAACACGACAAGTTTTAGGTGGCGGCGGCCGGTCCGTGGCCGAAGAAGCACGCCAGCATTTTCTGGGCGCAAGGGGCTTTTCGCTTGTTGATTTGGCAGACCTGCGCGCGGTTCTTGCAATGGACGCAATCGAGCGTGGGACTATCCAATTCCGAACTTTCGATCCGGAACTCGCTGAAACCAAATTGGGACGCAGGCCAACGATGCTTCAGCGAAGCTCTTTGTAGGCGAGCAAACTGCGCTTTTGGGAAGCGCTAATCTCTCGATTAATGGTCTTCGCCGCAACCTGGAAGTCATGGACGATGCCAATACCTGGCCCGACCTTGCTAATGTGCGTCGCGCGGCCGCCGAGCAATATTGGGAAATGGGGCGCAACTGGACTGAAACGGCGTTGGAAATCCTGCGCTCACTCATCTGCCTTGTGACGCCTGAAGAAGCTATAGCCAGGACGGTCCACGAGGCCACCAACTTCACGCCCTGGCGTGTCGCCGGCGAAACCAGCGCAGGACGTCCCCCTCAACCCTTCCAGGCCGATCTTGTCTATGAGGCAGCAGGCACGGTCGGTGGGATGAACTGCCCTCCCACCAAACCGTGGGCATTGTTGCGGGCATGGGTGGAAAAGAGGAGCATTCCGATGGATATTAAAGTTTTGAACAGTGATCTGGGCCGTCACTTGAATTAGGACTTTGTCTGATCGCAATCATGCTGATGGACCATCTCTGCGGCCAGGTCGAGGCCTGCGCTCGGGCAGGCTCAGTCTGTCAAGCGGTCGAATTCTATAGAAAACGTCGAACCCACGCCCAGTTCGCTGACATAATCGATGGTGCCGTTGTGGCGCTCAACGATCTGCTTGCTGATGTTCAGGCCAAGGCCGGTACCACCGACTTTACGCACATCGGAAGAATCCACTTGGCTGAACTTGCCAAAAACGCGGTCCTTGGCATCTTTCGGAATACCCACACCCTCGTCATGGACCGAAATGCGGATGCGGGCGCCAAGAGCTTCCACGCGCACCCTCACCGTACCGCCCTCGTCGGAAAACTTCAGGGCGTTTGACAACAAGTTGTTCATCACTTGGATCAGGCGGCTGCGGTCACCCAAAAACCGGCAATCTTCCTCGCTGTGGATGGTCGTGACTTGGATGCCGAGCTTTCCGGCATAACCTGTGGTGGATTCCACGGCCTCGTCCACCAACTCGTTGGCATTGAGGGGTTTGAAATGGAACACGATCTCGCCAGCTTCGATCTTTTGCAGGTCGAGCAGGTCATCGATCAAGTTAGCGAGCCGATGCCCGTTCTTGGCCGCGATGCCGATGACGTGCTTGAGCTTCTCGGGCACCTCGCCGAGTACGCCGCTGTTTACGAGGTCAAGTGATCCCATGATTGAGGTCAGCGGTGTGCGCAACTCGTGGCTGACCGTGGCGAGGAACTGCGACTTGACTTCCAAAGCAGCCTTGGCGCGTTCGTTTTCCTGCTTGATCAGTTGCATCTGTTGAAGCCGCTCCTGGTAGCTGAGGTAGAACTTCGCTGATATGTCACAAATGAAGTAGAGCACGAAGATGATCGTGAAGAACTCCAACCAGATTGGGGAGTTAAGCGGTGGGAAATAACGAAACACGTCGAGGAACGCGATGTACAGAAACGCGAAACCGTAGATCACGAGACGCAAGAGCAGGATGCCGATCATTTGACTATTGTACATCGCTGCGAAAACCGACGCACAAAGGAGCAAGAAGCTCGGCGTCAGATGCCCGCTCGATGTTTTCTGAACTGCAGTACCGACGATAAAGGCGCTGATCGTAATCGCACTCAGGCCTGTGTTGATAGTGATCCGCTTGAGGATTTTCCCGCCTACCACCGCGTCTTGACCATCCCAGCCGAGGTACTTTCGCGCAAGAGCCATATCAAGCAATTCGATAAGAGCTACGGCGCTGTAGAACGCAAGGATTATAATGGGATCAATGTAGAAAAGAGCCAATATGGCCGCAACAAGATAGCTCAATTGCCGCTTCCAGACGAGCTGGTCGGCAAGGCGCAGGTAGTCCTTGATACTTTGTTCTTGACCGTCCGAGTTGAACCAATCGCCCCGGGTCGCCCAAACTGTGTTAAAGTCCTTCATGCCTACCTCTGACGCAGGTCCGAGGTTAACGCTTATAGCGAAAATGTGTTGAAAATAGACCACTCTCAAGGCGGGATGATGCTTTTCAATTGCGAAAATTGCAAAGCTTTATGACCCTTAGATATTCGTTGGGAGCCATGCTTCAGCCCACATTGGAAGCCGACTGCGCTCCGTCGCCTGTCTAAGGCGCCCAACCACGCGCAGTCAGGCCGCCTCGGAACGGCCATTCTTGGAAGCGACATAGACCCCCGAAAGGTCCGGAAATTCAATGTTGGATTGCGGGATCGCGTCAACCGGACCGAAAATCGGAGTGCGCGCCAGAACCGCGTCGCGCTGTTCCCGAACCTTGGCTGTCAGAAGGTGGATAGGCTTTGCCAACCCAGGGTAGCTGCGCGGTTCCAGCGCCGGTTTATAACCAAAGTAGCGGCGGTAGAACGCGGCATGCTCGGCACGCACCGGCGCAAGGCCCAGATCGATATCGTAGAAGATTATAGCGAGACATGGGATGCGCAGTGCTAAAAAATGCAACGGCACGCGCTGTTTGCGGGCCGCAGGATCAATCACAAAGCGGGTCGAATCGAGCGCCGTCTGTCCGCGTTTGATGTCCTCCAGAATCTCGGGAAACACCTCCAGCGTCGGTGATGTAAGCGAGAGCTTGGAGATCAGGTGCAGGCGCACCGACGCCAACATCTTTCCATCCATTTCAACACCGACGTGGACGCAGTTCTCCGTCTCGTCGAATGCGTCGGACATTATACCGCGTTCGTTCTCGGCGACCGATCGTTCGGCGCGATAGCATTTGTAGCGCAGGCGATATACCTCCTCCAGGTCCTCGCTCTCGGTCAGAACCCTATAGCGCGCGTGCTTCAACGCATCGATGGCTTGCTCGTTCATGATCGCTCCTTCCAAGCCCGCGCGACTACAGCTTTGCGCGACATACGAGGAGGTCGCTGTAGCCACGATAAACGCAGTCCTGCCTGAGGATTTCGAAGTCCGCTGCGGTGGCTGCCGATGCAATCTCTGTCTCGGTGTGCGTCCAGTAAGCGCCGTTCTTTTGTGCCTTGAAGATAGCCTTGTTCTGCTTGGCGATTTCTCGTCCCTGCCAAAAGACCCGGAGTGTGCCTGCCAGCCCATGTTCTTTTCTCAAGTGGGAGAAAAGGTAGCTGCGCCAGTCGGCCACGTTCATGTAACGACCAAGATCAATCAGGTAGAGCAAGCCGCCCGGCCGAAGCAACCGACGCATGTCGGCAAGCCGCTGCTCTGGCGCGGGCATCGCGTAAAGCGCGTGTACGCAGATGACAAGATCGGCCGTGCCAGGGGCATCGATGTCTTCGAGCGCAAGGCTCTCATAATTGGTATTGCCGTGCGCTGCCAGTTTGGCTCTCGCCAGCTCGATCATGCCTGCGTCGGGTTCGACGAAGTGGATCTCACTGCCGGGGCAGGCGCGAGCGGCGATCTCGGCGTAGTTACCGGTGCCGCCACCAATGTCATAGATCACCTTCGGTGTCTCTATTGTTTGAAGGAAAGCCTCGAAATCGCGCAGCAG
>NZ_JBRJGQ010000013.1:0-118087 GCF_053628575.1 Roseovarius sp. MBR-51
CCGCCCCAAGTCCGTCCCGCGTCCCAACAACCGCCTCAGCAGCGCCGGTGAAGGGGTATTTACGGTTACCCCAGAAGAGTCGCAACCCCTTTTTTCGGCTTTTGTCATTTTTTTTTCAAAAACCCGGATTTTCACTAAATATTAATGGGTTAAGGGATGCTTTGCCAAGATTTCGGCGCTCTGGCGCAACAATCTTACCAAGGCAATTCCCGCCCCACTCCCACATCTAGGGTTATCCACAGACTTACCCCCAAGACCCGGTGAATCCACCCGCCTGAGGACGGCTCATGCCCTGCTAATCCGTGCCTTGGGACGCCACCGCAAGACCAGAAGCCCCAGAATCACGGCCAGATAGATCAGCGGCTCGATTTGAAATCCTTTGCTCAGCCAGACGAAATGCACCGCCCCCAGCACCGCCACCCCATAGGTCAGCTTGTGCAACTGCCGCCATCGCGGCCCAAGCCGGCGCAGAGAAAAGTCATTCGACGTCATGGCCAACGGAATCATCAAAAGGAACGCGCTGAACCCCACCGTCACATAGGGACGCTTGATAATATCCGCCCAGATCTGTGCAAGGATCTGCACATCCAGAACCAGCCAGACCAGCAGATGCAGACACACATAAGAGAACGCCAGCAATCCCACCGCCCGGCGAAACCGGATCAGGTTCACGCCCAGATGCCGCCGCAGCGGTGTGATGCACAACCCGAGGATCACCAGCTGCAACGCGATCTCGCCCAGTTCACGCTCCAGCGCCTTGATCGGTTCGGCCCCCAACCCGCCAGTGAGGCCGAGATAGAAGGTCCAGACCGCCGGCGCGAGCGCCAGAAGCCACACCGCCCAGACCGGCACCCGCCGGGCCAGCGCGTTGATCCGGTCCTGCACCATCAAAAGTTCTTTTTCAGATCCATGCCCGCATAGAGCCCCGCCACCTCATCGCCATAGCCATTGAACATCAGCGTGGGCACACGCGAGGAAAACAGCCCGCCACCGATCTGCCGCTCCGAGGCCTGAGACCAGCGCGGGTGATCCACCTCCGGGTTCACATTACTATAGAACCCGTATTCGCCGGCATTGGCCTTGTTCCAGCTTGTCGGCGGTTCCTTATCCGTGAGCGTGATCCGCACCACCGACTTGATCGACTTGAACCCGTATTTCCACGGCACCACCAGACGCAGCGGCGCGCCATTCTGATTGGGAATATCGCGGCCATAGATACCAGTGGCCATGATTGTCAGCGGATGCAGCGCCTCATCCAGACGCAGCCCCTCGACATAAGGCCAATCGAGCACCGGATACCGCACCCCCGGCATCTCATCGGGCCGCAGTACCGTCTCAAACGCCACATATTTCGCGCCGCTCTGTACCCCGGCCAGCTCCAAGAGATCAGCCAGTTCAAACCCGTTCCACGGCACCACCATCGACCACGCCTCGACACAGCGGAACCGATAGAGCCGCTCTTCGATCGTCATCTTGGCCATGATCTCGTCAAAGGCATAGTCACCCGGTCGGTCCACCAGCCCGTCGATGGTCACACTCCAGGGGCTGACGGTCAGCGTCCGGGCATTGCGCGCGGGATCGCCCTTGTCGGTGCCAAACTCATAATAGTTGTTATAGGTGGTGATATCGTCCCAGTCGTTGGGCTCCAGGGTCTCGGCGCGCGCGCGCTGCGCCATCAGGCTCAGGCCTACGCCAGCCGCCGCCCCAGCGATCATCTGGCGGCGATTGAAAAACGCCGCCTCAGGCGTCACATCCGTGTCACTCAGCGTGTTAATCCAGCGATGGGCCATGTCATCTCTCCTATTGGTTCATCCATTATATAGAGACAGACACGGCCCTCGCCACCGCAGGGTTTCAACGCGTGGTCACAATCCCGCGTCCGCATTGTAACTTGGCCGGATTTTATTGAACGCCACTGACGTGCCATCCGCCTGCACCAGCCGCACATGCCGCCGCCGCATCAGGCGCGGTTCGGCGACCCCCACCGAATGGGCGATGGTCTCGACCTCCTTGATCACCGACTTGGCGAAATTGGCAACCTTGAGGTATTTATCCTCGACCACCAAACCGCGCTGCAAATAGGGGTCATGGGTGGTGATGCCGGTGGGACAGGTGTTGCGATTACACTTCAGCGCCTGAATACAGCCAAGGCTGAACATGAAACCGCGCGCCGAGGTGACAAAATCCGCGCCTGCACAAATCGCCCAGGCGACATCACCGGGATTGATCAGCTTGCCGGCCGCGATCATCCTGATCCGATCCTTCAGCCCATAACGATCCCGCAGATCGACCATACGCGGCAGCGCGTCCCGAATGGGCATCCCCACCAGATCCATCAGCGGCATGGGGGCGGCCCCGGTGCCGCCTTCGCCCCCGTCAATCGCAATGAAATCCGGGGCGCTGTCTGGCCCCCGCGCCATGATCATCTCAAACAGTGGCTCCCACGCCTCGGACGATCCGATCACCGTCTTGAACCCGACCGGGCGACCCGTCACCGCTCGGATGTGACCGATCACATCCAGCAACTCGCCATAATCATTGATATCGGCGTGACGGTTGGGCGAAATACTGTCCTTGCCGATCTCGATCCCGCGAATGGCAGCGATCTCGGCATTGACCTTTTCACCCGGCAGAATGCCGCCCTTGCCCGGCTTGGCGCCCTGCGCCAGCTTCAACTCGAACATCTTGATACTGGGGTTGTCAGATACTTCGCGCAGCCGCGCATCACTCAGATTGCCCAGCGCATCGCGCACGCCATATTTGGCGGTGCCGATCTGATAGACCAGATCGCAATTCCCGATCAGGTGAAACGGGCTCAGCCCCCCTTCGCCTGTATTCAGCCAGATGCCCGCCTTGGCCGCGCCCCGGCTCAGCGCCTCGACCGCCGGGCGCGAAATCGCGCCATAGCTCATGCCCGAGATGTTGAAAATCGACTTGGCCATATAGGGAATGGCCGCCGTCGGCCCGATCTGCATTGGGGCCGTCATAGCAAACTGATCATCCAGCGGCGGAAACACCGCAGGCACAAAGATGGGCGTGCCCGGCACCCCGAGATTACGGGTCGAGCCAAAGGCAATCGTATTGCCTCCACCCTTGGTCGCGTGGCTGACCCAATCGCGCTGCGCGCGGTTGAACGGCATCTCCTCGCGGTCCATGGCAAAGAAATACTGCCGGAAAAACTCGCCCAGCTTGGTGAACAACCCCCGGAACCGGCCAATCACCGGATAATTGCGCCGGATCGCATCGCCGGGCTGCGTCTTGTCCAGGATGTAGAACACCGCAACCATGAACACGACCGCGCCCAAGGCAAAGACGAACAACAGCGCCAGAACCTCGAGGATCTGCGTCACATACCCCATCTGAAATCTCCAATGATCCCTACCCTCGCCCGTTTCAGGGCGTCGCGCGCAACCTGCGCCATTCGGACCCGCCAAACAAGCTGGCAAAACACGCTCGCAGCCCACATTTCAGCACGTCTCGGCGAGGATCGGGCCAATTGCCCGCCCCCCGCCGAGGCGGCAGGACACCCGGCTGGATCACCCCCAAACCGCAGGAAATTTTCCGCGCCTTCACAAAAACGTGATTGGATGTTTCAAAGCGCCCCGGCTTAGCGGGCCTGAGCCGCGCGTCAAACCGCGTCGGCGGAAAACCCCTGTGAACCAATCCCCGCCCCCCGCCGTAAGCCCCGCATGATCCCGACACCGGGGTCATGGAAACGGACACTTAAACGGAGACGCAAACATGTTTCGCAGAACCTATCTCGCCCTGACCGCCGCCGCCCTGATGGCCGGCCCCGCCTTTGCCGACAATCACGGCAAGGACATCGTCGACATCGCCGCCGGCAACGAGAGCTTCTCGACGCTTGTCGCCGCCGTGCAGGCCGCTGACCTTGTCGATACGCTCAAGGGCGAAGGCCCTTTCACCGTCTTTGCCCCCACCAATGACGCCTTCGCGGCTCTGCCCGCAGGCACGGTCGAAGACCTGCTCAAGCCCGAGAACAAGGACAAGCTGACCGCGATCCTCACCTATCACGTGGTGCCGGGCAAGGTGATGTCGACCGACCTCTCGGACGGCATGACAGCCGCGACCGTTCAGGGCAGCGAGGTCACCATCGGCACAACTGACGGCGTGACCGTCGATGGCGCCAAAGTGGTGCAGGCGGATATCGAGGCCACCAACGGCGTGATCCATGTGATCGACACCGTGATCATGCCCAAGTAATCGAAACGCTCACGGAACAGTGTGATGGGGCGGCCCTCTGGCCGCCCCATTTTCGTTAGGGCGTGTTGCGCCCCATCGAAAACACACACGTCCGGGGCTTGACCCGGGACCTCGCCGAGGCCGCGTGGAGGCCCCGGATTGGGAGCAGGGGCGATGTGAACCCGATCAGACGCCCCGTTTTTCGTTACACGTGCTGCGCGCCGTTGATCTCGATCTCGGTGCCGGAAATATAGGACGACCCTTCGGAGCAGAGGAAAAAGATCGTGTTGGCCACCTCATCAGGTTCGCCCAACCGTCGCATCGGGATGCTCTCGACCAGCTTGTCCGTGCCCGGCGACAGGATTGCCGTGCGAATCTCTCCGGGTGCGATCGAATTGACCCGGACACCCAAGGGGCCGAAATCATGCGCCATCTCGCGGGTCAGCGCCACCAGCGCCGCCTTGGATGTGGCATAGGCCGCGCCCGCAAAGGGATGCACGCGGCTCCCGGCAATCGAGGTGACATTCACCACCGCCCCTTTGGCCGCCGCCAACTCGTCGCGCAGGCTGCGCGCCAGAACCACCGAGGCAAAGAAATTGACGTGAAACACCTGACCCCAGGTCCGCAAATCCGTGGTGAACGTATCCAGCCGCTCCCCCTCCGGCCCTTTGGGCGAAATCCCCGCATTATTGACCAAGGCATCCAAACGCCCGCCCAACCGCTCGCGGATCACGTCGACCTTGGCGATCACATCATGCGGGTCTGCCAAATCCATCTGAATGTGGTTCTCCGCCCCGCCGCCCCAAGGGCATTCCTCTGGAAAGGGCTGGCGTGAACAGGTGATCACCCGCCACCCCGCCGCATTGAAGCGCCGCACCGTGGCATGACCGATCCCGCGGCTCGCCCCCGTCAACAGCAATGTCTTGATCTCGGACATGGTGCACCTCTCTCAGCCATGAATTTCGTTGCGTGCGAGCCTAGCCCGTTCCAGCACCGCCGCAACGGCCCTTGGCACCACCCCGCGCAGATTGTATTGAGGTCTGCAACCCCGCGTTGGAGACCAGCATGAAGGCCAGAGACATGAATCGCGACTGGATCGCCACTGCCCGCACCCTTTCCGAGGCCCTGCCCTATCTGCAACGCTATACCGGGGCCATCGTGGTCATCAAACTGGGTGGTCACGCAATGGGCAGCGACGAGGCGATGGAAACCTTCGCCCGCGACGTGGTTCTGATGCAGCAAGTGGGCGTCAACCCGGTGATTGTCCACGGCGGCGGGCCGATGATCAATCAGATGCTCGAAAAACTCGAGATCAAATCAGACTTCGTCAACGGCAAGCGCGTGACTGATGCCGCCACCATGGATGTGGTGGAAATG
The DNA here is from genome assembly GCF_053628575.1 of Roseovarius sp. MBR-51. NCBI lineage: Bacteria > Pseudomonadati > Pseudomonadota > Alphaproteobacteria > Rhodobacterales > Roseobacteraceae > Roseovarius > Roseovarius sp. MBR-51. The sequence continues at coordinate 5,578 of NZ_JBRJGQ010000013.1, forward strand.
GTCCTCTCGGGTCAGGTCAACAAACGCATCGTGGCGGCGATCAACGGTCAGGGCGGACGCGCCGTGGGCCTGTCGGGCAAAGACGCCCGCCTCATCACCTGCACCCCCTCGCATCCTGATCTGGGTCTCGTGGGCGAGCCCTCCGAGATCGACCCCACCATCCTGCACACGCTCTTTGCCGCCGACATGATCCCCGTGATCGCCCCCTTGGGCGCGGGCCGCGAGGGCGAGACCTACAACATCAACGGCGACACCGCCGCCGGCGCCATCGCCGCCGCCCTCAAGGCCGACCGCCTGCTCCTTCTCACCGATATCGACGGGGTCCGCGATGCCGAGGGGCGCGTTGTCACCGAACTCAGCGCCGAGCAAATCCGCCAGATGACCCGCGACGGCGTGATCGCAGGCGGCATGATCCCCAAGACAGAAACGGCCCTTGCCGCCATCGACGGCGGCGTGCGCGCCGTGGTCATTCTCGACGGGCGCGCGCCCAACGCGACGCTCCTCGAGCTGTTCACCGAACATGGCGCTGGCTCGCTCATCCGGGGCGAGGCTGGCCCGCGGGTGCAACACCCCCGCGCCCGCTGAGCGCCGCGCGTGCCCGGCCTTCCCCCGGCGCTCGCAAACCTCGCGCGCGCGCATCATCTGACCCTGTCGGGCGCGCTGCATCTCACGCCCGGTGAAGTGCCCGGCCATCAGACCCTCGTGCTCCTCAGCCCCGCCGAGCCGGGCTTTTGGGCGCATTTCACCGCAACGCCCGAATACCTGGACGGCGCGCGCGACCCGATGAACCGCTGGTCCACCCGCGTCATCACGGCCATGGCCGCAGCACTTGGGGCAATGCCCGTCTTCCCCTTCTCCGGCCCACCCTGGCAACCCTTCACCGATTGGGCGCGCCGCAGCGCCCGCGCTTGGCCGTCGCCCGTCGGCCTCTTGGTGCATGACGAGGCAGGGCTGATGATCTCCTATCGCGGCGCGCTCGCCTTCCCGGACCGCTTCGCGCTTCCGCTTCCCGGTCAACGCCCCTGCGATAGCTGTACGGATCAACCCTGCCGCAGCGCCTGCCCGGTGGATGCGTTGATCCCCGAGGCCTATAACGTCCCCGCCTGCAAATCCGATCTCGACCGTCCCGGAAATGACTGCCGCGCGCGCGGCTGTGCCGTGCGCCGCGCCTGCCCGCTCAGCCAATCCTATGGGCGACGCGAAGAACAATCCGCCTTTCACATGGGATACTTTGGATGAAGACGCTCATTCTCATGCGCCACGCCAAATCTGACTGGGGCGATCCCCGCCTCCCCGATAGCGCCCGCCCCCTCAACGCACGCGGGCGCAAGGCCTCCACCGCCCTCGGCCGCTGGCTCCACGCCCAAGACCTTCTGCCCGATCAGATCCTCTGCTCCCCCGCGGAACGCACTCAGGAAACCTGCGCCCGCCTCAAACTCGCGACACCGCCAGACCTCAATGACGCGCTCTATCTGGCCGAGGCTGACGAAATGCTGGCGGTTCTGCGCCACGCCACAGGCCATCAGGTGCTGATGCTGGGCCACAACCCCGGCATCGCGGAATTCGCGGCCCTGTTGGTCGCCGCCCCCCCGGATCACGAGCGGTTCGACGACTATCCCACCGGCGCCACGCTCATCGCCCGGTTCGACATTGACGATTGGTCCGCGTTGCACCCCGGCACCGGCACGGTGGTGCAGTTCCTCACCCCGCACGACCTGCCATAACCGGCGCATGCAACCGCCGCTCTTTATCGGATCAGAGATCTATCGCGGCTCTTCCTACGGGGCGCGCCACCCACTCTCGATCCCCCGCGTGCCCACCGTGATCGACCTCTGCCGCGCTCTGGGCTGGCTGCCGCCGGCGCAATACCGCACCAGCCCCCGCGCCAAGCCGCAGGCGCTGACCGCGTGGCACACCCCGGACTATATCGCCGCTCTGCAAGAGGCCGAGACATCCGGCCAAGTCTCCCCCGAAATCCGCGCCCGCCACCAGATCGGCACGCTTTCCAATCCGATCTATCCAGAGATGTTCCGCCGCCCCGCCACCGCCGCCGGTGGCTCGCTTCTGGCCACAGACCTCTTGGCGACGGGCGGCGCAGCCTATAACCCCGGCGGCGGCACACATCACGGCATGGCCGATCACGCGGGCGGGTTTTGCTACCTCAACGACCCGGTGCTGGCGATCAAGGCGTTTCTGGCCCAAGGCCTCAGCCGCATCGCCTATGTCGATATCGACGCGCATCATTGCGACGGGGTCGCCGCCGCCTTCCACAGCGACCCCCGCGTCCTGATGATCTCCACCCATGAGGCCGGGCGCTGGCCCTTCACCGGCACGCTCCATGACCGCGCGGGCAGCCATGCGATCAACCTGCCCCTGCCCCGCGCCACCAACGACAGCGGTTTTGCCATGGCCCTGCACGAGGTCATTCTTCCGGCGGTGCAAGCCTTCACCCCTCAGGCGCTCATCCTGCAATGCGGGGCCGATGCCGTGGCCGAAGACCCGTTGTCGCGCCTCTGCCTCTCCAACAACGCCCATTGGGAAGCGGTGGCACTCTTGCGCCCGCTCGCCCCGCGCCTCCTCGTTCTGGGCGGCGGCGGTTATAATCCCTGGACCGTGGGCCGCCTCTGGTCCGGGGTCTGGGCCACCCTCAACAACAACGAAATCCCCGACCGCCTGCCCGAACCCGCCCGCGCCATCTTGGCCGCGCTCTCATGGACGCGGCGCCCGACCCTGCCTGACGATGCGCTCATCGACACCCTGCGCGACACCCCGCGCCCCGGCCCCATCGCCGATGACCTGCGCGCCGCGATCCAACACCTGCGCGACCGCCGCACCACTTGGGTCTGACAGCAAAGGGGCGGCGCAGCGCCACCCCTTTCATCGTTCTCAAAATACTCCGGGGGAGTCCCGGACTTGCTCCGGGATGGGGGCAGCGCCCCCTTCCTTGCCTCAGTGCCCCAGTATCTGGCTCAGGAACAGCTTGGTCCGGTCACTCTTGGGATTGTTAAAGAACTCTTCCGGCTCGTTCTGCTCGACGATCTGACCCTGATCCATAAAGATCACCCGATTCGCCACCTTGCGCGCAAATCCCATCTCATGGGTCACGCAGAGCATGGTCATGCCTTCTTCAGCCAGTTGGATCATCGTATCCAAAACCTCCGAGATCATTTCGGGATCGAGCGCCGATGTCGGCTCGTCAAACAGCATGATCCGCGGTCGCATGCACAAGGACCGCGCAATCGCCACCCGCTGCTGCTGCCCCCCCGAGAGCTGACCAGGATATTTATTGGCCTGCTCCGGGATCTTGACCTTTTCAAGGAAATGCATCGCCACTTCCTCGGCCTCGCGCTTGGGCGTCTTGCGCACCCAGATCGGGGCAAGCGTGCAATTCTCCAGAATCGTCAGATGCGGAAACAGGTTGAAGTGCTGAAACACCATGCCAACCTCCGACCGGATCTTGTCGATATTCTTGAGGTCATTCGACAACAGCGTGCCATCGACCGTGATCTTGCCCTTCTGATGCTCCTCGAGCGCGTTGATACAGCGGATCAGCGTTGATTTGCCCGATCCCGACGGCCCGGCGATCACGATCCGCTCGCCCTGATAAACCGTCAGATCAATGTCGCGCAGCACGTGAAACGCGCCATACCACTTGTTCATCTTCGTGATATCGACGGCAACCTGATCCGAGACGTTCAATTGTTTTTCAGCGGCCATGATGATGACCCTCCTTACCGATGATCCGTGCGAAGCTGACGCTCCAGCCACTGGGAATATTGCGAGATACCGTAGCAGGTGATGAAGAACAGGACGCAGGCAAAGCCAAACAGCTCCCAATAAACCCCGTTCCATTCGGACGAGGCAAGGATCGGACCACGGATCATGCCGACGATGTCGAACATCGAAATGACCGAGACCAGCGTCGTATCCTTGAAGAGACCGACGGCCACGTTGACAATGCCCGGAATCGAGATCTTGAGCGCTTGCGGCAGGATGATCAGCTGCATGGATTGCGCGTAATCAAGACCCAGACTGTCCCCCGCCTCATATTGTCCGCGCGGCAGCGCCGCGAGCCCCCCCCGGATCACCTCGGCGATATAGGCCGACGAGAACATCGTGATCATGATGATCACCCGCAGGATCAGGTCGAAATTCGTCCCCGGCGGCAGGAAATAGGCCAGCACGACGTTGGCCACGAACAAGAGCGTGATCAGCGGCACACCGCGAATGAACTCGATGAAAACCACGCAGATCCACTTGATGATCGGCATGCTCGATTGCCGCCCCAGTGCCAGCAGGATGCCCAAGGGCAAGGACAGCGACACACAGACCACACCCAGCATCAGGTTGATCATGAACCCGCCCATATCGCGCGAGGCCACGGCCTGAATGGCCATCACATTCTCCATCGGTCCCGTCACATAGCCCGAGAGGATCCAAAAGATGAGCGCCGCCACGAAGGCGGCAATCACCGCGACACCCGCGCTGATCGTCACCACACGGCTATAGGTAAACGCGCCCAACAGCACCCCCAAGAGGGCAAAGACCGGCACCAACACAGACCCGCCCCAGATCAACCAATAGGCGATGAACGGGTATAGCCCGGTAAAGATCAGCATCTTGCGCGGGAACACCTTGCCAAACAGCACCGGTGCGGCGGCAATGAACAGCAGCACAAAGGCCAGACCGGGCCGCCAGTAGAGCTCGGATGGGTATTTGAACCCGAACAACAGCTGATTCCAGCGCTCCGTCAGCACCGCGAAACAGCCCCCCATCTTGCCATCTAGGATTTCACGACAGGCGGTCAGGCTTGGGCTTTCCCAAACACCGTTGATAAACCACGGCGCGGTGGAGATAACGATCTGAAACACCACATAAGCCGACACCAGCGTCAGAAGCGTGTTGCCGGGCGACGAGAACAAGTTCTCGCGCAGCCATTTCACCGCCCCCGTCTGCGCCGTTGGAGGCGGCGCTTCGGGCAGCATGCGCGTGCGCACAAAGGCGAGTTGATCACGGGCCATGCTCAGCGCTCCTTCAGCTTGATAGAGTTGTTATAGACGTTCATGACCGCCGAAATGGCGAGACTGATCGTCAGATAGAACAACATCAGCATCAGCACGCATTCGATCGCGCGCCCCGTCTGATTGAGCGTGATTCCCCCCAACGTGCCGGTCACATCCATGTACCCCACGGCAATCGCCAGTGACGAATTCTTGGTGAGGTTGAGATATTGCGAGATCAGCGGCGGGATGATCACCCGCAGCGCCTGCGGCAGGATCACCAGATTCATGATCCGCTTGGGCCGCAGCCCCAGCGACGCCGCCGCTTCCGTCTGCCCCTTGCTGACCGCCTGAATACCCGCCCGCACGTTTTCGGCGATAAAGGCGCCGGTATAGATCGCCAGCGCAAACCACAGCGCAATCAGCGAGCCCCGAATATGCAGCCCCCCGTCAAAGTTGAACCCTTTCAACGCCGGGTAATCGAGAGTGATCGGCTGACCCAAGACAAAGAAGATCAGAATGGTCGGCACGAACAGGATCACCAGCGATGGCCATCCCATCGGCAAGAGCCGCCCGGTTTCATACAGGAGCTTGGTCGCATAGCGGCGGTAATAAAACACCCCCGCAATCGACGCGAGAAACGTCAGGACCACCACCAGCGAACCCGCCCCCCAAACCGGCGCGGGCACATAGACCCCCCGGTTGGTAAAGGCGAACGCGTCCAGCAACATCGACGCGTCGGCATTATCCCCGCGGAATTGATTGGGAGACGGCATCGACGCCGTCATGATCGTCGCAATGATCAGGATCCAGATCAGCACCGGCACATTGCGGAACGCCTCGACGTAAACGGCCATCAGCTTGCGCACCAGCCAATTGGGCGAGAGCCGCAGAATACCCGCTGTCACGCCAAAAAGTGTCGCCGTAGCACAGCCCAGAACCGCCACGATCAGCGTGTTGAGCACGCCCACGATAGAGGCGCGCATATGGCTCGATTGGCTGTCATACTCGATGGGCCGTTGGTTGATGTCATACCCAGCCGGATCACTCAGAAAGCCGAACGAGATGTTCTGCCCCTGTGCGGCAAGGTTGCTCACCAAATTGGCCCCGAGATAGCCAAGCAGCAACAGCAAGAGCATGAGCGCAATGAATTGAAACGTATAAGAGCGATACCGTGTGTCATAAATCAGCATAGAAAGCTGAAACGACGCCTTGGGAGGGTCGGTCATCGTTGTCATCTGGGAGTTTCCCTGTGTTTCGACCCGGATTTTTATCGGCATTTCTGCCGTGGGCCGATTTTTAAGTGGTCTAGAGGTGAAAAGGGCGCGGGAGAGACCCGCGCCCTTCGTCAGAAGATTTTACCGGAACGGCGGAGCGTACATGATGCCGCCCTGCGTCCACTGAGCGTTCAGACCACGGGCCAGACCGATCGGGGTCTTTTCGCCAATGTTCTTCTCAAAGATCTCGCCATAGTTGCCGCCAGCGGCAATCGCCCGCTTGGCCCACTCGTTGTCGAGACCGACCATCGCACCCAGATCACCCTCGGTGCCGAGGATACGGTTGATCTCCGGGTTGTCGCCCGCCGCAGCAGACAGCTCTCCGATATTGGCCGAGGTGATGCCCATTTCTTCGGCAGCAACCAGCGCGTAGAACGTCCAACGCACAATGTCAGCCCAGTCGTTGTCGCCATGGCGAACCAGCGGCCCGAGCGGCTCTTTCGAGATGATTTCCGGCAGGATCACGTGATCCGTGGGGCTCTCGAACGCTGCGCGAGTCGACGCCAGACCCGACGCATCGGTGGTGTAGGTGTCGCACGCACCAGCCAGATACTGCTGCTGACCTTCGGCATTCGTCTCGATCGGCACCGGCTCATAGCTGATGTTATTGGCACGGAAGAAATCCGCGAGGTTCAGCTCAGTGGTGGTGCCGGTCTGAATGCAGACCGTCGCGCCGTCCAGCTCTTTGGCAGAGCTGACACCCAGCGACTTGGGCACAAGGAAACCCTGACCGTCGTAGTAGTTCACGCCGACGAAATCGAACTTGAGATCGGTATCGCGCGAAAACGTCCAGGTGGTGTTGCGCGCCAGCATGTCAATCTCGCCCGAGGCAAGCGCAGTAAAGCGGGTCTTGCCGGTGGTCGGCACGAATTCAACAGCATTCGCATCGCTCAGCACAGCGGCGGCGACTGCACGGCACACAGCCACGTCAAAACCTTCCCAAACACCGTTCGCATCGGGGGCAGCAAAGCCCACGAGGCCGGTGGTCACACCACAGTTCAGCTTGCCGCGTGCCTTCACGTCATCCAACGTGGCAGCCGCAGAAGCGCCAGCCGCAAGGCCGGCCACCGTCAGCGCGCCCAAAAATACGGTTTTTTTCATGTTTACCTCTTCCTGATTATCCGCCCTTCAAGAGCGGTTTGTCGGATCTTACGACCCATTTGACACTGTTGGCAGGGTTTTCACCCCTCTCAGTGAGGCCAAGTTTGTGTGGATTCATCACGAAACGTCAAGTCTTTGTTCACGAAACCCAATTGCAAACCGGTGCCATACCAGCAGTTGCCCTTGCGTCAGTCACGCAGGGATCAGACTGCCCGATCCTTGCGCGAAAGATCATAGAACCTTTTGGCATGCAGAAAGTCAGATTGTTTCCGCGCCGCCATCTCTTCGGCCTCTTCGTCCTTACCCCATTGCTCCGCCTGCCAGGTTTCATCGACCCGAGACAGCGCCCAGAGCACATCGGCCGGATAAAAATTGTCCAGCGCGGCAAATCCTATCACAAGAGACCCGCTAATACTCACAAGATCGTGAAATGCCGTCAGGGCCCATGTATCAAGAGCCTCCACATGCGCTTTCAGGAGTGAAATCGCCTGCGCGTCCTGCGGCACATGCACCACGCCCACAACCGGAAGCAGTTTTACAGACAGGACCGATTCGGTCCAATCCAACAACGGATCCCAGGCCTCTGCCTGTTTTTTGATCAGTTCCTCGGGACTCGCAGCGCGGTAACAGATCAGATCGCTGTCGCCATAGGCTGCCAGCATCTCGACCACCTCGTCCCGTTGCGGCGCGACCTTGTCGAGCGCGGCATTGGCGGACCGGGTACAGGGCATCGTATTGGGGTTGATCTTGCCCTCCTGCGCATCCCATTCCGCGGCAATCGCCTCTGCCAGTGCGCGCGTCGGCACGATCAGCGTGGCCTTGGCCGGGGTGCGCACCACGCGCCCATCCAACCGCACGCCAAACCCCTCGTCTTCCTCGACAACGCCCGCGTCTTTCCAGAACCGCTTGGCTTTCCATTCGCTCATCGTCTTACCCCCAGAGTCGATCCAACGCAGCGGGAAGCGCCCGGAAATCCGGCACGACCTCGCGCGCGGCACTCAGCGCCTCGGGCCGATGATAGCCCCAGGCCACCCCGATACCGGCAATGCCTGCCGCCTGCGCCATATCCATGTCAAAGCTCGTATCGCCAATCATCACCGCGTTTTCCGGCGCAACCCCGGTTTCCGCCAGCGCCGCGCGCAGCATTGAGGGATGCGGCTTGGACGGATGATGATCCGCCACCTGCCGCGTCACGAAATAGGACCGCAGATCATGCCCCTCCAAGAGCTTGTCCAATCCTCGCGCCGATTTGCCCGTCGCCACCCCCAACAGGGTCTCCGGCACCGCATGCAGCGCCTTCAGGGTCTCCAGCGCATATGGATAGAGCGGCGAGGACTGCTCGACACCGAACTCGGCCCGCAGCCCCATATAGGCTTCCTTGTACCAGCCCACGATGCGCCCCTGAACGTCGCCCGGCAAGGTCGGCGCCAGACGCGGAATCGCCACATCGAGCGAGAGACCGACAATACCCAGAATCAGTTCCCGCTCCGGCGCAGGCTCTCCCGCGCGATCAAACGCCGCCCGCATCGCCGCCAGAATATCGCCTTGGCTATCGACCAGCGTGCCATCGACGTCAAAAATCACCAGACGCAAGGGCAGGCTCATGCCATGTCCTCGAGCGGGTCCTCCGGCGCCTCGGACGGAATCCACTGAAACAGATCCCAGGTCCGCTGCATATGCTCGGGCAACGGCGCGGTAATGTGCAAAATGGCCCGCGACACCGGATGCTCGATCTTGAGCGAGCGCGCGTGCAGATGCAGCTTGCGGCTCACATCACCGCCCAGTTGCGCCCCCCAGCCATCGCCAAGGTTCTCCTGCCCCGAACCGCCATATTTGCCATCGCCGACAACCGGATGCCCGATCTCGGCCATATGCGCCCTGAGCTGATGCGTCCGCCCGGTCACCGGGATCAGCGCCATCCAGGACGTGCGCGCCCCCGCCGCCTCGATCACCGCATAATCGGTGGTCGCGGGCTTGGCCCCCGGTGTCGCCTCGACCTCGCGCGGATGCACGCAGATCATCTTTTCGCCCTCGCCCTTGGCCCCATGTCCGGGTGCCTTGACCAGACCATAGCGCACCGTGCCCATGCGCGGCGTCGGCACACCGGCGACAGCCGCCCAATAGATCTTGCGCGTGTTGCGATGCCGGAACGCCGCCGTCAGCCCCTTGGCCGCCTCACGCGTCCGCGCCAGCAACAACACCCCAGAGGTGTCCTTGTCCAACCGATGCACCAACCGTGGCTTTTCCTCCGCGCCAAAGCGCAGCGCCTCCGCCAGCCCGTCCACATGCCGCGTCTGCTTGCTGCCGCCCTGAACCGGCAGGCCCGGCGGCTTGTTCAGCGCGATCACATGATCGTCGCGGTAGATCACGCAAGACTGGATCATCTTGGCATCCGCCGGGCTGATCCGCGCCAGCGCCCCCGTTGGCCGCTCATCGGTGTCCGGCAACGGCGGTATCCGCACGCTCTGCCCGACCTCAAGCCGCGTCGCAGGCTTCACCCGTCCGCCATCGACGCGCACTTCACCCTTGCGGCACATCTTCTCGATCTGCACTTGGCCGACATGCGGAAACAGCCGCCGGATCCACCGATCCAGCCGCTGATCCCCGTCATCCGGCCCAACAACCCGCGTCTGAACACCGCTCATGCGAAAAACCCCCGCGCCAGCCAGACGCCCAAAATCAATGCCCCGATGGACAATACCACCGACAGCCCGACATAGCCCAGCGCCGCCATCGCCTGCCCCCGCTCCCAGAGCGAAAAGGCCTCGAGCGAGAACGCCGAAAACGTGGTGAACCCGCCCAAAAGGCCGCTCATCACCAAGGGGCTCAGATGTCCTAGCCCACGCTGCGTCAGGACCACAACAGCCACTCCCATCAGGAACGAGCCAAGGATATTGACCCCCAGCACCGCCACCGGAAATCCGGGACCGACAAAGCGCAGCGCCGCCAGACCCACGCCATAGCGCAGACAAGAGCCGATCGCGCCCCCTACGGCCACCTGAATGAAACCTGTCATCATGCCCGCGTCTGTCGCGTGCGCCCATGCAATTGTCAAGCGTAGCGCAGTTAACCGCGCGGCAAGGCCTGCCGGTCGAACGCTGCCGCCTTGATCATCGCCACCAGCTTTTGCCCCGGCACGACCTCCAGATCGCGCAGCGCCGCCCGCGTCACCCTTGCGCGCAAATGTTGACCCCCAAGCGCGAGCAGAACCTCGGCATAGGCGGTTTCGGCCTCCACCTCGACCCGCAACACCTCGGCCTCTAGCATATTGCGAATGCTGACCCCGGCGGGCCGCGCCAGCGCCAGCGCCACATCGCGCGCCCGCACCCGCAACCGCACTGCCTCTCCAACAGGCAAGCGGATTTCGGGCACCTCAAGCGCAAGACCACCACCCAGATCAACCCGCGTCAGACGCATGTCGCTATCCTGCGCCACGACATGTCCGGCCAGAACGGCTCCCGCCTCGAACCGGCCCTGTACCCCAGCCAGATCCAGCCGCTCCAGCGTCTCGGCCACACCGCCCGCCGCCACCACACGCCCCGCCTCCAGCGCGACAATGCGGTCCGCCAGTTGCGTGACCTCCTCAATCGCATGCGTCACATAGATCACCGGCACGCCGAACACCCCCGGCAACCGCGCGATATAAGGCAGGATTTCCCCCTTGCGCCGCGTATCCAGCGCCGCCAGCGGTTCATCCATCAACATGAGGCGCGGCCGAGACAAGAGCGCCCGCCCGATCGCCACCCTCTGCCGCTCGCCCCCCGACAGGGTCGTCGCGCCACGCGGCAACAACGGCCCGAGGTCGAGCGCGTTCACCACATCGTCAAACCCATAACGCGCCGGCAAATCCGCCGCCCGCTTGTCGGCATAGTCCAGATTGCCCCGCACCGAGAGATGCGGAAAGAGCCGCGTATCCTGAAACACATAGCCCACGCCACGCCGATGCGGGGCCAGCCCCCGCCGCCCGTTCAGCCAGACCTCATCGCCATAGGCCAGCCGCCCCCGCGCGCTGGTCTCGAACCCGGCAATCGCCCGCAACAACGTGGACTTGCCACACCCCGACGGACCGAACAGCGCAGTTAGCCCCTGCCCCTCGAACCCATGCACCACCTCCAGCGCAAAGCCGGGGAAATCGACCCGGATATCGACACTGAGCGCGGTCATCGCACGCCCGCATGTATGGGAAAGCGTCGATTGAGCACATAAACCGCCAGCAGCACCACAAAGGAAAACACCAGCAAGATCGCCGCCAGCGTATGCGCGGCGGCATAATCAATCGTCTCGACATGCTCATAGATCTGGATCGAGACCACCCGCGTCTGCCCCGGAATATTGCCCCCCACCATCAGCACCACGCCGAACTCGCCCACCGTATGGGCAAAGGTCAGCACCACCGCCGTCAGATATCCGCGCAACGCCAGCGGCGACGCCACGCTGAAGAACGCATCGAGCGGCCCCGCCCGCAGGCTCGCCGCCGCCTCCAACGGGCCGCGCCCCACCGCCTCAAAGGCCGATTGCAAGGGCTGCACCATGAACGGCAGCGAATAGAGCACCGAAGCGACCACCAATCCGACAAAGGAAAACGTCAGTGTCGTTCCCGTCACCTTCAGCCACAGACCGCCCAACGCCGTAGTCGGGCTGAACAGGACCAGCATGTAAAACCCCAGAACCGTCGGCGGCAGCACCAGAGGCAAGGCCGTCACCGCCTCGACCACCGGCTTGATCCGCGCCCGCGTCTGCGCCAGCCACCACGCCAGCGGCGTGCCCAGCAGAAGGAGCAGCAGCGTCGTCATCCCCGCCAGTTGCGCCGTAAGCCAGAGCGGCCCCAGATCAGGCGCCACCATCGCCTACCCCATATCCATAGGCGGCGATGATCTGCGCCGCCGCATCGCTGCGCAAATAGTCGAGAAAGGCCCGCGCTGCGACATTGTCACGCCCTGCGGCCAGCAGCACAGCATCCTGCCGGATCGGGGCATAGAAATGCTGCGGCACTTCCCAATAGCTGCCCTCCGGCGGCACTCCCGGCTGTTGCACCGCCGAAAAGGCGATAAGACCAAGCTCTGCCGCGCCACTCGCCACCATCGCATGAGTCTGCCCGATATTTTGCCCCATGACGATCTTGGGCTGCACCACCTCCCAAAGCCCCATCCCGTCGAGCGCTTCACGCGCGGCCTTGCCGTAGGGGGCAAGCTCGGGATTGGCGATCGCCAGATGCCGCAGCCCGGACGCACGCAGCGCCTCTTGCCCGTCGTCCCCGATCCGCCCCGGATCGGCACTCCACAACGCCAGCCGCCCCGACGCATAGGCAAAACGGCTGCCCTCGACCCCGAACCCCTCGTCGATCAACCGCGCCGGAGTGGCCGCATCCGCTGACAACATTATGTCAAACGGCGCACCCGCAGCAATCTGCGCATAGAGCTTGCCGGTCGATCCCGTGGTCAGCACCACCTCATGCCCGGTTTCCAGTTTGAACTGCGCCGCCAAGCTCTCCGCCGCCCCGGCAAAATTCGCGGCAATCGCGGCCAACGCCTCATCCGCAGAGACGCGCAGCGGCGCGAGGGCCAGAGCGGCGGCAAAAAACGCACAGCCCAGCGCACGGCCTGACAATCGTCCGAACATGGCGGCCCCTTTCACTGACGATATGTTCACTGAAACATATCGCAGGCACGGTGCGTTCTGACAAGCGTTATATTCACTCGGAAACATCCCTCAGCAGCGCCGCCAACCCCGCGACCTCCGCCGCCCCTGCCTCGTCGGCAACCGCCTCCAGCGCACGGTAAAGCCGCAGGATTTCGAGGCCCATTTCGGTCAGCACAGCGCCACCGCCCCCCGGCCCGCCGCGCGTGCTCTCGACCACGGGGGCCGCGAACATCGCGTTCATCGTCTCGATCAGCATCCAGGCGCGCTTGTAGCTCATCCCCATCTCGCGCCCCGCCGCCGCGATAGAACCACAACGCCCGATCCGCTCCAACAGCTCCGCCTTGCCGGGACCCACCATCCGCCCGTCGCCAAAGACGACACGCAGACGCAATTGAGGGGGATCGTCGGGATGGGTCATGCGGTGAGTGTCGCCTGTTCAAGTCCGGCCATATGTATCAAACGCACCAAGAGCCTAGCGGCCTTTCCCCCCTTTGTGAATCACAATGCGGCCATGAGAGGCAAAACCATGCACACCGCATCGCCGGACCTTCGCCGCACAGTCCATAAACGACCGCGGGGCGGACAAAGGGGTCGTTGGCAGGAATCTCGCCAACGACCGCCATTTCAGAGCAGGATTCACGACCGCCCAACAGATCACAAAATCACCGTTTCTCCAGCATGTGTAGGTGTCGCACGGCGGCGAGAGCCCGCCGGTGACAGATCACACTACTGGTGATTCCTTCCAGTTGACGGTGGTTTTTTTGGTGGCCGGGCGAATCAGTGTTTCCAGCATAGGTTTCCAAACGGACAGAACAGGGCACCGATCCCGCCCGCGATCCGCCAGGTCAAGCACCAGAAGTGAAGGAGGTGCCGCCGCAAGCAACTGAAATAATGAAGGAATGTTTGCAACCCCAAGCCCGCCTCGGATGTCAAGTTATCTGCTAACAAAGGTCACAAAAATGTCGTATTGTGTAAGGGTCATGTGTTCTGGGGAGTATTGAACATGAAGGCGATTTTTCTGAGCGCAGTTGCCGCGCTTAGCCTGTCAGCGGGCGTCGCAGCAGGAGCAACAATTGATATCGATTTTGATAGTCCGGTTTCGACGCCTCTGATCCTAATGGAAGATTCGCCTGGGGTTATTCCGGGTAACTGCGACGGGTCAGCTTCTGGTCCGAAATGTCTCGGGGTAAACAAAAATGGCGCGGCTTCGATATCGATCGAGTCACCTCTTACGTTTTCCATTTCGTCGTTTTGGTTCAAGCTTCTGGGCAATAACGATGATTTAATCGTTACTACCAACAAGGGCGTGACCACGCTGCTTGAAAGCGTCTACGATCATAACCTTAGTGGCGACGTTTTAGATGTGAGCGGCAACGCCTTTTTCCAAGACATCACATTCATGTCGTTCTTGACGAGCGAAGGCAATGCGCGGGTCGACGACTTAAAGGGGTCCTATGTCTCTGCCGTGCCGCTACCAGCGGCGGGCTGGCTGATGCTGGTAGGACTTGGCGGTCTGTTCGCAGTTCGTCGGCAGCGCACGACATAGGTTTCTTTAGACTTACGATCTCTTTCGGGCCGTCCTTTGGGGCGGCCTTTTTTTGTGTTCGGCACAGATCCTGCAGCCCGATTGGTCAAACCTACTGGCTATGCCTCAGCACATGCCTGATATGGACTGCGATCATCTGACCCACCATCACGGCATCGAGGATGTGGACCGCCGCCTCAACTCGCTTCGGGTTATGGAAATTTTCAAGTGGCGTGCGTTTCCAAATACACTTGCGCCAATAGCCTTCGCTTTCATTGCGTCGGGTGGTCGCTCGCCCGAAGTCTTGGAGCGCATTTTGACACAATTGGTCTTCCGCTCTCAATTGTGCTCGCGCGGGTCTGATGCAGCCAATGACGAGGTCGTGGCTTCTTCAGCATAGCAGACCTGCAAACAGATTGCAGGGAGGGCGGCGAGTCGCCCTTGGTGATGGATGCCGCCAGATCATTTTTGGGAACTATGGGCTCGTTCCCGGCTTTCGCCGCAACCTGCGCGAAGGTCGGATCTACCAATTTAGGTCAGGTGATGACGTGACGGTCAAAGGTATCTGACGTTCGACATCAACCATACTTCTCGGCTTGCCGTGATCGCCATCGCATTCGCTGTGGTTTCAATTCGCGGGCACAAGCTCCGGCGTGTAGGTTTTGGACCTTACAAAATCACCTTACAAACCTTACGGATCTTACAGACCCGGATCACGCCCGCCCCCGCCGCGCCCAATTGAGCTGCGCATCGGTCTCGATCGCGCAGGGTCGAATATTTCTCAACCGCTCCAGAGCCTTATCAGCCCCTTCCCCGCTCTCGATCATCAAGCGCAGCGCCACCATACCCGACCGACCACAGCCGCCCCGGCAATGAACCAACACCCTCCCCCCCCCCGAAAGCGCCCCCCTGACCGCCTCGCTGGCCTTATTCCATGCTTCAATTTGGTCATAGCTTGGGGTCCCGAAATCGGGAATTGGATAAGAGATCCAGCGCGTCCCAGACTCCTGAACATCTGCGCCTAGCCCCCCGGCCCCAGCCGCCACCATCTCGGCCTCGGTGGTCAAGGAAATCACCAGCGCAGGCTTCCAGTCGCAGATATGCGCCAGATCGCCCGGATAGTCTCCACTCGCCCCCGGAAGGGGCGAAAGGGCCAATGTCCCCCCCCCGACACGCAGGGCGTATATGATAAAATCACTCATTATTTCAATGCCTTGAACGCCATTCAAACCGGCAAGAGCATCGGGCGCTCGACGCTCTCACTTCGACAATCCACGTCATGTCCTCCCTCATCCTTCCCTCAGCTTTGGCATATCCTATCAAAAAAGCAAGGTGGACGCCCTCCCTCCCCCGCCTTACGTTGTGTAATCATCCGAATCCCGCAAAGGCTCTTTCATGTCCGACACGCCCACCCCCGGCTATCAGGTTCTCGCCCGCAAATATCGGCCCGAGACCTTTGCCGATTTGGTGGGACAGGACGCCATGGTCCGCACCCTCAAGAACGCCTTTCAGGCCGACCGCATCGCGCAAGCCTTTATCATGACCGGCATTCGCGGCACCGGAAAAACCACAACCGCACGCATTATTGCCAAGGGCATGAACTGCATCGGGCCCGACGGAATGGGCACTCCCACGACCGAGCCCTGTGGCGTCTGCGAACATTGCCGCGCCATTATGGAGGGTCGCCACGTCGATGTGATGGAAATGGACGCCGCCTCCCGCACCGGCGTAGGCGATATCCGCGAAATCATCGAAAGTGTGAATTATCGCGCAGCATCAGCACGTTACAAGATCTATATCATCGACGAGGTGCATATGCTCTCGGTCAATGCGTTCAACGCATTGCTCAAGACGCTGGAAGAGCCGCCCGCGCATGTGAAATTCATCTTCGCCACAACCGAAATCCGCAAGGTGCCGGTGACGGTGCTGTCGCGCTGCCAACGCTTTGACCTGCGCCGCATCGAGCCTGAGGTGATGATCTCCCTCCTGCGCCGCATCGCAGACAAAGAGAGCGCACAGATTTCAGACGACGCGCTCGCGCTCATCACCCGCGCGGCGGAAGGCTCAGCGCGGGATGCAACTTCGCTGCTGGATCAGGCGATTTCACATGGCGCGGGCGAGACAACAGCGGATCAGGTCCGGGCAATGTTGGGGCTGGCGGACCGTGGCCGGGTGCTCGATCTTTTTGACATGATCCTGCGGGGCGATGCAGCAGGCGCGCTCTCGGAACTCAGCGCGCAATATGCCGAAGGCGCTGATCCCCTCGCCGTGCTGCGCGATCTGGCCGAGATAACCCATTGGATTTCCGTTGTAAAAATCACGCCTGACGCGGCCGATGATCCCACCATCGGCCCAGACGAGCGCGCGCGTGGGCTGGAAATGGCCACGGCCTTGCCGATGCGCGTGCTCACCCGCATGTGGCAAATGCTGCTCAAGGCGCTGGATGAAGTGGCGCAATCACCCAATGCGATGATGGCCGCCGAAATGGCGGTGATCCGCCTCACACATGTGGCCGACCTGCCCACGCCCGAGGATCTGGTGCGGCGTCTGCAAGACGCGCCACCAACCGGTCCGGGTGGCGGCGGCGGGGGTGCACGCCCCCAAAGCGCTCCGAACCAAACCACCCATGCCCAAGGCCAAAGCTATGCGCCGACGCATTCCGGGCCGACTGGCCCTGTGTCTCAGGGCGCCGCATCGCCCCTGCTGGCGCAAGTCCCCGAAGAAGCCCTCGCCCGCTATCCCACCTTCGAGCATGTGCTGGAGCTCATTCGCGCCAATCGCGACGTGAAACTCCTGCTCGAGGTCGAGGGCTGCGTGCGCCTCGCCAATTACCGCCCCGGTCGAATCGAATTCACCCCCACACCGGATGCCCCCGGTGATCTGGCGCAGCGTCTAGGCAGCGCCCTGCAACGCTGGACCGGTAATCGCTGGGCAGTAACCCTTGTCAATTCCGCCACCGCCCCCACAATCCTCGAGGCGCGCAATGCCGCTGAGGATGCACTTGAGGCTGAGGCCCAACAGCACCCACTTGTCCAAGCCGTCTTTGCCGCCTTCCCCAAGGCCAAAATCGCCCGCGTCAAGACCGTGCAGGACATCGCAAACCATGCCGAAGCCGAGGCGCTCCCTGAGGTTGAGGATGAATGGGATCCGTTTGAAGAGGACTGAAAGCACCGCCTCTTGCCAGTCGCCTTTTTACAACAGATATGCTTAAAGACGGAAAAACCATTCGATGGCTCTAAATTAACGGGTCAGAACCAAAGGAGATCACAGCATGTTCAAAGGTTTGGGCCAAATGGGCGACATGGCCAAGATGATGAAGGCCGCGCAGGAAATGCAAAAGAAGATGGCCGCGTTGCAAGAAGAAATGCACACGATCATGGTCACGGGCGAATCCGGCGCGGGTTTGGTCAAGGCGACCTGCACTGCCAAGGGCGAGCTCAAGGCGCTCGACATCGACCCGTCGATCTTCAACTCCGATGACAAAGAGGTTGTCGAGGATCTGATCCTTGCCGCGATCAAGGATGCGCAAGCCAAGGCATCGGCCCGCGCCCAAGAGGAAATGGGCAAGATCACCGAAGGCATGGGCCTGCCCAAGGACATGAAGCTGCCCTTCTAGACCACACCTTCCATCTTGCTGAAAATACCCACGAAATCAGCACCAACGCATGTCCCCTGATCGGACCCCGAGATTGAGCAGCACCCGCGAAATCGACGCTCTTATTGACATGATGGCCCGCCTGCCGGGACTCGGTCCGCGCTCGGCCCGGCGGGCAGTGCTGCACATGATCCGCAAACGCGCGCTGCTGCTCTCTCCTCTCGCGCGCCTGATGCAGATTGTAGCCGACACGGCCCGCGAATGTGTCACCTGCGGAAATATCGGCACCACCGAGATCTGCGACATTTGCGCCAGTGCAAAACGTGCCAATGGCCAAATCTGCGTGGTCGAAGATGTGGCCGATCTCTGGGCGATGGAACGCGGCCAGGCATTCAAGGGGCGATATCATGTGCTGGGCGGCACACTTTCGGCGCTGGATCAGGTCGGACCCGAGGTATTGCGCATTCCTGACCTGGTTGCGCGTGTCGAGTCCGAGGCGATCACCGAGGTTATTCTTGCACTCAATGCCACAGTCGATGGTCAAACCACCGCGCATTACATCGCGGATCAACTGGATGGCAAAGTTACGCTCACTTCGCTAGCGCAGGGTGTTCCCATTGGCGGCGAGTTGGACTATCTGGACGACGGCACAATCAGTGCAGCCCTCGCGGCACGCAAGCGTCTGTGACACGCCTCCTTTTTTACCAGCTCTTCGTGCAATGGATACACTGTTCGTCTCATGGCCCCGCTTACCCTCGCTCTTATCTACCTCGCGGCGCTGAATTTGCTGACCTTGGGGCTGTTCTGGTGGGACAAACGCTGCGCCATTGAGCGGCGTTGGCGCGTGCCTGAAAGCACGCTCTTGACGCTCAGTCTGATTGGAGGCTCACTCGGGGCAAAGACAGGTCAGGGCATATTCCGCCACAAGACGCGAAAAGAACCATTTCGCACCTCGCTCAACGCCATTGCGGTCCTACATATCGGCTTTCTCGCGGCCCTCGTGTTGCCGGAATTTCGCGCCTCTGTCATGGAGCTGTTGACGCAAACCGCCGGATATGTGCTCAGCCTCGCCTACACTTGGGTCGTTTCGGCCTGAAACATTGTCAAGCAGGTCTCGACGGCAGTGTAGGCGCATCACAACCCTTCACACCAAATGAAAAAGGCCCAAGAGTAACTCCTGGGCCTTTTCGAACAGGGCGCGTTTGAGACGATTACCGGCGGCGTGAACCGGTATTTTCATCCTCGTCGTCATCATCATCGTCATCCGAGGCTGGAAGATTAAAGAAGCTCTCAGCGTCGTATTTCTTTTCACGTTCTTCCGGGTGGTAGTCCTGCCCCAGAGTAAAGCTCTCCAACCCTTCGAGGGCTGTGGGGATACGCGGCTCGGCATCGCCACCAAGGCTCTGCTCGGTGCTCAGCAACTTGCGACGTTCATCATCGGTCAGCGCGGCTCCTTCCTTGGCCTTTTTGGCGGCCGCTTTTTGCACGGCAGCATCCAGTTCGGATTGCTTGCACAGGCCAAGCGCCACCGGGTCGATGGGTTGGATATTGCCGATATTCCAATGGGTACGCTCGCGAATCGCCTGAATGGTCGGTTTCGTTGTGCCCACAAGGCGCGAAATCTGACTATCGGCCAATTCTGGATGGAACTTGACCAGCCAAAGGATCGAGGCCGGGCGATCCTGACGCTTGCTGAGCGGCGTGTAACGCGGACCACGCCGGGTCTCTTCCCCCTGAGCGGCGGCGTTGAACTTCAGCTTGAGCTTGTGCAACGGATTGGACTGCGCGCGGTCAATCTCTTCCTGCGTCAACTGATTATTGGCAATTGGATCAAAGCCCTTGACGCCAGTGGCCACATCGCCATCGGCAATCCCCTGGACTTCCAATTCGTGCATGCCACAAAAATCGGCAATCTGCTTGAAACTGATCGTCGTATTGTCCACCAGCCAGACGGCTGTGGCCTTGGCCATGATCGGCATAGACATCTCTCAGGTCTCCTTTACCCAAAACTTCCCCGTCGCCTGAAAGGCGGTTCCGGCGGGCCGGAACGGGTTTCCATTGTAGGGGAACTTGGCGGCCTTATACTGGGCCTGTGAATAAAATGAAAGACCAAAGAATGCGTGCTCTGGGGCCCCTGTTTGTCTGCCTGTGTCTGTTCCCTGCCTTCGTCACCGCGCAATCAGGCAAGGCAGGGGTCTTCGACTATTACGTGCTCAGCCTGAGTTGGTCACCGACGTGGTGCGCGCTCGAAGGCGACGCTCGCGGGGCTGCGCAATGCGCCGATGCGGCCAATACCGGCTGGGTTCTGCATGGGCTCTGGCCGCAATATCATCGCGGCTGGCCAGAGCATTGCCAGAGCCCGCATACGCCCCCCTCCCGCGCCATGACCCGCGCGATGGAGGATGTCATGGGGAGTGCGGGCCTTGCCTGGTATCAGTGGAAGAAACACGGCTCTTGTTCGGGGCTGAGTGCCGCCGACTATTTCGCTCTGTCGCGCGCGGCATTTGACAGACTCACGCGCCCCGAAGTTTTTCGCAAGCTCGCCAAACCCGTGACGCTGCCTGCCAAGGTGGTCGAAGAAGCGTTTCTCAAGGCCAATCCGGGGCTTGAGCCTGACATGCTCACGATCACCTGTCGCGCAGGACGCATTCAGGAGGCGCGTCTCTGCCTCTCACACGACCTGACTCCGGTTCCCTGCGGCGCGGATGTGGTGCGGGATTGCACGTTGGACAACGCCCTCTTTGATCCGATCCGCTGATCTGTCCGCTTGGCCCCTTGAACCCCACCGGTAATTCCTCAATGGTCGCGCCAAACACGCGCATCAGACGGGACAGGCATAGACATGGATATCCGGGCAATCCTCATGGGGCTGGGCTTTGCGCTCATGTGGTCTTCGGCCTTCACTTCGGCACGGATCATCGTCTCTGCCGCTCCGCCGCTCACAGCGCTTGGCCTTCGGTTCCTGATTTCGGGCCTGATCGGCATAGCCATCGCCTTGTTACTGGGACAAACGTGGCGTCTGACGCGAGCGCAATGGCGCGCCACGATCATTTTCGGAATCTGTCAGAACGCGCTCTATCTCGGGCTGAATTTTGTAGCCATGCAGACGATCGAGGCCTCCTTGGCCGCGATCATCGCCTCCACCATGCCGCTCATCGTGGGCTTTTTCAGCTGGATCTTTTTGAAGGAGCGGCTTGGAAAAGTTGGAATCATGGGGCTCTTTGCCGGGCTTGGCGGCGTGGTTATCATCATGGGGGCGCGGCTTCAGGGGGGGATGGACCTCTATGGTGTGGCGCTCTGCGTGATCGGAGTATTTGCCTTGGCCTTTGCCACGCTGGCGGTGCGCGGCGCGGCATCAGGGGGCAATTTCCTGATGGTTGTGGGCTTGCAGATGATGGTGGGGGCGGTTCTGACCGGTTCGATCGGCCTTGCCACCGAACCCCTCGTGATCGAGTGGAGCACGCAGCTTGTGGTGGCCTTCCTCTACACCACGCTGATCCCTGGCCTCGCCGCCACGCTGGTCTGGTTTCTCTTGGTCGAGCGTATCGGCGCCACCCGCGCCGCCACCTTCCATTTCCTCAACCCATTCTTTGGCGTGGCCATCGCCGCGATGCTGCTCAATGAGGCGCTGCGCCTGGGTGATCTGATCGGCGTGCTGGTGATCATGGGCGGGATTCTGGCGGTGCAACTGTCACGGCAAGGACGGATTTAATCCATTCACCGGCAACGCCATTAGGTCTCGGACATCGCAAGTTTGAAAGCCGCAAAGCAAAAGAACACGCCCAGGGTTGCTTCTATCCAGCGCCGGCCGGCGGCATAGGCTGTGCGAACAGGCGCTGCCGACAATGCCACGGCCCAAACCCCGTGGCATCCGAAGGAAATAGCAAATGCCCCGGCAAAGAAGAGCGTCACCACTCCGGCCCCGGCACCTTCAACTGCTCCGATAGAGGCAATCGCGATCCAGAATGCAATCGCCTTGGGATTGGTAATCTGCAACAGATAACCAGCCATGAAATGCCGCAGCGGTGACCGACGTTCGGCGTTCAAAGGGCGCAGAGTAGGCGGGTTCAAAGCCTTTTGAAACGCACCCCATGCAAGATAGAGAAGATAGGCGGCACCAATGACGCGCAGGGCGCTCATCGCCCAGGCCGCCTGTGACAGGACAAGGCCGACCCCCAACATGGTTAGAATGTTGATTGTCGTGCTTCCGACGGCAACCCCCAGCGTCGCCATCAGCGCTGGCCGACGCCCATGTTCGGTGGCAATCCCAATCAACATGGCCACGGATGGCCCCGGCGAAGACGCTGCGACCAAAAGAATGGCATAGGCAGCCAAGATGCCGGGCAAGTATAACGCAAGGTCGGTCATGGTGATTTCCATTTGATTTCCGGTGCGCTCATTTCTGCCGAAAACCAATCATCTGTCCAGCGCCAATACTTCGCTATGCATCGAAGTATACGCGAAATCAACGAGCGAGCATTGCGATGTCACGATCCGCTATTTGCCAGCATGACCTCTGGCGTAGATAGCGGCCCGTCCCTACCAGAAAAGCGATGTCAGCCGATGCGCCCCCGCGGCCCGTCGCCAACCTGCCCGCGGTGCAAAAGCAGGTGATCAAGGATCACGCAGGCCATCATCGCCTCGCCCACCGGCACCGCGCGAATCCCGACGCAAGGATCATGCCGCCCCTTGGTAACGACCTCAATGGGATTGCCATCCACGGTGATCGACTGGCGCGGGGTCAGGATCGAGGACGTGGGCTTGACCGCAAATCTCACGACAATCTCCTGCCCGGTCGAAATCCCGCCAAGGATACCGCCCGCATGGTTCGAGGCGAATTCCGGGCCATTTTCACCCATGAAAATCTCATCTGCATTGGCGCTGCCGGTGAGGCGCGCCGCCGCCATGCCCTCGCCAATCTCGACGCCTTTGACGGCGTTGATCGACATCATCGCGGCGGCCAGATCGGTATCGAGCTTGCCGTAGATCGGCGCGCCGAGGCCAGCGGGCACACCGCGCGCAACAACTTCGATCACAGCACCGACCGAATCGTGCTTTTTGCGCAGCGCTTGCAGATAGTCTTCCCATGCAGGCGCCGCCGCCGCATCGGGCAGCCAGAAATCATTGCCGTCAATCGCGTCCCAATCGAACCGCGCGCGGTCCAATTCCATCTCGCCCATGGCGACCATATAACCCTTGATCTCGATTCCCGGCACGAGGGCTGCCAACGCCGCACGCGCCACGCCGCCCGCCGCCACCCGCGCCGCCGTTTCGCGCGCCGACGACCGTCCACCGCCCCGCGGATCACGCAGACCATACTTGAGGTGATAGGTGATATCGGCATGACCGGGGCGGAATGTCTTGGCAATCTCGCCATAATCGCGCGAGCGTTGATCAGTGTTCTCGATCATCAACTGGATCGGCGTGCCCGTACTCTGCCCCTCATAGACGCCCGACAGGATACGCACGGCATCCGGCTCGTTGCGCTGGGTCATGTTCTTGTTCTGGCCCGGACGGCGCTTGTCCAGCCAGTGCTGCAACATCGCCTCATCCAGCGCCACGCCCGGCGGGCACCCATCCACCGTCGCCCCCAACGCAGGACCGTGACTTTCGCCCCAAGTGGTGAAACGAAACAGATGACCAAATGTGTTGAGGCTCATGCGCGGGGCTCCTTTGTCGTTCATCTAGCCTCGGCTTGTCCGCGCCTCAAGCCATTTTGGCGGGCATTTGTCGCAAACAGGCGATCCATGGGATCGAATCGCGATAGTCTCTTGCTCGGGATGGGCCGGCGGAGCGTTATAAACCGAATGACAGCGGCACGTTCAAAAAACACTGGCGCAGGGCATGGGCCCTGCTAACACTACCGGCAAGACTGTCCAAAAACGACAGCACCACCGGCAACAAATTCAACAGGGAGAAGATAATGACCAATGACACCTCGCACGACAACGTGCGCCCGGTCGTCCGCAAGATGGCCGAGGACACCCGCGCCGGCAAGATGAGCCGCCGCGAATTCGTGGCGCTCGCCTCGACCTTTGGCGCCTCTGCTACGGCGGCGTACGGCCTCTTGGGCCTTGCGGCACCCGCCCCTGCCTATGCTCAAGAGGGCAAGACAGGCGGCGTGTTGCGCGTCGCCAGCCGGGTGATGGATATCACCGATCCGCGCAAATATGCGTGGAGCGAGCCGGGCAACCTTGCCCGTCAATTCTGCGAGCCGATGGTCCGCTGGGCCTCGGATTTCACCTTTCAGCCAATGCTGCTCGAAGCGTGGGAGGTCAGCGACGACGCCAAGACCTACACGCTCAAAGTGCGCCAGAATGCGGTCTGGAACAACGGTGACGCCTTCAACGCCGACGACATCATCTACAATCTCAACCGCTGGTGCGACAAGGCGGTCGAGGGCAATTCCATGGCCTCGCGCATGGGCACTCTGATCGACCCCGAGACCAACAAGGCAATTGATGGCGCTATCGAGCGCGTCGATGACTTCACCGTTCGCCTCAATCTGCCACGCCCTGATATCACCATCATCGCGGGCATGTCGGACTATCCCGCGCTCTGTGTGCATTCGAGCTTTGGAGAAGATGGCGATCTGGCCAAAGCCCCCATCGGCACCGGCCCGTTTGAGCTTGTATCGATCGAGATCGGCGTTGCAGCGGAATACAAGCGCCGTGAGAATGGCAAATGGTGGGGCGGCGAAGCCCTTCTCGACGGCATCCGCTTTATCGACTTTGGCGAGGACAACGCCTCGATCGTTGCGGCATTCGATGGCGACGAAATCGACATCAACGACGAATCCACGGCCGATTTCATCGAATCCTACGACGCACTCGGCCTGACCAAACAGTCCAAACCCACGGCCAACACCATCGTCGCCCGCATGCGCGCCGATACCGCACCCTATGACAGCAAGGAATTGCGTAACGCCATTCAATTGGCCTGCGACAATGCCGTGCTCCTGGCGATCTCTATCAATGGCGAGGGTGTGCCTGCGGAAAACCACCACGTCGCCCCGTTCCACCCGGAATATGCCGAACTGCCCGCTATCGCGGCAGACCCGGCCAAGGCCATCGAAATGGCGCGCGCTGCGGGCCATGGCGATACAGAGATCGACATCATCTCGATTGATGGCGATTGGCGCACCACGACCACCGATGCCATCGGCGCGCAACTGCGTCAGGCCGGCTTTAACGTCAAGCGGACAGTGATCCCCGGCTCGAGCTTCTGGAACGACTGGACCAAGTATCCGTTCTCGACCACCAACTGGGGTCCGCGCCCCTTGGGTGTGCAGGTGCTGGCACTGGCCTATAAATCGGGCGAGGCATGGAACGAATCCGGGCATTCAAACCCAGAGTTCGACGCTCTGCTGGACGAGGCGCTCGGCATTTTTGACGCCGACAAGCGCCGCGAATATTCCGCCAAGCTGCAAGCGATGTTGCAAGACAGCGGTGCGGTGATCCAGCCGTTCTGGCGTAATCAGGCTTTGCACCACACTGACAAGGTCAAGGGTGTCCAGGCCCACCAGTTCCGCGAAATGCACTATGAAAAGGTTTGGCTGGACGCATGATCACGTCCGCCTGACTGATCGGGCCGCCCTTGAAGGGCGGCCCGTTTCCTTTACACGACTTCGGCGCGAAGCGCCGCCATCCGCTCTGCCAAGAGCTTGCGCGACATTTCATCCTTGAGCTTGCCGTCCTCGTCAAACGCGTTCATCGCGGCCGCGATCAGAACAGCGGTGCCGGGAAGCAGTCGCGCCTGCAACTGGGTAAGACACGACAGCGTCATGAACTGCGCGGTTTCGCCGCCCGTGCGCCCTGCAGAGGCTGACACCACCACAACCGGTTTATCCTTGAGTGCAGACCCCGGCACACGACTGATCCAGTCAAGACCATTCTTGAGCACGCCAGTTATTCCCTTATTGTACTCCGGCGCACCGATGACCACCGCATCTGCGTCCTTGATTTGCTGGACGAGGTGCTTCACCGCGTCCGGCACGCCCTCCGCTTCTTCCAAATCGCCATCATAAAGCGGCAACGCCAGATCGCCCTCGCTCACATCCGCCGGGCCAAAGGCCTCTGCCGCCTCGGCCAAAAGCATGCGGTTATACGATCCTTTGCGCAGCGATCCTGAAATCAACAAGAGCTTTGGGTTTGCCATCTGAAATCCTCTCAAGGGTTATAAACGTTCCGCGCACAAACTGGTGCGCGACACGGCATTTGGCAACCGTGACTGCCCGCACAGCTGCTGTGCAAGCTTTCAGAGCACAAGAAAAACCCCGGCACGGGGATCAGACCGCAGCCGGGGAAGTACCCGCCAGAGAGTGCGAGGAGGACGCCGTTACCAGTCCACCGGACCCTTGTCCGCGAACTGATGGACCAGAAAATCTATAAAGGCCCGCACCTTGGGTTGGGTGAACCGACCCGGCGGATAGACCGCATAAATGCCCTGCAATTCCAGCGGCAATTCAGGCATGGCATCCTCGACCAGCCCCTCGGCCATGGCACGCGAATAGAGGAACGAGGGCAGATAAGCGATACCAAGCCCCGAAATCGCAGCATTCAGAAGGGATTGACCATCGTTGACGCTGAGTCCCCCCGCCGTGCGCACTTGCCGCTTCTCCCCCGAGGGCGCGGTCAGTTTCCACACCGCACCACCTGCCTGACTCGAATAATGCAAGAGCTTGTGTTCGTTGAGATCGTCAATCTTCTGCGGCCGCCCGTATTTTTCAAAGTAACTCGGGCTGGCGATCATCCGCTTAGTGGTCTCTGTCAACTTGCGGGCGCGCAGCGTGCTGTCCTCCAACTCGCCAATGCGCACCGCCATGTCAAACCCTTCGGAGATCAGCTCGACATAGCGATTGTTCAGCACCATGTTGACGGTGATGTCTGGGAATTCATCCAGGAATGTTCCCAACACCGGACTCAGATGATTGACCCCGAAATCTGTGGCTACGGAAATCCGCAACAGGCCCGACGGGTCCGACTGCATCGAACTCACCAGCGCATCCGCTTCGCCCGCGTCATTCAGAACCCGCAATGCCCGATCATAATAGGCAAGCCCAATCTCGGTCGGACTCACCCGCCGCGTGGTGCGGTTGAGCAACCTTGCCCCCAAACGGGCCTCCAGCGACGACACGTGCTTGGACACGGCGGATTTGGAAATGCCCATCTTGCGGGCTGCGTCAGTAAATCCACCCTGATCCACCACGGTGGCAAAGGCTTCCATCTCGGTCAGGCGATCCATACTCGTACCTCTGAGTTGCGTCTTGAAGACCTTTGTGCCGGGAAAATCGGGCACAACTGGGGCGCTTGCCAGACAATATCTGGATTTCGTCGGCATCGTTCGCCAGGTGGAAACATGGAAACACCAAGCTATGATTGTTGACGAGCTACGTCAGCGCACCACTTATGTTACCATATCCACCAGAGGAGCTACTATGACGCGCATCATTGCACTCACTGCCGCCGCCTTTCTGAGCCTCTCGAATCCCCTCTTCGCTGGGGATACTCCCGCACCCGAAGGGGCCGAGGTCTATTTCGTCAATCTCGAGGATGGCGCCACCGTCACGGCACCCGTCACCGTCATCTTTGGCCTCAAAGGCATGGGCGTGGCCCCTGCCGGCACCGAAAAAGAGGCGACCGGGCATCATCACGTGCTGGTCAACCGCCCGCCCTTGAGCGAAGGGCCGGACGGTGCCGAAGAGCTGAACGTGGGGCTGCCCGCCGATGACAACCACCGCCATTTCGGCGGCGGTCAGACACAGGTGACTCTGGATCTGGAACCGGGCACGCATACGCTGCAACTGGTCATGGGCGACCTGAACCATGTGCCGCACAATCCGCCCGTGGTGTCCGAGGTGATCACGATCACCGTCGAATAAGCCACGTCAGAGCCCGGCAGCCAGCCGCGTGCCCTGATCAATCGCGCGTTTCGCATCAAGTTCGGCGGCCAGATCCGCGCCGCCGATCACATGCGCCGTGATTCCCCGCGCCGCGAGCGCGTCTGCCAGACTGCGCTCGCTCAACTGCCCGGAGCAGAGCACGATTGTATCCGCCTCGATCAGCGTCGGGCGTTCGCGCGCCTCGCCAAAACTCACATGCAGCCCCGCCGCGTCAATGCGCTCGTAATTGACGCCGCCGATCATCTCGACGCCCTTCATCTTGAGCGCGGCACGGTGAATCCACCCCGTTGTTTTGCCCAAACGCTTGCCGGGGGCTTCTGCCTTGCGCTGCAAGAGCGTCACCTTGCGCGCGGGCGGCTCTGGCTGCGGTCCCTGCTCTGCCAGCCCTCCACGCACCTCTGCCGGATCGCCCACACCCCATTCGGCACGCCAGAGCGCGATATCTTCGGTCGGGCTGACCCCCTCATGGACAAGGAATTCGGACACATCGAACCCGATGCCGCCCGCGCCCACGACCGCCACACGGCGGCCCACCTCTGCGCCCCCCCGCAACACGTCGATGTAATTGACCACGTTTGGCCCGTCCTGCCCCGGAATACCCGGATCGCGCGGGACAACGCCGGTGGCAATGATCACCGCGTCGAACCCGTCCAGATGCTCGGGGCGCACCTCCTGCCCCAGCCGCAGATCAACGCCCGATTCGGCAACCATGGTGCCGAACCAGTCCACCAACCCGCGAAACTCTTCCTTGCCGGGGATGACCTTGGCCATATTCAATTGCCCGCCCAGTTCAGCCGCACGATCAAAGAGCGTCACCTGATGCCCCCGCCCCGCCGCCGTAATCGCCGCAGATAGGCCCGCAGGCCCGGCACCGACCACCGCAATCCGCTTGGGCACCGCCGCAGGCGCAATCACCAATTCCGTCTCATGGCAGGCGCGCGGATTGACCAGACAGGATGTCAGCTTGCCCGAGAATGTGTGATCGAGGCACGCCTGATTGCACGCGATGCAAGGCGCAATCGTGGCGCTGCGCCCCGCCGCCGCCTTGTTGACGAATTCCGCATCCGCCAGAAACGGCCGCGCCATGCTGACCATATCGGCGGCCCCGCTTGCAAGCACCGCCTCGCCCACTTCGGGCGTGTTGATCCGGTTCGAGGTGATGATGGGAATCCCCACCTTGCCCATGAGCTTTTTCGTGACCCAGGCAAAACCCGCACGCGGCACGCTCGTCGCAATCGTGGGAATCCGTGCCTCATGCCAACCGATGCCGGTGTTGAGGATCGAAGCACCCGCACCCTCGATCTCTTGCGCCAGTTGCACCACCTCGTCATGCGTGCTGCCACCCGGCACCAGATCAATCATGCTGAGCCGGTAGATGATGATGAAGTCAGACCCCACCGCCGCCCGCGCCCGCCGCACCACCTCGATCGGCAGGCGCATGCGATTTTCATAGGAGCCGCCCCAGCGATCCTCGCGCTTGTTGGTATGGGTCACAAGAAACTGGTTGAGGAAATATCCCTCGGACCCCATGATCTCGACCCCGTCATAGCCTGCTTCGCGCGCACGCGCGGCAGCGGTGACGATATCGGCGATCTGTTTCTCGATCCCTTCTTCGTCCAACTCGCGTGGCGTAAAGGGCGAAATCGGTGACTTGATGGCCGAGGCGCTCACACATTCCTTGCCATAGGCATAGCGCCCGGCATGCAGGATCTGCATCGCGATGAGACCACCTGCGTCATGCACTCGGTCCGTGACAATGCGGTGATTGGCGATATCCTCGGGCGTAAAGAGCCCCGCCGCACCGGGAAACACGCCCCCCTCGCGATTGGGGGCCATGCCGCCCGTGACCATCAGACCGACACCGCCCCGCGCGCGCGCTGCATAAAACTCCGCCACCCGGTTCCAGTCGCGGGTTTCCTCCAGCCCCGTGTGCATCGACCCCATCAGTACGCGGTTCTTAAGCGTCACATGCCCCAGATCGAGCGGGCTCAGAAGATGCGGATATTCGGACATGGCTGACCTCCCTTGGCTGCCTCGCACCATGGCTTGGGCCTACGATCTTGTCACCCCGAAACGCTGCGTTACGCAGTGGGCAGGTAAGAGCGCCTGGGCAACGGCCCCGTAGAAACGATCCAGCGCGCGCGTTGACCACGGCCATAACACCCCTGGACCCTTACCCGACAAAGCGCCGTGCCACCTCGCCCGCCATATAGCTCACGCGCCCGCCTGCAAGCGTGGCCATCACGCGCCGTGTCGCGGGCTCGATGACCACCAGATCAGCCCGCAATCCCGCCTGCAATACACCGCGATCCTCCAGCCCAAGCACCTCTGCCGGACCGCGAGAGACAAGCCGCCATGCCGTCGCCAGATCACACACCCCACCATCCGCGAGAAAAAACGCCGCGCGCTTGAGCGAGGGATAGTGATAATCCGACGCCAGCGCATCCACGAGGCCCATGGCCACCAGATCGACCGCGCTGACATTGCCCTTGTGTGACCCACCACGCACCAGATTTGGGGCGCCCATGATAACGCTATCGCCACC
Source organism: Roseovarius sp. MBR-51 (assembly GCF_053628575.1). NCBI lineage: Bacteria > Pseudomonadati > Pseudomonadota > Alphaproteobacteria > Rhodobacterales > Roseobacteraceae > Roseovarius > Roseovarius sp. MBR-51. Next base: position 36,162 of record NZ_JBRJGQ010000013.1, read on the forward strand.
CGCGCGCGCCTCTTCGGCGGCTTCCAGTGTCTCGGGGAATTCGGCAATCGTCATGCCGCGCCCGCGCGCCACGCGCCGCGCCTCGGCGGTCCCGTCGTCATGGCTCCCCAACCGCACACTCTGCGCGCGCAACGCAACACTCAACCGGTCCAACGCAGGCCCGACCTCGGTTATTCTGTCATGCAATCCCTGAATGAACTCCAGATGCTTTTCGGGATTGCGCCCGATCCGAAGCGCCTGCCCGGTCAAACCCTGAGGTCGCTTGCCCGCCGCCAATGCCGCATGCGGCAAGTGATCGTTGAACACAACATAGCCGATGCCATGCCGCGCCACCATCTCGAGCACAGCGTCATACTCCTCAAGCAAGGACATCTCGAACCGCAGTTGCGCAAGCAGATCCGTGTCAACCCTGCCCCGCACATCTCCGAGCGCGTCGAACACACGGTCCGCAAACTCCGCACCGCGCATCCCACCTTCCCAGCTATAGAACTGCGCCAGAACGGCGGTGGTGATGCCATTGGCGGCCAATTCCGCCTCAGTCGCGATCATGCCTTGAGCAAGATCCTTCATCGCACCGCGCCGGGGGGCCAGATGCCGCTCGAACCCGTCACCATGCACATCGACGAGGCCTGGCAGAACCATGTATCCGCTTAGATCAATCTCTCGGCCCTCAGGCGCATCGGTGACAAGCCCGTCGCTGAGGGACAAGTCGCCATCCTCGAGCCCGTCAGGCCGCAGCACCTGCGCCCCGCGCAATGTCACAGTCAGCACGCTCATCCTCCACGCCGCCCAAACAGAACATCGCCCAAACTCAGGCCATGGTCGAATTGCCCATGCTCCAAAAATTCCTCGATCTGCGCGATCACGAGGGGGTTGTTCATCAGGAATGTATGCGTCACCGGCAGGGTGATGTGATCCGCCATGCCTTCGACCCTTGTCGAGACAACCGAGACCTTGCCATCGTCCGGCCCGTCGATCAGGCTGGAAAAATAGGGGTTGAGCGAGCGGGTGCCGGCGATCACCCCCAGCTCGAAATCCACGGGCGGCAGGTTTTCCGGCACGCCACCCGGCCCGGTTTCCAGTTGCAGCCCCGCAGGCCCGTTGAGCCAGCGGAAAAGCTCGAGCCCGCCCAGTTCATCCACCAATTCGCTGCCGTGATTGGGCGGGGCCAGCATCACGACCCGGCCCATCTGGTCGGGGCGGTTGTCCTTCAGCCAGAGCCGCAACAGGATGCCGCCCATGGAATGCGTGACGAAATGCACCCGCGTCGCGCCACAGACCCGCACGGCAAAGGGCAGAGTCTCACGCGCAAGCCGCTCGATTTCTTCTTCAGTCGACGGGTAATCTGGGCTGAAAACATCATAGCCGCGCGCCTCAAGCACCTCTTGCAGGATCACAAAGGACGCATCAGAGCGCGCCAGCCCATGCAAGAGCACCACGCAATCGGCCCGCGCCGCCGTGGTCCAGACGGCCAAGAATAGGCCCGCAAGGATGGTCACTCTGCTCATGCCGCCCCCATAGGCGCAAATGCGCGCGCTGAACAGGGGTTACGCGCCGTCCCGTTTGCGCAACCCCGCCGCGCGCATCTGGCTCAGCGTCACGCGCGGGGTCAGCGCGTCGGGCGAGATCACGAGATCAAGCACAGCACCGGTGGGCGAGGCGCAGGCGCGCGCAAAGGCGTCTGCGAAATCCTCGGTTCGCTCTACCCGTTCGCCGTGAAAGCCATAGGCGCGCGCAAGGGCGGAAAAATCCGGGTTGACCATGTCGGTGCCCGAGACGCGCTCGGGATAGTTGCGCTCCTGATGGGCGCGGATGGTGCCATAGATGCCATTGTTGAGGATCAAAATCACCGGCTGTGCGCCCGCCTGCGCGGCTGTGGCCAATTCCTGACAGGTCATCTGGAAATCACCATCGCCCGCGAAACAGACCACGCGCCGCTCAGGATACATGACTTTGGCGGCAATCGCCGCCGGGATGCCATAGCCCATGGCCCCCGATTGCGGTGCCAAGAGGCGCATCGCGGGTCCGTATTTCAGGAACCGCCCCGACCAGATCGCGAAATTTCCAGCGCCGTTGGTAATGATCGCATCCTCGGGCAGCACCTCGCGCAGATAGGCTGTCACCTTGCCCATATCGACCGGCGAAGGCAGGTCCGGCAAATCAAACCCCGCCTCATAGCCTGCGCGCGCCTCTGCCCGCCAAGCGGCCCAATCACCCGTCACCGGCCCGCCCGCGCGCAGCGCACGCACAAAGCCATTCGGCCCCGCCTGAATGCCCAGTTCCGGTTGATAGACCTTGCCCAGTTCCAGATCCGAGCCATGCACATGGATGAGGCGCTGCTTGGGTTCTGGCAGGTCAAAGACCGTGTAACCATCCGTGGAGTTTTCACCAAACCGATTGTTGATCGCCAGAATCACATCCGCCTCAGCCAAGAGGCGGCGCACATTGGGCACCATGCCCACACCCGCCTCGCCACAAAAGACCGGGGCGTGATTGTCGAACTGATCCTGATAGCGAAAGACCGAGACGACCGGGATGTCAGACCCGCATGCAAACTCTTGCAAGGCCGCGCGCCCCGCCTCTGTCCAATTGCACCCGCCGTAGAGGATCAGAGGCCGCTTGGCCCCGGCCAGCATCGCGCGCGCGCGGGCCACGGCCTCTGCGCCCGGCTCCGGTTCTGGATAGTTCCCCGGCCCGGAGAGTGCCGCGACCTCGGTCACATCGGTCAGCATGTCCTCAGGCAGCGCCACCACCACCGGGCCGGGGCGGCCCGTCACGGCGGTTTTCCACGCCCGCGCCACAATTTCGGGGATGCGATCCACCTGATCAATCTCGACCGCCCATTTCACCATCGTGCCAAACACGGCGCGGTAATCCAGCTCCTGAAACGCCTCGCGACCCTTCATGTCGGTGCCCACCTGACCGACAAAGAGGATCATCGGCGCGCTGTCCTGCATCGCGGTATGCACCCCGATTGAGGCATTGGTCGCCCCCGGCCCGCGCGTGACCCAACAGATGCCGGGACGGCCCGTCAACTTGCCATAGGCAGCGGCCATGAAGGCGGCTCCGCCCTCCTGTCGGCAGAGCGTGAAATCGAGCCGCCCGGCGGTGTCATGCAGCGCATCGAGCACCGCAAGATAGCTCTCGCCCGGCACGCCGAACGAATGCCGCGCGCCCAATGCCAGCAGACACTCCACCAGCAATTGCCCCCCGTTGCGCGTGTTCTTTGCCATGCCGGATCCTTTCCCTGTGTTGCGTGCAAGCTGGACCAAGGCCGGGTGCGAACACAACCCCTTTTCAGCCGGCCTCGTGCCGCATACCCTCAGACGGCAACGCCCCATATGTCAGGTCCGCCCATGCCCTCGCCCCGTCTTGCCGCCCGCGCCGTGATCGTGGATCAAGGTCGGCTCTTGCTGGTCAATGCCTATGCCGATGCCGCCAGCACGCTCTGGTGTGCGCCGGGTGGCGGTGTCGAGGTGGGCACCTCGCTGCCCGACAACCTGATGCGCGAGGTTCACGAAGAAACCGGCCTCAAAATCCGCGTGGGCACCCCCTGCCTGATCAACGAGTTTCATGCGCCCAGCACCGGCTTTCATCAGGTCGAGGTGTTCTTTCGCTGCACGGTGGTTGCAGGCAAGCTCTCGGACGACTGGCGCGATCCCGAACAGATCGTCAGCCGCAGGCGTTGGGTGACGGAGACTGACATTGGGGACTTGCGGGTCAAGCCCGACAGCTTAGCGCGCGTCGCCTTTCAACGCGGGATGGGTTACGATCCGCTCGAGGAAATCGTCGGCCCCTGAGCGCGCCTTGGGATCACCGACACCGCCACGCCGCCCAGCACCAGCGCGCTTGCCAGCACGAATTCCGCGCTCAACGCCTCACCCAGAAAGACCATGCCGCCTGCCATGGCAATGACCGGCACGGTCAGCTGCGCCACCGCCGCGACCGAGGCGGCCAGCCGGGGCAAAAGACTATACCAGAGCGCATAGCCCAGCCCGGATGTCACCGCCCCCGACAGCACCGCGAGCACAACGCCCTGTGCCCCGATCACGATCCCCTCCGCGCCTTTGGGCACCAACCAGCCAACCAATAGGCCCACGGGGGCAGCCCAGAGGAAATTCGCCGCTGTGGCCATCAACGCGTCGCCCGACCGTCGCCCATTCAACGAATAGACACCCCAACCCACGCCCGCAGCCGCCATCAAGAGACCATGGAGGACGCTCACCTGCGGTCCCGCACCGGGCCAGAGCAGCCACGCAAGCCCGCCAAAGGCCATCCCGGCCCCGATCCAGCGACGGACCGGCATCGCCTCGCGCGCCAGCAGACCGCCTGCGAACATGGTGATCTGCACCACGCCAAACAGGATCAGCGCGCCCAGACCGGCATCAAGCGCCCGGTAGGCCAAGGAGAACCCGTAGAGATAGACCAAGAGCGCCAGCACCCCTATGGCGCGCCCCGGTCCCAAGAGCCGCAGCCCGCCGCGCAGCATGAGGCACAATAGCCCCAGCACCACCGCCCCAGAGATCAGCCGGATCACCCCGAAACTGACCGCATCTATCGTCCCACCGGCGATGGCCATCCGGTTCAGGACCGAATTGGCGGCAAAGGCGATCATGGTGAGGGTGGTCAAGAGAAAGAGGCGCATGCCCCCTTGCTACCTGCTGGGGCGCGCCGCGTATAGTCAGAGTATCGTGAGGCGCATTGCTTTCACTGTTCTTCAAATACTCAAAGTCGATACCTCACCAGCGTGCCACCGTCCAAAGAAAAGGGGCCACCCGAAGGCAGCCCCGATCCGTTAGCATATTGCCAAGCTTGGCTTACATCATGCCGCCCATGCCGCCCATGTCGGGCATACCGCCGCCACCGGCGTTCTCTTTTTGCGGCTTGTCGGCCACCATCGCTTCGGTGGTGATCAACAGACCAGCGATCGAGGCTGCGTCTTCCAGAGCGGTGCGGACAACCTTGGCCGGATCGATAACGCCGAATTTGAACATGTCGCCATATTCATCGGTCTGCGCGTTGTAACCAAACTTCAGGTCGTCGCTCTCGCGGATTCTGCCCGCAACAACGGCACCGTCAACACCAGCGTTTTCAGCGATCTGACGCAGCGGCGCTTCGAGCGCTTTGCGAATGATCATGATACCGGCGTTCTGGTCGCTATTTGCACCAGTCAGACCTTCAAGCTTCTTGGCAGCCTGCACGAGAGCGACGCCACCGCCGACAACGATACCCTCTTGCACGGCTGCGCGGGTTGCATTGAGCGCGTCATCGACTCGGTCCTTGCGCTCTTTCACTTCGATCTCGGTCATGCCGCCGACGCGGATCACGGCAACACCACCGGCCAGTTTGGCCACGCGCTCTTGCAGCTTTTCGCGGTCGTAATCAGACGTAGTATCCTCGATCTGCTGACGGATCTGGCTGACCCGTGCTTCGATCTCGGCCTTCTCGCCTGCACCGTCAACGATGGTGGTCGCATCCTTGGTGATCGAGATTTTCTTGGCAGAGCCAAGCATGTCCATGCCGACATTCTCGAGCTTCATGCCCAGATCTTCGCTGATCACCTGACCGCCGGTCAGAATGGCGATATCCTGCAGCATCGCCTTGCGACGATCGCCAAAGCCTGGGGCCTTGACAGCAGCAATCTTGAGACCGCCACGCAGCTTGTTCACGACGAGGGTTGCGAGGGCTTCGCCTTCGACGTCCTCGGCAATGATCAAGAGCGGTTTTTGCGACTGGATCACCTGCTCGAGCAGCGGAACCATCGGCTGAAGGCTCGACAGTTTCTTCTCGTGCAGCAGGATGAGACAATCATCCAGATCCGCGATCATCTTGTCAGCGTTGGTCACGAAATAGGGGCTGAGATAGCCACGGTCGAACTGCATGCCCTCGACCACATCGGTCTCGGTCTCGAGGCCTTTGTTCTCTTCGACGGTGATGACACCCTCGTTGCCGACCTTCTGCATCGCTTCTGCGATCTGACGACCGATTTCGGCCTCACCATTGGCAGAGATCGTGCCGACCTGCGCCACTTCGGCGCTGTCGTTCACGGGGCGCGATGCAGCTTTGATGGCCGCAACAACCTTGCTGGTGGCGAGATCAATACCGCGCTTGAGATCCATCGGGTTCATGCCGGCGGCAACCGATTTCATGCCTTCTCTGACGATGGCCTGAGCCAGAACAGTGGCGGTGGTGGTGCCGTCGCCGGCCTCGTCATTGGTGCGGCTGGCCACTTCTTTGACCATCTGCGCGCCCATGTTTTCGAACTTGTCTTCCAGCTCGATTTCCTTGGCAACCGTTACACCGTCCTTGGTGATGCGCGGGGCGCCAAAGGATTTATCAATAACCACATTGCGGCCCTTCGGACCCAGTGTCACCTTGACCGCGTCGGCCAAGATGTTCACGCCCTTGAGCATGCGATTGCGGGCGTCTGTATTAAAGCGTACGTCTTTTGCAGCCATTATAAGGTGCTCCCGTGTTTGAGTTCCGGTCAGATCAGCGTGAGGGGGAATACCCTTACGCGATCACGCCCAGAATGTCGCTTTCCTTCATGATCAACAGCTCTTCGCCATCAACCGTCACTTCTGTGCCCGACCATTTGCCGAACAAAATGGTGTCGCCGGCCTTGACGGCCATTGCGATAAGCTCGCCATTGTCCTTGCGGGCGCCATCGCCGCAGGAAACAACTTCGCCTTGGCTCGGTTTTTCTTTGGCGCTGTCGGGAATGATCAACCCGCCCGCGGTTTTAGCTTCGCTTTCAACGCGGCGGACAAGCACGCGGTCATGCAGCGGTTTAAATGCCATCTCTGAGGCTCCTTGGCTCAAAGTTACTCCCTAATGATCCCTCTACAGAGATCATTAGCACTCATGGGGTTCGAGTGCTAACGTCGCATAGCTAGGGAGTGCGCCCGAGGGAGTCAACAGCTTTGATTGATAAAATCATGCCTTTGGCCACCAGCATCCTTGGGATTTTATGCCGCAGCGCAGCATCGACCGGGTGACAAAGTCTGCGCGGCCCCCTATAAGGCGCGCAAACCCGTCTCAACCACAGGAAACCCCGCATGACCACCCTCGTTTTCGGCCATAAATCCCCCGACACCGACTCCACCGGTTCGCCCATCCTCTGGGCTTGGTATCTCAACGAGGTACAGGGCACCGCGGCCGAAGCCGTGCTCTTGGGAGAACCCAATACCGAGGCTGCCTTTCTCTTGCGCAAATGGGACTTGCCCAAGCCGCGCATCATTTCCGACGTCGACGCCGGTCAGCCCTGCGTGATTGTCGATACCAACAACCCGGCGGAACTGCCCGCCAATGTGAACAATGCCGATATTCAGGCGATCATCGACCATCACAAGCTGGTTGGCGGGCTGGAAACAAAGGGCCCGATCGACATCACCGTGCGGCCGCTGGCCTGCACCGCAACGATCATGCTCGACCTGATGGGCGAAGACGCAGCCAAAATGCCCGATTGGGCCAAGGCCACGGCACTGACCTGCATCCTCAGCGATACGCTTGAATTCCGCTCGCCGACAACCACCCCACATGACCGCGCCGTAGCCGAAAAACTGGCAGCCGATCTCGGGATTTCCATTCCCGACTACGCGGCCGAAATGTTCGCCGCCAAATCAGATGTCTCGGCCTTTTCCGACGCAGAGTTGCTGCGCATGGATTCCAAGGAATACGAGGTCGCAGGCACCAAATTCCGCGTCTCGGTTCTGGAAACCACGTCGCCCGCCATCGTGCTCGACCGCAAGGCAAGCCTGATGGACAGCATGAAAACCGTCGCCACCGAGGACGGCGTTGATCAGGTGCTCTTGTTTGTGGTCGACATCCTCAACGAAGAAGCCACCTTGCTCGTCCCCAACGATCTGGTGAAAACCCTGGCGGAAAAGAGCTTTGGTGCGACCGTCACAGGTGACGCGGTGGTCCTGCCCGGCATCATGAGCCGCAAAAAACAGATCATCCCCAGCCTCACGCTCTGATCGCCTTTCCGACGCATCTCAAAAGGCCGCCTCCGGGCGGCCTTTTCTTTGTCCGACTGCACTCCCTCTACGGCTCAAACGCCATCAGAAACGCCTCGAGCTGCGTTGGATCAATCGGCTTGGACAGCACGGTTACTCCGCTCGCTTGGCAATGCACACGCACATCGGCGCTCAGATGCCCGGTGATGATCCGTGCCGGAATCGGACCGTGCCGCGCAATGATCTGCGCCACGACATCCGGCCCCCGCACGCCACCATCCAACTCGTAATCCACCAGCATCGCATCCGGGCTCAGCCCAAGATCGGCCAGTTCCGCCAAGGCTTCGGGCAGATTGGCCGCGTCCACCACATCCGCCCCCCAACTGCGCAAGAGCAAGGTCATCGCCTGCCGCAAATCGGGGTCGTTCTCAATCAGCAGAACAATGCGCCCTTCCAGCGATGCCCGCGCTCCACCATGCGGATTGAGACTGCGCGCGTCCTGACCTGACCAAAAGGAATAAACCAAAGGCACGGTCACACTGAAACAGGCGCCACAGCCCAGATCAGACCGCAACTCCAGCGGATGTCCCAAAAGCGCACAGGCCCGGTCCACGATAGCCAGACCAAGACCCATCCCCTCGGCAGCGCTCACATGCGCATCCAGCCTGTGAAACTCCTGGAAAATCCGGTCCTGATCCGCCAGCGCAATCCCCGGTCCTGTATCGCGCACCTCAAGGCGCAGATTGCGCCCCTGACGCCGCGCGCCGACCAGAACCTTTCCCGACGGGGTATAGCGGATCGCATTGGCGATCAGGTTCTGCAGAATGCGGCGCAGATAGCTTGCGTCGCTCTCGACCAGGGCGTCACACGGCACATAGCGCAGGTCCAACCCCTTGAGCGCAGCAATCGGAGCGAACTCGTCGTTGAGTTGGTCCATGATTCTGCGCAGCGGAACATGGGTCACATCCACCTCGACATGCCCGGATTCGAGTCGAGAAATATCAAGCAGCGCGTCTATGATATCCTCGACACTGGTCAGCGCCCGCTGCGCCTTGTCCATCAACACGCGGTGATCGTCACTGGCCAATTCCTCATGCAGCGACGCCAGGTAGAGCCGCGCCGCTGACAGCGGCTGGCGCAAATCATGGCTCGCCGCCGCGACGAACCGCGATTTCGAGGCATTGGCCCGCTCGGCCTTGGCCAACGCATCCTCCAGCTCCAGCGTGCGGTCGCGTACCCGCTGTTCCAGCCGCTCATTGGCATGCGCAAGCGCCCGCGCCGCTGCCCGTTCCGCCGTCACATCCGAAAAGCTGATCACAAAGCCCCGGTCGGGCATCTGTCGGGCAAAGACATCCAGCGTCTTGTGCGCGCCGCTGCGCATGTAGAACCGCAGCGGCGCGCGCCGATCCTGTGCCGCCACCCACGCCGCAATGTCACGCGCCGTCAAACCGCCTTCGATCTCGAAATCGCTGCCGATCCGCCGCAGAATTACATCGAATTCGATCCCCACCCGAAACCGGGACAGCGGGATCGACAACATGCTGCCCGCGTTCTGATTCCAGCCACGCAACTGCCCTCCGCGGTCAAAGATGCAAACGCCCTGATCAATGTGCTCCAACGTCGCCCGGATCAACTGCGCCTGATCGTCTAGGAGCTTGCCACGCTCGCGCCGCTCCAGCCGGATGATGTCGGTGATATCGGTTTGCAGGATCACCGTCTGCCCGTCGCGGGTGCGATGTTCGCTGACCTGAACCCAGCAATCGCCGGTCAGGTTGAGATTGAACATCACATGCTTTTCCTGATGCAACTGCATCCGCCGCGCCGCCCAATCGCCGCGACTCTGCATGTCGGGCAGTTCCAGAAACCGGCTCTGGCTCGCGTGGCGCACGTAATCGGCAAACTCCAGACCGGGGCGCAACTCGACCACCAGATCGGGCATATACATGCCAAAGCGGCTGTTATGCAGCACCAACCGCCCGTCACTGTCAAAAAGCGCGAATCCCTCCTGAATCGTCTCGATGGCATTGGCGAGATCCGAGCGCGCCCGCTCGGCCTGCCGGATCGCCTGCGCCAGTTGGGCATTCGATTCGTTGAGCAGGTCCAGCGCATGTTCCAGATCGCGGGTGCGTTCGCTGATCTGATCTTCCAGAATCACCGCCCGCTCGAAATGCGCATAGGCGACGCCCCCGTCATCCGTCACCTGCTCGACCCGGCGCATCAGAACTTCAATGATCTTGAGCAGCTTGCCGTTCTGCCGCTCCAGAGGATCAGACCTGTCAATCAGTGCTTCGGACATGGTCTAGTGCCCGATGGGGGGATAAATCGCCACCCCGGTCATGGTCTGATTGACATGCAACCCGTTGATCTGCTCGCCATAGGTGGAAAATCCCACCACGCGATGCGCCGCCAAAATGCGCGAAATCTCGGGGCCGATCTGGCGCTGCTGCACCTCGGTCCGACGCAGGATGCAATCGCAGGCCAGCACCGTTAGCGGCTGTGTCTCCTGCCCGAGCGCGGCCAACTCCCGGTCCAGATGCGCCACCATATCCTGCGATTGCGCAAGGGTCAGAACCAGCCCCTCGTCAATCGCGGAAAAGAACTGCAAATCGCCATTGGCCTCAGCCCGCTGAATAGCGCGCACGTGATGCTGACCGCCGATCCGCACCACCACCGGGTTTTCCGCAAAGGTAGAGGGTGTCAGCTCATCAATCCGGCAGCCGAGGATGCGGGCATATTCCTCGGCGGCCACTTCTGCGTTGATCTGATGCACGATTCGGCGCGCCGGGTCCGCATCCGTCACCACCATGCGGCGATCCGTAGGCTGGAAATGGTCGAGCCGAAACACCCGTACCGGACAGTCTGTGCGCATCAGGCAAACCACGGCGGCATTCTGCAGCGTCACGCCATCGCAGGAAATCAGCGTCTGCGCGAACCGCTCGCCATCTGCTGCCGATCCACCAAAGAGCGGCATCGGACCCAACCCCGCCGCCAAGGCGGCAACCAGTTCGTCCTCCTTGAGCGACAATCCGTCAACGGCAAGAAACGCAAATTCGTTCGGGAGCGCATCACCCGCCTGCGTGCTCAACCACGTTCGCGCCCGCACCGTCTGTGACACACAGGCGGTGCTATCCAGGTCCGACAGCGGCGTGACGACCTGCAACACTGCGTGAAAATGATCCGCGGCAAACCCCACGGCCACGATGCTGCCCTCGGCATAGCCCGCCATCCCGATCTCGCCTGCTGTCGTACAGCCCACGCAGCGGCTATCGCCAAACACACGCGCGGCCTCCGCCATCAGGCCCTCGAAATCCGCCTGCGGGCTGACAAAGAAGAGCACCAGCGCCAGACGCACATCGCCCATGGCGCGGCGCAGCGTGCCTATGGCATCCTCTGCGTCATGCGGAACCTCGGCGCGTGCGACAATGGACCCGTCGCACAGCGTGCCCGGCTCAATCAGGCTGCTGTCCATCATTCCTCCCGTAGGGCTCCTCCGAACCCATGGAAAGGTTAGTCCGCTTACTCCGTCTCGCGCAAGACGTTAGAGAAGCTGGCCATCTGTGCGATCAGCACCGCCTGCGTGCGGGTCTGAACCCCCAGCTTGCGCATTATGGCGGTGACATGAGTCTTGACCGTGGTCTCGGCGATCGACAATTCATAGGCGATCTGCTTGTTCAACCGACCCTCGCAGATCAGTTGCAGGATACGCGCCTGCTGCCGGGTCAGATGAGCCAACCGCTCCACCGCCTCGTCACGGTCATTGACCGGATGTTCGGGCGTCTTGGTCAAAACCACACCTTCAGGCAGGAATATCTCCCCCGCCGCTATCGCCTCGAACGCGGCACGAAACACCGGACGCTGGCTGTGCTTTGGGACGAACCCCGCCGCCCCGGCATGGATCACGGAACAGACCATCCGGCTCTCGGACATCGAGGACACGACCACGATCGGCGTCTCACCCACCACTGACTTGAGCCGCGCCAAACCGTCAAGCCCGGTCACATCCGGCAGGTTGAGGTCGAGCACGATGATATCTGGCGGGCCATTCTCGGCCACCATCGCCAGTGCCTGATCAAGGCTCTCGGCGGTGTCGATCCGCGCGATTCCCGCGACGGACTTGAGCGTCATCGACAGCGCGTCGCAAAACAGCGGATGATCATCCACAATCAGCGCCGTGCTGAAACGTCCCGGCCCCGCAGGCGCGGAACGAGTGCCGGGAATATGCGCCACCTTAGATGTCATTCCATCATCCTACCAAAGGCCCGCGTATCGGCCTACTCACACCAAGGTCTGAGACCCTCAGCCCCGCCGCCGCATCACCCCACGCCCCGGATCATAGCCCCAGAGCGCCAGACCAAGAAAGACCAGACTTGCCAGCGCCGTCCACAACAGCGCCATGCCGTTGAATTGCCCATAGAGCGCAAAGCGGATCAACTCGACCGCATGACTGAACGGGTTAACCGCGCAAATATCGCGCAAGAGCATCGAACTCTCCGCCATCCGCCACAGCGGATAGAGCGCGGTAGACATGAAAAACGTGGGAAAGATCACGAAATTCATCACGCCCGCGAAATTCTCCATCTGGCTGATGAAGGACGAGAGCGCCACGCCCAATGCCCCCAGCATCACGCCCCCAAGGATCAGCGCGGGCAGCACATAGAGATAGCCCATCCCCGGCATCTTGATCCCCATCGCCGCCGCAATGCCCAGAAACGCATAGCATTGCAGCACCGACACGGCTGTCCCCGCGAGGATCTTGGCGAACAAGAGCCACCAACGCGGCAAAGGGCTGGTCAGCAAGAGCCGCATCGACCCCATTTCCCGGTCATAGACCAGACTGAGCGACGATTGCATGCCGTTGAACAACAGGATCATGCCGCAAAGCCCCGGCACGATATAGGTCTCATAGGTGATATAGGTCTGATAGGGCGGGATGATCGACAGGCCAAGCGCCGCCCGAAACCCGGCGGCAAAGACCACCAGCCACACCAAGGGCCGCACAAGAGCCGAGACAAAGCGCGAGCGTTGCCGCGCAAATCGCAACGCCTCACGCGTCACAATCGCCGCCAGCGCAATCAAGAGCGCCCTCATGCGGGCGCCCCTGTCAGGCTCAGGAACCGCTCGGTCAGCCCCTCATGCCCGGCAATCTCGCGCGCAGTGCCATCGGCCAGCACGCGACCCCGGTGTAGGATCACCAACCGATCCTCGGGCCAGACCTCATCGGTCAGATGCGTGGCCCAGAGCGCGGTTAGCCCGTCACTGGCACATAGATCATGCACATGGGCGGTAATCGCGCGCCGCGCCTCGGCATCCAGCCCCACGGTCGGCTCATCCAAGAGCAGAACCGCCGGTTGATGCACCAGCGCGCGGGCAATCTCGGTGCGCCTGCGGTGCCCACCGTTCAGATCACGCGCCAACTCATCCGCGCGCTCAATCATCGCCATCCGTTCCAGCGCCGCCTCGATCCGCATCTCCGCCGCGCGGCCCGCAAGCCCATGCAGCGCCGCGAAATAGCGCAGGTTGCGCCGCACGCTCAGGTCGAGATCCAGCGTCTGTTGTTGGAACACCACCCCGATCCGCGCCAGCGCCTGCCGGGGATTGGTTGCAATATCATGGCCCGCAACCCTGATCCGCCCCTCACGCGTCGTAAAAAGCCTCGTCAACAGCGCGAAAAGCGTCGATTTCCCCGCGCCATTAGGGCCAAGCAGGGCACAGAACGCGCCCTGCCCCACCTCAAAGCTTACATCGTCCAAGGCCCGCTTGGCCCCGTAGGAAAATCCAAGCCCTTCGATCCTCAGCCCCGTCATGCCGCGTTCCTACCTGCTCCGGGGCCTACCATAGACCGGGGCGCGACCTTATTGAATGATGAACTCGAGCCGCTGGCTGTCGCCCGTCGTACCGGGGATCAAGAGGTTATACCGACCCGGCTTGATCGCGATAAAGGAAAACTCCGCCGTGCCCGCATCGTCAAATTCCAGACTGTCGATCGCCATTGGCCTGATTTCGATGTCGTTGATCACGATCTCATCCATCCAGATCGCGCGAAAGAATTCCGGCCCCGTCAGCGCCAGTTCGGCGCTGCCATCGGCGGTGATCTCCATCTCGTAATAGGCCCCCGATTGCAGCGTGATCGGCCCCTCGCCCAATGGCTTGCCCGAGGCCAGCGTGACCGCAATCTCATCTCCCCGGTTGCATTTCGCCAAGAGACCGGCAAAGCCCAGATCGTCGCAGAGCGGTGCGGCATGAGCGGGGGCAGCCAGCATCGCAAAGGCAGCGGCGGTCAGTATATGTTTCATAAGTTTTTTCCCTCTTCCCTGTTGGATCAATCAGATACGACCACGACGCCCCAAGGCTGTTGCCCCACCTGCACCGATTTGACGACCTCTTCGGCCTCGACATCAATGATCGAAATATCGTTGGAATTGCCGTTGGTGGTGTAGAGGTATTTCTCCTCTGCATCGAAGGCCAGTTGCCAGACGCGCTGCCCCACCAGCAGGTATTTCTCAACCTCAAAACTCTCGCCATTCACCAGCGCCACCCGGTTCGACGGCCCTAGCGCCACAAACATCTTCTTGCCATCCGAGGTGACGCGCACGCCCACCGGCTGCAAGAGTTCCGGCGCGATGCCGGGCACCTCGAATGTCACCTTGTGGACAATCTCGCCGCCATCGGGGTTGATCACGCTGACCGTGCCGCCAATCTCGGCACTGACAAACAGATATTTGCCATCCGCCGTATACTGCGCAAAGCGCGGGCGCTGATCGACCAGCGTATTCTGCACGATTTCATAACTCGTGGTGTCGATGAAATGCGCCATGTTGGTGGTCTCGGACGTGTTGACCACATATTTGCCATCCGGCGAAATCCCCATGCCCTCCGGCTCTACGCCCACGGGCACTTCGGCGAGAATTGTGTGCGTGTTCACATCCGTCACCGTGACCAGATTGTCATCCTCATTGGCGATAAAGAGCGGATTGCCCGAGGGATGCAGCACGAACAATTCCGGGTCCGGCCCCGAGGGCAGCGTGTGCAATTCCTGATAGGTCGCGGTATCGAACACCCGGACCACATTGTCATCCGACGCACAGACATAGAGATGCTTGCCATCCGGGCTCGCGGTGATGCCGCGCGGGCGGTTTCCGGCGGGGAATTCTGTGATCACCTCCCATGTCTCGCTATCCACAACGGTGATCGTATTGCCACGTTCATTGCTGACAAACACCTTTCCGGCCAGCGCCGGGCTGGTCATCAAGGCCACAATGGCGGTCGCAAGGGCTAAGCGGGTCATCGGGTAATCTCCTATTGGTCAAAGGCGGTGCAGGCGCTCTCGGGCTGATCAAGCCCCAGCGTATCCAAGAGCGAGCGTTGGTGCAGGAACCCTTCTTGCGGCGACACGCTCAGCGTGATCCGTCCATCGGCCAGCAGGATCGGCTGCCGCATCTGGCCGTTCCACGCCCGAAATGTCAGCTTTTGCCCCTTGAACGCCGCCAGCTCAAAATTCTCACTCAAGGCATAGGCGCGGATTTCCGCGGGATCGGCGCTCTTGGTGCGCGTCACCGCCTCGCCCAACACTCGCAGCGCGAGCCAGGCGGTATAATCCTCGGGGCGCATATAGCGGCCGGTCAATTCCTCGAACCGATGCTGAAACTGCGTGCCGCCCCAAGCCTCGAGCGCCGGATGCCAGGCCAAGGGCCGCAGCCCCGCCGATCCGACGATGGGCGAGGGCCGCCAAGTGTGAAACGGCAGATAGGTCGCGAAAACATCGGTTTCATCGGCGGCGATGATCACGTCATGGTCTTTCAAGTCTTGGGTAAAGACCGGCAATTGCCGTTGCACCTGCACATGCCCACTATCCGTGCGCCGCGCGCCGCCTGTGTCGGTGAATTCCTTCTCATCCACGATCTGCGCGCCAAACTTGGCGGCAGAGGCGCGGTAGGCCTCGGCCAGTGCAATATCTTCGGGGTGGGAGCCGTGAATGAGCGCCCAGCGCGGCCATTTCTTCCAGATCAGGAATTGCGCCACTGCATCGCTCTGCATCTGCCGCGAGGGCGCAATATGCAGGATATTGCCCCTGCATTCGGCGCTGCGCAGCGCGGTATCCGGTGCCAAAGTGTTGAAGATCAGCGTATCCGGTGCCGCCGCCTCTGACATCGCCAGCAACTCTTCGGCCCGCGCCTGCACCGCAAAGAACCGCAGCCCTTCGCCTTGCAACCGCTCGAACTCGGTCAAGGCAGTCTCGGGCGCGGCGGCCACCACCTCTGTGACATAGGTCTGCCCCATGAACTGCCCCGTGGTCTGGTTATCCTCGGTCGCCAGTTGCGCGCCGGCAAATCCCAGATCATCAGGCCGCAGATCAAGCCGCGACACAGGCAAAAGCGCAGGGTAGTCCACCCGCAGCACGACGGCCTTGACCTCTTGCGCTTGGGTGGGCGATGCGAGGGTCATGAGGCCCGCAAGAACGAGCAAGGCTGAGCGGAACATGCGCGGTCTCCGTCAAGGTCATGGCGGTGGCAGGATCGCCCCATGCGGGTATCCTAGCAAAACGAACGGGATAGGTAGAGATTTTCTCCCAAACTCACTGAGACCTGCTGAAAGCCACGGTAAAAAATAGACTTTTCATCTTAAAATCAGATAGATAGATCATATCATACTTTGGTCGCACAGGCCGACAACTAATATGAAAAAGCCCGGCACCATCGGCAGCCGGGCCTTGATCCCTCCGATTCCGCCCCCTTACGCCGAGACAAACAGTCCCGCATACTCTGCCCGCAGGATGTTTTTCTGCACCTTGCCCATCGTGTTGCGCGGCAACTCGTCCAGCACGATCAGCTTGCGGGGATGCTTGAACCGCGCAAGGCTCTTGGCTGCCGCCCCGGCAATCGCGTCAAGATCAAGCGCAGCCCCCTTATGCGGCACAAGGAACCCCACCACCGTCTCGCCGAAATCAGGATGCGGCACGCCTACCACAGCACTTTCGAGCACGCCGGGCTGTTCATCCAGCAACAGTTCGATCTCCTTGGGGTAGATGTTATAGCCCCCCGAAATGATCAGGTCCTTGTTGCGTCCGACGATTTGCACATAGCCCTGATCGTCAATCAGCCCCAGATCGCCGGTGATGAAAAACCCGGTCTCGCGCAATTCCTCGGCGGTCTTCTCGGGCATGTTCCAATAGCCCGCAAAGACATTCGGCCCCCGCACCTCGATGATGCCAATCTCGCCTTGCGGCACCTCGGCCCCTGTCTGCGGATCGGTGATCTTCAGCTCCACCCCCGGCAAGGGAAAGCCCACCGTGCCCGCCCGCCGCGCGCCCTCATAAGGGTTCGAGGTGTTCATATTGGTCTCGGTCATGCCATAGCGCTCAAGGATGCGATGGCCCGTACGCTCTTCAAACGCCACATGGGTTTCAGCAAGAAGCGGCGCAGAACCCGAGGTAAAGAGCCGCATATGCGCCACCAAATCGCGGGTAAACCGGGGATCGTCCAAAAGACGGGTGTAGAACGTCGGCACCCCCATCATAGAGGTTGCCTGTGGCAGCAACTCGATGACGCGATCCTGTTCGAACTTCGGCAGGAATATCATCGACCCGCCCGCCAAGAGAACGATGTTGGTCGCCACAAACAGGCCATGCGTGTGAAAGATCGGCAGCGCGTGCAGCAGAACATCGTCCCGCGTGAACCGCCAATACTCCACCAACACCTCGGCGTTGGACAGCAGATTGCGCTGCGTCAACATCGCCCCTTTGGAGCGCCCCGTGGTGCCTGACGTATAGAGAAACGCCGCCAGATCATCCGCCCCGCGCGCAGCGGTCTCGAACCTCTCGGGCTGCCCCTTGGCCGCCTCCGGCAGAGTGCCCGTGCCATCGGCATTCAGTGTCATCAAACTGGCCCCGGCACGATCCGCCACCGCTTGCAGCGCCCCGGCCTTGGCCCCGTCGCACAGCAGAACCTTGGCCCCGCTATCGCCCACGAAATACCCCAACTCGTCGCCGGTATAGCCGGTGTTGAGCGGCAAAAACACAATGCCCGCCTGCACACAGGCCGCATAAACCGCGAGCGCCTCCGGTGATTTCTCGACCTGCGCCGCCAGACGGTCGCCGGGGGCCAGTCCGGCACCGCGCAACGCATGCGCATAACGCGCCGTCAGACGCAGGAACGCATCGTAGCTGACCACCGCACCTTCCGCCAAATGCAGGAACGGCGCGGTTTGCCCGGCATGACGACCGAACAGATTATCGTAGAGGGGATTGGCCATGGCTCTTGTCCTTCACTCTGTCTTTTTCGCGGCGGCGGCGGCCAGCGCTGTCACCTCGGCAGAGGCGGCAATCACGCCCGCCCCGGCAAATCGTTCGTGGTTCTGCGAAATCTGCGCCCGGTCGTAAAGGTAGTTCACCATCACCCCACCGGATTGCTTCTGCCCGTTGGGCGACAAGTCCGCACCGGCATGAATGGCATGCACCGAGGCCCCGTTGCCCAAGTGGAACCGCGCCACCGGATCATAAGGACCACCATCGCCCCGTTTGGCCTTGAGCAAATAGTGCGCCGTGACCGCCCGAAGCGCCTCTGCCTCCTTGGGCAACGCCGCGCCACTCTCCGTGAGCCAGCGCGTCAGCCCCGGAATCGGCGAGAGCGTGACAAAGGTCTTGAGCCCCGGCAATTCCTGCGACAGGTCCGCCACCACTTGCTTGATCAGCGAATTGCCAAAGGAAATCCCCGCCAGCCCCGCCTGACAATTGGAAATCGAATAGAACACCGCCGTATCCGCCTCATGCGCGCCAATCACCTCACGTTCTTCGGACAGAACGTCATGGATCGCCCCCGGAATCCCCCGGCTCAGCGCCACTTCGACGAAAATCAGCGGCTCGTCCGGCATCGCCGGGTGAAAGAACCCGAAACAACGCCGATCCTTGGGGGCCAGCCGCAGACGCAGGTCGTCCCAACTGTCAATCGCATGCACCGCCTCATAGGCGATGATCTTTTCCAGCACATCGGCGGGCGAGGACCAGTTGATCGGACGCAACACCAGAAACCCGCGATTGAACCAAGACGCGAAAAGATGCTTGAGATCGAGATCAAGCACAGCCAGCGCCGGGTTGTCCCGCGCCAGACGCAAGAGGTCGGCGCGCATCGCCACCAGTTGCGCCGTCGCCCCCGGCACCTGATTCAGCCGCCGCGCCAGCTCCTGCCGTGGCGGCTCTGCCGTGTCCATGAAAACACGATAGCTGTCCCGATCCGGCTCAGCCTCGAACGCGTCCAGCGCCGTGCGCACACTCTCGGGATCAACGCCCATCCCCTCGGTGAGAAACCGAAAGAACCCCAGTTTTTCGGCCTCCGCCATCCCGGCGTAGCGGTCGAGGATCAGCCGCGCCAGCGCCATCCCCGACACCTCACTGGAACTGCCCATGAGATCCCGACACAGATCCTCGATGCTCCGGTTCTTGTGGTCCGGCTCCGAAGCGCCGCGATAGCGCCGCTCAAAGACTGTCGCCAGCAAATCCGCGAGCACGCTCATCGCGCCGCTCCCATCACCGCATCAGGCAACCAAGTCGCCAGCCCAGGAAAGAGACACAAAAGCACGATCGCCAGCACCATGCAGCCCACATAGGGCAAAGAGCCGTAGAGGATGGTCTTGAGCTTGATATCCGGGGCGATGGAATTGATCACATAGAGGTTCAGACCCACAGGCGGCGAAATCAGACCGATTTCCATGTTGATTGTCAGAATAACCGCAAACCAGATCGGATCGAATCCCGCCGTCGTGATGATCGGCAACAGAATGGGTGCCGCCATCAGGATCACAGCCACCGGCGGCAAAAAGAACCCCGCAATCAGCAGGAACACATTGACCGCGCCCATCAACACCCAGCGGTTGACCTCCAACGTGCCGATCCATTCGGCAATGGACTGGGTGATAAAGAGCGATGAGAGCATATACGAAAACACCCCGGCCGCCGCGATGATGAAGAGGATCATCACACTCTCCCGCGTGCTGTCGCGCAGCACCACCCAGAGCGCGCGCGGCGACCAGAGACTATAGATGATCATCGCAATCAAGAGACACAAAAGCGCCCCCACCGCCGCCGTCTCGGACGGCGTGGCAATGCCGCCATACATGGCATAGAGCACGCCAAGGATGATAAAGAGAAACGGCAACACCCGCGGCAGAATCTCGAACCGCTCACGCCAAGTATAGCTGCGTCCGGTCAGTAGATTCATATCCCCCGACCGCCACGTCGAATAGAGCGACCAGATCATGAAGAGCGTGACCAGCATCAGGCCCGGAATGACCCCGGCCAGAAACAGCCGCCCAATCGAGGTTTCCGTCGCGATGCCGTAAACGATCATCGTGACCGAGGGCGGGATGAGAATGCCCAAGGTGCCGCCCGCCGCAATTGACCCGGCGGCCACCGCATCGGGATAACCCCGCTTGCGCATCTCCGGGATACCCATCTTGCCGATGGCGGCACAGGTGGCGGGGCTTGATCCCGACATCGCCGAAAAGAGCGCACAAGCTCCAAGATTCGAGATCACGAGACCGCCGGGAACCCGCGTCAGCCACCGCTCCAGCGCCTCGTATAAATCGGCGCCCGCCCGCGTCGACGCGATAGAGGCGCCCATGATGATGAACATCGGGATCGACAAAAGCGCGAAATTGTTGAGCTTGCCAAAGAAAATTTCGGGCAGCAATTCCAGCGACCGCATCCCGTCGAACACGATCAGGAACCCGCCCGAGACGATCAGCAGCCCCAGCGCCACCGACACACCGGAAAACAATACCACGATGGTCGCAATCGCGACGATCAGGCCAAGTACGAGCGGATCCATCAGACGTCCTCCAGCCCAAAGGGCGAGTCGATATTAAGCAGCAGCGCGACCAGATCGGCGATCAACTGCAGCAGAAACAGGCCAAGCCCGACGGGCAGCGCGAGATAGGGAATCCACAGATCAATCGCCCAGACCGTGTCCGAGGTCCATCCGCGCGCCCAGGCGACGTGCCAGAATTCATAGCCATACCACAGCATGACCGCGACAATCACGATCGAGAGCGTGAGCGTCACCACCGCCAACCCCTTGCGCGCGCGCCGTGGCACCGCAAGCGGGATCAGATCCACATTCACATGCCCGCGCAACCGCTGCACATAGGACAGGCCCAGCAGTGTGGCCGCGATCATCAGATAAATCACCGCTTCGGTCTGCCAGATGGTGGTGCCGTTCATCACGAACCGGACCCAGATCATCTGACAGGTGATGAACACGGAGGCGACGATCATTGTGGCCGAGATCCACCCCGCCAGTGTAGAGAGCGCCGCAACCGCGCGCAGAAAAGGATTTTGTCCGGTGCGCGCAATGGCACCCGATGCATGGCCAGCCATGGTCTACCTCATGTCAGAGTGGGGGCGAGAAATCGGCTGCCGCGCCACAAACCGGCGCGACAGCCAAAGCGGATCACTCGACGGCGAACGCCATATCAAGCAGCGCCTGCCCGTCCGGCACGCTTGCAACGAACTCTTTATAGGAGGTCTCCGTCGCCAACGTACGCCAGGCCTGGAAATCCTCTTCGGTCATCGCAGCAATCTCGACGCCCGCATCGCGGAACACCTCGACCGATGCGGCATCCTCTTTCTTGGCTTCTTCGAGATAGAAGGCTTCGGCCTTCTCCGCCGCCGCAGTCAACGCCGCCTGCTGCTCTGCGCTCAGACCCTCAAAGGTGGATTTGTTCATCAAGAGCGGCTGATACATGAACCACAGTGCCACGTCGCCTGCGGGCGTGTAGCATTTCACCTGCTCATAGATGCGGTAAGACACGAAGGACGAGGACGAGGTGTTGACCGCATCCAGAACGCCGGTCTGCATCGCATTGTAGATCTCGGAAGACGCCATCGACGCAATCGACGCGCCCGCACCCGCCAGCATCTGCTCGAATGCCTTTCCTGCGGCACGGGTCTGCATGCCCGCGACATCCTCAGGCTTGGTGATGCACTTGTCGGTGCTGGCGAAACCACCAGCCAGATAGCCATGCACCAGAACCATCACGTCATCTTCGGCCATCTTGGCCTCGATCGCCTCCATAAAGGGGCTGTCGGACATGCGCGCGGCGTGGTCATGGTTCTTGACCAGACCCGGCATCAGCGTGAGGTTATAAGACGGCTGCTGGCCGCCTGCATAGCTCAGCGGCAGCACGGTCATGTCAAGCTGGCCCCGGCTCAGCGGCGTATACTGCTCGCGCGCCTTGAACAGCGACTCGGACCCAAAGATCTTGATGTCGAGATCTACACCGGCGGCCGCCACCTCATCAGCCACAATCTGCGCCACCTTGTGACGCACGTCGTTGTTGGACCACTGATGCGACAGACGCAGTTCGGCAGCATTGGCAACGCCGCTCAGCAGCATGATCCCGGCCGCCGCAGCCGCCGTGAAAGTCATTTTCTTCATATCTTCCTCCCATTGTGCCCGCGCAGGGTAGCCCGGACCGTGTTGCTCAGTGTTTGGTGTTTTGAATTCAGAGTCAAGATTTTTGTATACAAGAGTTTCCCACTTGCGCACAAACCTCGCCCTCGCTAGGATTTTTTTATGGAAATACGCCGCGCCGATATCATTGCAGATGCACTCGAAGAACTGGTCTTCACCGGCGACTTCAGCGATGGTGACAGGCTGGACGAAATCCGCCTCGCGCGGCAATTCAACGTCTCGCGCACACCCATCCGCGAGGCGCTCGGTCGCCTTGTCGCCTCTGGCCTCGCCGAACAGATCCCCCGGCGTGGCGTATTCATCCGCCAACCCGGACTGGTCGAACTGATGGAAATGTTCGAAACCATGGCCGAGATCGAGGGCGTCTGCGGTCGCCTCGCAGCCCATCGGATTTCAGAGACCGCGCTCGCCGATCTCGACGCCGCCAATGCCCGCTGCACACAGGCCATCGCAGCGGATGATGCCGACGGCTATTACCGCGAGAATGAACAGTTCCACCACATGATCTATCGCCACGCGGGCAATTCCTTTCTTGAACAAGAGGCGCTCCGTCTGCACCGCAGACTCAAACCCTTTCGCCGGATGCAATTGCGCCTGCGCGGGCGCATGGCGCAATCCATGGCCGAACACGAGGCCGTCGTCGCCGCCCTGCGCGCCGGAGAGGCAGAGCGTGCCGCCGAGGTGCTGCGCGGCCATGTCGCCATCCAAGGCGAGAAATTCCACCTCTTGATGGCCAGCCTCCGCCGCGCTGCGGAATGACATCGCCCCCGCTGGACAGCGCCCGCGCACGCCATTAGGTAGGCGGAATGGTCAAGGACAAGGAAAATCCGAACTACAAGGTGATCGCCGAAAATCGGCGTGCGCGCTATGATTTTGCCATAGAGGACGACCTCGAATGCGGCATCATCCTTGAAGGCTCCGAGGTGAAATCCCTGCGGGTCAACAGCGCCAATATCGCCGAGAGCTACGCCATGGTTGAAAATGGCGAACTCTGGCTGGTCAACTCCTACATCGCCCCCTACGAGCAGGCCAAGACCTTTGGTCACGATGAAAAGCGGCGGCGCAAGCTGCTCGTCTCGAAAAAGGAAATGTCCCGCCTCTGGAGCGATACCCAACGCAAGGGCATGACGCTGGTGCCCTTGGTGCTCTATTTCAACCATCGCGGCATCGCCAAGCTCAAGATCGGCATCGCCAAGGGCAAAAAGAACCATGACAAGCGCGAAACCGAGGCCAAGCGCGATTGGGCCCGGCAAAAGCAGCGCCTGCTCAAGGATCATGGCTAGGCCACGGGAGAGCGACGGATGGAATTGATCATCGCTCTTCTGACCGGTGCCACGGCGGCGATGATCGCCGCTGGCCTCTGGCTTTCGCCGCGTCTGGGCTGGCTCCTGCATGCAGGCGTGGGCGCGGTCGGAGGGGCGGTTGCCGGACACCTCCTCAGTCTCACCCCGGCCACGGGCGGCGACGCCGCCTATATCCTCCGCCTCATCACCGCGACGGGCCTCTGCGGTGCCGCAGCCCTCTGGGCGCTTGGCGCTGCCACCCGCCTCTTGCGGCGATAACCGCAGGCACGCCGCACGGTCTTGCCCTTTTGCCCCTCAGACTGTAGGCAGAAAGCGTTTGAACCGGGGGGCAAATGGCCATGGACGATCCGAAAACGCTTGTTTCCACCGACTGGCTCGCGGCCCATTTCAAGGACCCCGACCTGCGCATTCTCGATGGCACCATGTTCATGGCCTCTGAGGGGCGCAGCGGACGCGCGGAATACGACGCCGCGCATATCCCGGGCGCGCGCTTCTTTGACATCGACGACATCAGCGATGCGCGCTCGGAACTCCCACACATGGCCCCGCCGGTCGAGAAATTTATGTCGAAACTCCGCGCCATGGGCGTCGGCGACGGGCATCAGGTGGTGGTCTATGACGCCAAGGGGCTGTTTTCGGCGGCCCGCGTCTGGTGGCTGTTTCGCCTTATGGGTCAGGACAACATCGCCGTGCTCGACGGCGGTTTCCCGAAATGGCAGGCCGAAGGCCGCGCCATCGAGGATATGCCGCCCATCATCCGCGACCGTCACATGACCGTGCGCCGCCAGAACCAAATGGTCAAGGACGTGACCCAGGTCGCCGCCGCCGCCAAACTGGGCGATTACGAAATCCTTGATGCCCGCGCCGCCGCGCGGTTTCGCGGAGAGGCCCCCGAGCCCCGCGCCGGTCTGCGCGCAGGCCACATCCCCGGCTCCAAGAACGTGCCCTACACGGACCTCTTGAACGCCGACATGACCATGAAAGACCCCGACGCCCTGCGCGCGGTCTTCGCCGCCGCCGGGGTGGATATGACCAAGCCGGTCATCACCTCCTGCGGCTCTGGTGTGACCGCCGCCATCATCAATCTGGCGCTGGAGCGGATCGGCAAGACCGACCATGCGCTTTATGACGGGTCCTGGACCGAATGGGGCGCGTTCCCCACCCTGCCCGTCGCCACTGGAGAAGCCTGATGTTTGACGCCCTGAAAGAAAAACCCGCTGACAAGATTCTGGCCCTCGGTCAGGCGTTCCGCGAGGACCCAAGCGAGACCAAGATTGATCTCGGCGTCGGCGTCTACAAAACCCCCGAAGGCGTCACGCCCATCATGCGCGCGGTCAAAGCCGCCGAAAAGCAGTTGTGGGAGATGGAAACCACCAAGGCCTATACCGGCCTTGCGGGCGATCCGGCCTTTGCCGATGTGATGATTTCGCTCATCTTGGGTGATGCCGTGACCCGCGATCAGGTCTCGGCGATTGCCACCCCGGGCGGCACCGGTGCGGTGCGTCAGGCGTTTGATCTGCTCAAGATGGCCACCCCCGGCGCACGCGTCTTTGTCTCTGATCCGACATGGCCCAACCACCTGAGCATTCTCGCGCATATGGGCATCGAGGTGGTGATGTATCGCTATTTCGACCCCGAAACCGTGGGCGTCGATTTCACCGGCATGATGGCCGATCTGGACGGATTGCGCGCGGGCGATGTAGTGCTCTTGCACGGCTGCTGCCACAACCCCACCGGTGCCAATCTCAACATGACCGAATGGCGCGCGGTGGTGGACCTGCTCAATGCACGCGGCGCGCTGCCGATGATCGACATTGCCTATCAGGGCTTTGGCGACGGGCTCGAGGCGGATGCCGCCGCCGTGCGGTTCGTGGCGGAAAACTGCCCCGAGACGCTGATCGCGGCCAGCTGCTCCAAGAACTTCGGGATCTACCGCGAACGCACCGGCATCCTGATGGCCGTGGCGCAGGACAAAAGCCTGCAAAAGGTCACCCAGGGCAATCTTGCCTATCTCAACCGGCAAAACTACTCCTTCCCGCCCGATCACGGTGCGCGACTGGTGACCATGGTGCTGTCCGATCCCGACCTGCGCGCCGACTGGCAGTCAGAGCTTGAGGAGGTGCGCCTTGGCATGCTCAAACTGCGCGAGTCTCTGGCCGCAGAATTGCAGCGGATTTCCGGCTCCGACCGCTTCGGCTTTATCGCCCAGCATCGCGGCATGTTCTCGCGCTTGGGTGCCACCCCCGAACAGGTCGAACGCCTGCGCGCAGAGCATGCGATCTACATGATCGGCGACAGCCGCATCAACATCGCCGGGCTCAACGCAAAGACCGTGCCGATACTGGCAAAGGCGATGATCGACGTGGGTGTCTGAGACCCCCACGCTCTCCATCCAAAGTCGCATAGCGCGCCACCCCGACCCGGCATAACATCCGCGCATGATACGGGCGCTTTTCCTCTGGCTTCTGGCCGGGTTCCTGTCGGCTTCCGCCGCCACGGCGCAGGGGCTTGTTCCGTTGCGGGCTGGCGCGGACATCGCCTTTCTCGGGATCACCTTCATCGACACCTCGACCGAAGGTGCCTACAATCCGGTGCGGGCCGATGAAACCGCCCGGCTGGCGCTGGTGCAGGACTATGTCCAGTCCCGCTTTGTCGAGAGTGGCTTTGCCCTTCTCGACCTCGGCCCCATCGCGAAGGATCTCGACCGCATTTCCAACCCCGCAGATTGCTACGGCTGCGAAACCCGCCTCGCGGCGCGGCTCGATGCCGATTACGTGCTGGTCGGAGAGGTGCAAAAGGTCTCGAACCTGATCCTGTCAATGAACCTCGTGCTGCGCGCCGTGCCCAGCGGCGAGGTGGTGCGCGCCCGAGCGGTCGATATCCGCTCCAACACCGATGACTCATGGCTGCGCGGCATGCGCTATATCTTCAAGACCCATATTTTTGCGGAGGGATGACATGAAACATCTGGCCCCGGCCCTCACGGCCTTGATGCTCTGCGGTCCGGCACTGGCGCAATCAGCCTGGCCCGAGATTCAATCCGCGCTTTATGGCGACGCGCCCCTCATCAGCCAGAGCGCGCATGTCACCTTTGACGCCCCCTACCGCGCCACCGACGACGCGCGCACCGTGTTGGGCGGACATGTCATCGCCCCGGCGGGTCAAAAGATCACCACCGTGACGCTGGTGATCGACGAAAACCCCGCCCCGGTTGCCGCTGAATTCCATCTTGCCGCGCCACAGGCCGAATTCGCGTTCAGCCTCACCACCCGCCTCAACGGTCAAACCCCTCTGCATCTCGTGGCCCTCACCGACACCGGCGAGCGGCACATGGCCGAGGCATTCCTCAAAACCTCCGGCCAGGGGGCCTGTGCCGCCCCGCCGGGCACCGATCCCATCGCGGCTCTGGCCAGTCTGGGCGAGATGGAATTGGCGTTCCTGCCTGACATCACAGCCCCCAGCAAGAGCGTGAACACCCGCCTTGCGACCCTCGCAGGCAAGGTTCACGCCCTCGATGTCGACATCAGCCATCCCAGCCATTCGGGTCTGGCGATGGATCAGATCACCCTGCTCTACACACCGCTGCGCGTGGTCGAGGAAGTGGCAATCACGCTCGACAATGCGCCCTACCTCACCATGACCGGCAGCATTTCCCTGTCGGAAAACCCCCGTCTGCGCGTCTCGATCCCGATGGGCACCACGACAGCAGAGGTCAGCCTGCGCGACACCGACGGCACAAGGACCAGCGCCCGCACCAGCCTTGCGGCGTATTGAGGGGGGCAGGTCTTGACTGTGCCCCGCGCGGAACGCCCCGCGCAGCGCCCCACCGGGCGGGCACAGCGCGGCTTGTGCTTTGGGGTTAGGGCGTGTTGCGCCCCATCGAACCCACACACGTCCCGGGCTTGACCCGGGACCTCGCCGAGGCAGCGTGGAGGCCCCGTCTCGGGAGCCGGGGCGATGTGAACCCGGTCAGACGCAACCCGCTCTCGCCCCCCTCTCGACCAGAAGACCCCCTACGTCCCCGGCTCCCCCGCTCGCGCCTCGACTCGCTCCAGCGGATAGCCTTCGACACCCCAGCCATCGGTGCCCTCGGGAAACCAATAAACCTCTGTATAACCCATCTCCAGTGCCCGCTTGGCCGCATTCCACGACATCCAGCAGTCCTCCAGACAGAACAACAGCACCGGATGGCCCGGATCGCCGCCCGTCACCTCCGCCAACCCGTCCCTCAAATAAGCCTCAGTTTCCGGCGCAATCCGCTCATATCCGGTGTTGGGCAACCACACAGCGCCCGGAATGGACAGCCGCGGCTTGTCGCGCCAGATCGTGCCCGCAGGCAGGTTCGCAGGTTTGGGTGCGCGCGGCAGCACATCGACAAAAGCCACCTCGCCCCCCTGCCAGAGCACATGCGCAGCCATGGCATCGACCACAACCGCGCCCGCCAATGTCTCGGGCACCGGCG
Source organism: Roseovarius sp. MBR-51 (assembly GCF_053628575.1). Taxonomy (NCBI): domain Bacteria; kingdom Pseudomonadati; phylum Pseudomonadota; class Alphaproteobacteria; order Rhodobacterales; family Roseobacteraceae; genus Roseovarius; species Roseovarius sp. MBR-51. Next base: position 64,348 of record NZ_JBRJGQ010000013.1, read on the forward strand.
CGCGGTAGGGCTCTCCACGATAGCCCTCCGGCTCTGCCACCCCCTGCGCCGCCACCGGTCCGGCCAGCAGCATCAGCGCGGCCAGACCAGCCCGGATCATTGCGAGAGCACCTTGGCCTCTGTACCCATGTCATTGAGCAGCGGCACACCAGCCTCGACCAAAATCGCGTCAATCCCCGCCTGATTGCGCCGGATCAGCGAATTCAATTGCCGCTTCCACTGATCCTCGCCCAGACGCACACCCATGGTGATCCGGTAGAACATCTTGGGCGCGCCCGCCTCCTGCATCAGCGGCACGACTTTCAATCCGGGATGCTCGCGCTTGACCAGCGGCCCACCGATCGGCCCCCAGAGCACGGCGGCGTCAATCTCTCCGGCCTCCAGATCGCGCAGCATGTCACTCGCAGGCGACTGCACCCGCCGATCCACAAAGAGCGGATAGGCCCGCGCCTTGGCCATCAGCCCGTTTCGCGCCATGTGCGTGCCCGGCGGGCTGCCCGCTATGATCCCCACCACCTTGCCCTTCAGGCGCGGATCGGCCAGCGTCACGACATCAGCCAACTCACTCTCGCGCGGCAGGATGATCGTATAGGCCGAGACCATGTAATGATTGGTATTCTGCACCAATTCATGCCCCTGCGCGAACCCGATGATCACGTCACAGCGCTTTTCGCCTAATGTCCGCCGAACAAATCCGGTCGCCATCGGAAACCAGCTGTAGTCCACCGGCTTGTCCAACTCTGCGGCCAGCAACTCGGCGATCTTGTTCTCAAACCCGGTCCCGGCCTCGGTCGACATCGGGTCATTCGCCGGATCGGCACAGACCCGAAACGCCGTCTGCGAGACCAGCTCCGCCATCTGCGCCCCAGCCACTCCGGGCAAGAGCGCGACAGCGAGGCCAAGCGCCTTAGCCCATGCAGGCATCTTCATCGGCTTGAATCGCATCGGATTTCGCCTCCTTCTTGGCCGGACGTCCCCGCTCGATCACGCCCAGACCGCGCGCCTTGAGATAGACATAGATGTCATCCAGATAGCACATCACATTCGGGTTGGTGCCAAAGGATGGCATCACCGAATTTTCAGAGGCATTCACCTTTTGGCGCCCTTCGGCAACGACGCCATAGAAATCATAGTAATCCATCGTCACAGCCGACTTCTTGAGCGCCGGCGCATAGGTCGATCCCTCACCATCCGGCCCATGACAGACATGACATTCCGCATGATAGCGCCGGAACCCGGAGAATGTCCGCCAATCCACCGTGCCATCTTCGGCCACGTTGAATGTGGGAATATCATCGGCGGTGAAATAGCGGCCACCCTCCTCAGAGGCGGCAGCGAACTTGGGATCATCGGGCGACGGGGCCTCTTCGCCGAGGACCGGTAGCGCGATGAGCGCGAGACATGCGGTCAGACCAGCGGGCAAGAGGCGTCGGATCGTCAACATTCGGAACTCCTTTTGGTATTCAGGTGCGGCGGCGCGACACTTCAGGGTGCCGCGCCGCCTGTGATGGGATCAGATCAGAGCGATCAATCCGGCAGTTTGAAGACGGTCAGCTGACCACCCAGCGCGGTATAGTCGCTCAGGGCTGCATAGCCGCCCACAGCGCCCAGACCGGCATTCGGATCGGTGAGACCCGCCGCAAGACCAATCCCGGCCCAGCCGCCAATCCCCGACAGGATGCCGACATACTGCTTGCCACCATGCTCATAGGTCATCACGTTGCCGATGATCCCCGAGGGCGTCTTGAAGCTGTAAAGCTCGTCCCCCGTCGAGGCATCAATCGCCTTCAGATACCCCTCAAGCGTGCCGTAGAACACCACATCGCCAGCGGTCGCCAGAGCGCCCGACCAGACCGAGAACTGCTCGGGGATCGACCACTTGATCTTACCCTCGATATTGTCCCAGGCGATGAAATTGCCCATGCCGCCATGGCTGCCGGGCGCGGGATACATCGCCAGCGTCGCACCCACATAGGGCTGACCGGCGGTATAGCTCACGCGGAACGGCTCGTAATCCATGCAGACGTGGTTGGTGGGGATATAGAACAGGCCCGTCTTGGGGCTATACGCCGACGGCTGCTGGTCCTTGGTGCCCAAGGCCGCCGGACAGATGCCGGTCGAGTTGACATCCTCGCCATTCTGCTCGGTCGAATATTCCGCCACCACAGCCGGACGGCCATAGGTCTCGGAGGCGGGGTCCATATCCACACCCGTGGTCCAGTTCACAACCGGGTCGTATTTCTCGGCCACCAGCAACTCGCCAGTTTCCCGGTCGAGCGTATAGGCCAGACCGTTGCGATCCGGGTGGGTCAAGAGCTTGCGCATCTGCCCGTCAACCTCTTGATCCGTCAGGATCATCTCGTTGACGCCGTCATAGTCCCACTCGTCATGCGGGGTCATCTGATAGAGCCACTTGGCCATCCCGTCATCGGGGTCCCGCGCCATGATGGTCATCGACCAGCGGTTGTCGCCGGGCCGCTGCGCCGGGTTCCAGGTCGAGGGGTTGCCGGTGCCATAATAGAACAGGTCCAGCTCTGCATCATAGGAATACCAGCCCCAGGTCGAGCCGCCACCGATCTTCCACTGATCGCCTTCCCAGGTATTCGTGCCCGAATCCGGTCCTACCGGCTTGCCCAGATGGGTCGTGTTCTCCGGGTCCATCAGCGTGTCGCTGTCCGGTCCCATCGAATAGGCCCGCCAGACCATTTCGCCAGTCTTGATGTCATAGGCCGTCGTATGGCCACGCACGCCGAACTCACCGCCCGAAATGCCGACGATGATCTTGTCTTTGACCGGCAGCACCGTCGCGGTGTTGGTCTCACCAATCGCCGGATCGCCATTCACAGCAGTCCAAACGACCTCGCCGGACTTGGCATCCAGCGCGACAATCGTGGTATCGGCCTGATGCAGGAAAATCTTGCCATCCGCATAGGCCACGCCCCGGTTGACCGTGTCACAGCACATCACCGGGATCACGTTGGGATCTTGCTTGGGCTCATATTTCCAAATGATCTTGCCGTTGTCGCTCAGATCGAGCGCATAAACGATGTTCGGAAAGGGCGTGTGGACATACATGATGTCCCCGATCACCAGTGGCGAGCCCTCATGCCCGCGCAAAACGCCGGTCGAGAATGTCCACGCGACCTGCAATTTGCCGACATTGTCCTTGTTGATCTGGTCCAACTCGGAATAGCGGGTATTCGCATAATCGCCCGTTTGAATCGCCCATTGCGTTGGGTCATCTATCAGCGCCTGTAGATCGCTGTTGGCCGCGGCCATGCCGGATGCGCCGACAAAGAACGCCGCCGACATCAAGAGTGATTTCTTCATTTTGTCCTCCCTGGATAAAACTGTTCTTCGTTTCGCTTGCCGGGCTCCTCTGCCCGCCGTGTCGCCCCGCACCGCCCTCCTCTGCGATGGAACCGGAGCGCATTCCGTCCGGCACGGCCCCGTTACAGAGCCGCGCTCAATACACCACCACGCTTCGAATACTCTCGCCCGCGTGCATCAATTCAAACCCTTTGTTGATATCGTCGAGCGGCATGGTGTGGGTGATCATCGGGTCGATCTCGATCTTGCCCTGCATGTACCAATCGACAATCTTGGGCACATCCGTGCGCCCGCGCGCGCCGCCGAATGCCGTCCCGCGCCACGACCGCCCCGTCACCAATTGGAACGGCCGCGTGCTGATCTCGGCCCCCGCCGGCGCCACGCCGATGATGATGCTCTCGCCCCAGCCCTTGTGCGCCGCCTCCAGCGCCGTGCGCATCACGCCGACATTACCGGTGGCGTCAAACGTGTAATCGGCCCCGCCGCCGGTCAGCTCGACCAGATGTGCCACCAGATCGCCCTTGACCTCCTTGGGGTTGACGAAATCGGTCATGCCGAACCGCGTCGCCATCTCGATCCGGCCCGGATTGATGTCGACGCCGACGATTTGATCCGCCCCCGCCAGCCGCAGCCCCTGCAACACGTTGAGGCCGATGCCGCCCAGACCGAACACAATCGCCCGGCTGCCAATCTCCACCTTGGCGGTGTTGATGACCGCGCCGACGCCGGTGGTGACACCGCAGCCGATGTAGCAAATCTTGTCAAACGGCGCGTCCTTGCGCACCTTGGCCAGTGCAATTTCGGGCAGGACCGTATGATTGGCAAAGGTCGAGCAGCCCATGTAATGCAGGATCGGCGTGCCGTTCAGCATCGAAAACCGGCTGGTGCCATCGGGCATGAGACCCTGGCCTTGGGTCGAGCGGATTTTCTGGCAGAGGTTGGTTTTCGGGTTGAGGCAATAGTCGCACTCGCGGCACTCGGGCGTGTAGAGCGGAATAACGTGATCGCCCGGTTGCAGGCTGGTGACACCGGGGCCCACCTCGAGCACGACGCCCGCGCCCTCATGGCCCAGAATCGCCGGAAACGCCCCCTCGGGATCGGCCCCGGACAGGGTGAAATCATCCGTGTGACACAGCCCCGTCGCCTTGATCTCCACCAGAACCTCGCCAGCCTTCGGCCCCTCGAGGTTCACCTCCATGATCTCCATCGGCTTGCCAGCCTCAACAGCCACCGCCGCACGCGTTCTCATTCAGTCTGTCCTCCCTTGCATCCCAGAGGATACAACCTTTAGGTGATTTGGCGTAAAAATACGTTTCAAACCGGCCTGTTTCATCCTGTGACAATATGTGCCAAGATCGCGCCATAACTCAGTAAGACCTTAGTCGTAGAGGATGAAATGAGAGCAGTTTTCACCGCCTTATCCATTGTTTTTACTGGAATATCTCCAATTTACGCCGCAGGATTGAATGAGCCCGACTGGCCCTGCATTCAGCGCCGTGTGGATACACTTTCTGCGGCGGTCATGTGGCCCCATCCGCCTGAGAATCAGGCCGAGACCGGCGCCCTCTCCCCCGAGGCCGCCCGACTGGCAGAATTGCTGGCCCTGCGCCGACTCAGCTTGGAAGAGGCCGAATCAGCGGTGGATGCCACAGCTGATCTGACCAAGGAGGACTACACCGCAATCTTTTCTGACGTGTTTGACCGCCTCAACCAGCGCCGGGTCGAGGTCATGGGCGGCATCACCCGCTACGCCCGCAATCAGGCGCGCATGGCCCAGGAAATCGACGCGCTGCGCAGCGAAATCGCGGCGCTCACTAAGGCCGAGACCCCCGATTTCGACCGCATCGACCAGTTGGAAGAGGATCTCGACTGGCGCGCACGCGTGTTCGACGACCGCCGTCGCTCACTTACCTATGCCTGCGAAGCGCCGGTTCTGCTTGAAAAACGGCTCTATTCCCTTGCGCAAATTCTGGCAGCAAAGGTCCCAAAATAGTCTAAAACATGGGTCCGGAACCGGATCTGACCCGCGCTTGGCACCGCCCACTCAAGGCGACATTCTAACGCGATTGCTCGTGCTCAAATCTCTGGCGCGCAATGACTTCGTTGCGGTCTGCCTTGTGCTGATCGGCCAGCGCCTTTTCAACATAGTTGAGGTGATCGTTCACCGCCGTCCGTGCCGCCTCGGGATTACGCGCCTGAATGGCGGCGTTGATGGCGCGGTGCTGATCCAAGAGCGCACCGCGCGTCGTGCGCTGCTTGAACATCACCTGACGGTTGTAAAACACACCCTCGCGCAGCAGTTGGAACATCGAGCGCATCATGTGCAGCATGATGACATTATGGCTCGCTTCGATGATCGCCATGTGAAACTCGGCATCAAGCCGCGCTTCATCCGCCGGATTGGTTTTCTTATGCGCCGCCTCCATCTTGTCCATCACCGTCTGGATCACCTGCAAATCTGTGTCAGAGGCGAGGCGCGCCGCACGACAGGCCGCCAGCCCCTCCAGATCACGGCGAAATCCGATGTAATCGAACACCGCCTCCTCATGGTCGGCAAAGAGCCTGATCAGCGCGTCCGAGAACGCGCTGCCCAAAACGTCAGCCACGTAAATCCCAGCGCCCGCGCGCGCGCTCAAGAGGCCCTTGTCCTGCAACTCCGCCACCGCCTCACGCAGCGACGGGCGCGAGACCCCCAGTTTCTCGGCCAGATCGCGCTCGGCAGGCAAGCGCTCGCCGGGACGCAGGATGCCTTGGAGAATGAGTTTTTCAATTTGCCGCGTGACGGCAGTCGAAAGCTTTTCGGGTGTGACTTTCTGAAATGGCATGCGCGCGCCCTTGCTGAATTGGTCAGATCATATGACCACGACAGACACACGGCAAGCCTGTGCTTTGGTCTTGGGGGATTGAGGTCGGAGGGGGTGGGTTTGACAAAAAGATTACGTCAAGCCTGCCACGCGCGCGGAACAAAGGCGCGCTACGCGCCGCCTTGGATGGCAATGAACGACCTCTCGGGGCAGATCGCCCTTCACCTCTCGCTCAGCACCCATTTCCCGACCTGCGACGGAAAGAATGCCTCGACCGCCGCCGTGGCGATGACCAGCGTCTCGCCACTCCCCGGATCGGTCACGTTTTGCCCGCCAAACACCACCTGCACCGTCGCCCGCCCACGCGGCAACCCGGCCTTCAACGCCTCGGGATCAACGCGCTCAGGCTCTTGCACGCCCACCGTCACCTTGACCTCCATATCCCGGTGATCGAGCGAGGTATTCAGAAACATCGGGATCGTGGAATGGCGGATTGCATCCTCGATCGCCCGCACGGCAGCCTTTTGGTAATCCATCCCGTGCAGGTCATTGCCCATCCCCATCTCGATGATGAACCGCTCCGCACTCATGCCTTGGCCTCCATGTCGAACGACACCGAAATACAGGCATTGGCGATCACCGTGGGCTTGCCCACGGCGCGCGGAATGTCCAATCCGCCCGGCGCCACCTGCACGCGCACCTGCCCATAGGGGAAAATCGCGCGCAGCACCTCGGCATCCACCTCATCCGGCGCTTGCACGGCAATATCGAGATCAATCAGCATGTCGCCTTTGTCGAACCCGAACAACTCGGCCAGATTGATCGAATTGTGCCACAGCGCATCACGCACCGCCCGCGCCGCCGCTTCGGTGTAATCCTGTCGTCGCAGCGATGTGCCCATGCCGAATTCGGTCAACACTCTTGTCCGCGCCATGGCTCAGAACTCCACCCCGATCTGCGCCTTGATGCCAGAGCGGAACGGATGCTTGATCAGCTCCATTTCCGTGACCAGATCGGCGATCTCGATCAACTCGTCCTTGGCATTGCGCCCGGTCAGCACGACATGGGTCATATGCGGCTTTTCCTCAGCGAGAAACTGCACCACCTCGTTGATATCCAGATAATCATACCGCAGCGCGATGTTAATTTCATCCAGCAGGACCATCTTGTTGGTCTCGTCGCGGATCAACTCCTTGGCCTTGGCCCAGGCCGCCTGCGCCATTTCCGTGTCACGAGTGCGATCCTGCGTCTCCCAGGTAAACCCCTCGCCCATGGTGTGAAAGGCACAGGCGTCCGAGAACTTCGATAGGATCAGATCACGCTCGCCGGTGCTCATGCCGCCCTTGATGAACTGCACCACGGCGCAGGGCATGCCATGCGCGATGCAGCGAAAGATCATGCCGAACGCCGCCGAGGATTTGCCCTTACCCTTGCCGGTATGAACGATGATCAGCCCTTTCTCATCGGTCTTGGTGGCCATGATCTTGTCGCGCGCGGCCTTTTTCTTGGCCATCTTCATCGCGTGGCGGTCGGGATCGTCGGTCATGTCTGGCTCCTGCCGGGGTCTCGGGACCGGCAGAGTGTCGCAGACCACCCCGGACGCGCAAGCCCTTTCTGCATCGCTCAGAGTCGGTTCAGCACCAGCGACAGCCAGAGTGCAAAGGTGCTGATCCGACTCTGACGATAGAGCCCGAGACGCCACAGCCGCGCCAGTCGCGCCGGCAGCGGGCCACGCCGCATGGCCGCGAACTCGGCCAGAACCTCTCGGTTTTCCGGCGTGAGATACCCGTCAAGCCGCGCCAACGCCGCGATATTCACCTCATTCCAGTCCCGGAAATGCCCCTGCAACAATTGCCGGATACGCCGCACGCGCGCCAGGCGCGTGTCGTTCGACCCGATTTGGTTCACATCATGCTGCCGATACAAAAGCGTCGGCGCATCGTCATGGACAACGCGCCCCCCGGCCCCGGTGATCAACTGATAGACCCACCAGTCATGCACCACGACACGCTCGACCTTCTGCACCGCCGCCTCGACCAGCCGCGCCGCTGCGGCATTGAGCAGGATCGTATTGCCCGAGGCGACATTCTGCACCAACGCATTGCGAAAGGACGGCGGCCGCGGCCGCGCCGCCGACAGACGCCGGGTGTGCAAATCCGTATCCGTGATCCAGGTTCGGCTGCAATAGAGCGCCGGGCACGCATCCTCCAACGCCTCCAGCGCGGCAATCCCGCGCGACAGCTTGTCCGGCAACCAGACATCGTCCTGATCGCTGAACGCCAGCCAATGCCCCTCCGGTGTCCGGTCGGGGGCATGGCGCAAGAGTGACAGGAAATTTGCCGCAGCCCCCCGCTTTGGCCCCGTCACGCACTGCGCCGGGCTCCGCTCGGCAAACTTGCCCAAGATCTCCTGACTGCCATCGTCAGAGCCGTCATCACTGGCCAGCACCTGCCAATCGGGATGATCCTGCGCGGCGATGCTCTGCAATTGTTCGGACAGGTAATCGCCGCCGTTGTAGACGGCCAAGAGGATGACGACATGCGGCCCTCGACGATCCCCCATCCCTCAGTCGGCAGTTCGCGGGCTGTGCAACAGGCGTTTCAGATAGAGTCCATAGTCGGTTTTCGTGAACAGGCTGATCCGCTCCTCCAGCGCCGCCGCATCAATCCAACCTTTGTCATAGGCGATCTCTTCGGGGCAGCCCACCTGCTGCCCCTGCCGCCGCTCCAGAGTGCGCACAAAGTTCCCGGCATCAAGCAGGCTGGCATGCGTCCCGGTATCCAGCCAGGCATAGCCGCGCCCCATCATCTCGACCGACAGCAGCCCATCGGCAAGGTACATCTCCAACAGCGATGTGATCTCCAACTCGCCTCGCGCCGAGGGCTGCACACTGCGGGCACGTGTCGACGCCTCGCCATCCAGAAAATAGAGCCCCGTCACCGCAAAGTCGGATTTCGGCACCTTGGGCTTTTCCACGATCGACACGGCCCGGCCCGCTTTGTCGAACTCGACCACGCCATAGCGCTCCGGGTCCGCCACGCGGTAACCAAAGACGGTGCCGCCCTTTTCCTGCCGCGCCGCGCTTTCCAATTGCTCGGACAACCCGTGGCCGTAGAAAATATTATCCCCCAGAACCAGCGCCGACGCCTGCCCGTCCAGAAACTCTTCCGCCAGCAGATAGGCCTGCGCCAGCCCATCCGGCGAGGGCTGCACGATATAGCTGAACGACAGCCCCCATTGGCTGCCATCGCCCAAGAGCCGCTGAAATTGTGCCTGATCCTGTGGCGTGGTGATGAGAGCAATCTCGCGGATGCCCGCCAGCATCAGCACCGTCAGCGGATAGTAGATCATCGGCTTGTCATAGACCGGCAAGAGCTGTTTGCTCAGCCCCATGGTGATCGGATAGAGCCGCGTGCCCGACCCTCCCGCCAAAACGATGCCCTTGCGTGTTGTGGTCATTTTTGCTCCAGGTGCTCAAGGACGCGGGACACACCGTCCCGCCAATCGGGCCGCGCGATGCCAAACTCCGCCGTCAGGGTTCCGCAATCAAGGCGTGAGTTGAGCGGTCGGGCGGCGGGTGTGGGATAGGCGCTGGTCGGGATACCCGTGACCGTCGTCGCGCGTCCGGCGCGGGCGAAAATCTCCCGTGCGAACTCCGCCCAGCTTGCATCGGGTGCGCCGCTGAAATGATAAAGACCCCCGGCATGGCCCGCGACCATCGCCCGCCCCATGGTCAAGAGCGCCGCCGCGATATCCGCAGCCGGCGTCGGCCCACCAATCTGATCCTCGACCACGTTGAGCGCGTCGCGCGTTTCCGACAGGCGCAGCATGGTTCTCACAAAATTGTTGCCATGCGCCGAAAACACCCAGGATGTGCGCAGGATCGCGCTCTGCCCTGCCGCAGCGCGCACCGCCTCTTCACCCGCCAGTTTGGATCGACCATAGGCATTGCACGGCGCGACCGGGTCCGACGGTTGGCGCGGCGCCGTGCCGCTGCCATCAAAAACGTAATCCGTCGAAACATGACAAAACGGAATACCCAAATCGGTACAGGCCCGCGCCATAGCGCCGGGTGCCGCGCCATTGATCACCGTCGCCAGTGTCTCTTCCTCTTCGGCACGGTCGACGGCGGTATAGGCGGCAGCGTTGATCACCAGATCGGGGGTATGGTCCCGAATCGCGGCGGCGCACCTGTCCGGTTGCGTCAAATCCGCTTCATCCCGCCCCAAGGCCACGACCTCCGCCAGTCGTTGTACCTCAGTCGCCACCTGACCGGTTTTGCCAAAAACCAGTATCTTCATACCGAACCCCATGTTCCTATCGTCCTGCAAAATGGACGACCTTTCTTAGCCCGTCCCAAGCCGCTTTCCGACCCCTTCACGCGCCTCAAGCGCCCGCCACCAGCTTTCGTTCTCGAGATACCACGCCACAGTGCGCCGCAGCCCCTCTTCGACCGTGACAGAGGGACGCCATCCCAACTCGTCCCGGATGCGGGACGGGTCGATCGCGTAGCGCGCATCATGGCCCGGACGATCCGTCACAAAGGTGATTTGCTCGGCATAGGACGCGCCATCGCTGCGCGTACATAACTCGTCCAAAATTGTACATAAGGTACGCACCAAGTCCAGATTGCTGCGCTCATTTTCGCCACCGATATTATAGGATCGCCCCGGCACACCCTGCTCCAGAACCTTCAACAGCGCCTCAGCGTGATCCTCGACATAGAGCCAGTCACGCACGTTCGATCCATCGCCATAAATCGGCAGCGGCTTTCCCGCCAATGCCTTGAGAATAATCACCGGAATGAGCTTCTCGGGAAAGTGGAAAGGCCCGTAATTGTTGGAACAATTGGTGATCAGCACCGGCAGGCCATAGGTCTCGTGCCAGGCTCGAACCAGATGGTCCGACGCCGCCTTTGAGGCCGAATAGGGGCTACGCGGATCATAGGGCGTATTTTCGGTGAATTTGACCGACGGGTCGGCGGGCAGTGAGCCGTAAACCTCATCGGTCGAGATATGCTGAAACCGGAAACTTTCAGGCTTTCCAAGGGCTTGCCAATACCCACGCGCCGCCTCCAACAGATTGTAGGTGCCAGTGATATTGGTCTCGACAAAGGTGCCGGGGCCATCAATCGAGCGGTCCACATGGCTCTCTGCGGCCAGATGCAGCACCGCCTCGGGCGCATGGTCCGCGAACACCCGATCAAGCGCCGCACGATCCCGGATATCGGCATGAACGAAACTATATCGTGGGCTCTGTGCCACACTGGCCACATTATCCAGACAGGCGGCATAGGTCAGCGCATCCAGATTGACCACCTCATATCCGCGCGCCACGGCATGACGCACCACGGCCGACCCAATAAACCCGGCCCCACCCGTCACCAAGAGCCTCATGTCGCCCCCACAAACTCAAAGGGGCTGACGAAATCGCGCAACAGCGGCGCCTTGGCATCCTTGTCACTCAGCACCACAGACTCACCCTCAACCCCCCAGGCGATCCCAATCTCGGGATCATCGAAACGCACCGCGCCATCACACTCCGGCGCATAGTAATCCGAACATTTATAGATGATTTCCGTCATCGGCTCTCGGGTCACAAAACCATGTAAAAACCCTTCCGGAACAAGAAGTTGACGCCCATTCTCGAAACTCAGATCAACCCCTACCCAGTGCCCATAGGTCGGGCTGCCGCGCCGGATATCAACCGCCACGTCATAGAGCGCACCGCGCCCGCACCGAACCAGCTTGGCCTGCGCATGCGGCGGCGATTGAAAATGCAGCCCCCGCACCGTGCCTACCTGTTCCGAGAGCGAATGATTATCCTGCACGAAATCTATCGTGATGCCCGCCCCAGCCAGTCGCTGACGATTCCAGCTCTCGCTGAAAAAACCACGCGTATCGCCGTGGCGTGCGGGTGTCACGATCACCACGCCGGGAAGAGAAGTTCGTTCAATCTGCATAGTGCTCGCATTGCCTTGTTTTGCGCGGGCTCAGGATCCCACGTCGTCGGTATCCGTTGACTTGTGTCAAATCTCCGCATTTTTTTCCAGAGACAAACTCCGATTTTATTGCCGCACCTTCACCGTGCCGCACCTATCCCATCGCCGCGTTGGGCCTCAGAAGTCGCCCAAACATCGCCTCCAAATGCGCCGAGGCCCCGGCATGCACGTCAACGTCACCCATAAGAACTCCCACCTGCGCCTCGAAATCGGCGTAATGCTGGGTCGTGGCCCAGATCGAAAAGAGCAGATGCCGCGGATCGACCGGCGACAACCTGCCCGCCGCGATCCAGCCCTGGATAATCATCGACGTCTGATCCACCAGCGGCTTCAAAACACTCTCCAGATGCGGCCCCATACGGGGCGCACCCTGCAATATTTCATTGGCAAACAACCGGCTCTCGCGCGGCAGGTCGCGCGACATTGCCAGCTTGCGGCGCACATAGGTCAGGATTTCGTCAAGCGGATCTCCTGCGGGATCAATCGCATGCAGGGGGGCAAGCCAGGCATCCAGGAGCTGATTGAGCAAGGTGACGTGGATCTCTTCCTTGCCCTCGAAATAATAAAGAATGTTCGGCTTGCTCAGCCCCGCCTCCGCCGCGATCTGATCCAGTGTCGCGCCACGATAGCCATGGGTCGAGAACACCTCGAGCGCCGCCTCGAGAATCCGCTTGCGGTTGCGCAATTGAATCCGGCTTGGCTTGCGACCGGCCTGCGCGGCGGGGGCTTGCGGCATCCTCTTCCTTTCTTTGCGGGGCGCATTTTTCATCACCCCGCCTCCCAGCTTAGCCAGATCACGGCTCAGCCCCAAGACGAATCTTGACAGCGCCCATGCCCCAAGCAATCGTAAGTTTACCAAATGGTAAAAAAGCGAGCAATCCCATGGCGGCACCCGGCGAAAACCTCAAGATCAACAGCACCCGGCTCTGGGATAGCCTGATGGAGATGGCCAAGATCGGCCCCGGCATCGCAGGCGGCAACAACCGCCAGACCTTGACCGATGAAGACGCCGAAGGGCGCGCCCTCTTTCAATCCTGGTGCGAGGCGGCGGGGCTCAGCATGGGCGTGGATGAAATGGGCAATATGTTCGCCCGCCGCGAAGGCACCGACCCCGAGGCGCTGCCGGTCTATGTCGGCAGCCATCTCGACACACAACCCACGGGCGGCAAATACGACGGAGTGCTGGGCGTGCTGGCGGGGCTCGAAATCATCCGCACCCTCAACGATCTGGACATCAAGACGCGCCATCCCATCGTCGTCACCAACTGGACGAATGAAGAAGGCACCCGCTTTGCCCCCGCCATGCTTGCCTCGGGCGTCTTCGCGGGCGTGCTGGACCGCGATTGGGCCTATGACCGGGTCGATGCCAAGGGCAAACGCCTTGGCGATGAATTGGAGCGGATTGGCTGGAAAGGCCCCGAAAAGGTCGGCGCCCGCAAGATGCACGCCTTCTTTGAACTACACATCGAGCAAGGCCCGATCCTAGAGGCCGAAGGCAAGCAAATCGGCGTTGTGACCCACGGCCAAGGTTTGCGCTGGATCGAATGCACCGTTACGGGCAAGGGCCAGCACACCGGCTCGACCCCCATGTATATGCGCCGCAACGCCGGGCGCGGGTTGGCGCGGGTCACGGAACTGGTGCATGACATTGCCCTGCAGTATCAGCCCAATGCCGTGGGCGCGATCGGTCATATCGACGTCTACCCCAACAGCCGCAACGTCATCCCCGAAAAGGTGATCTTCACCGTCGATTTCCGCTCTCATATCCTCGAGACACTCGAGGCGATGGTCGAAGACCTCATGGCCTCCGCCCCCGGCCTCTGCGCCGATGTGGGCGTGAAATTCAGCGCCGAAGTGGTCGGCGCCTTTGATCCCCCCGCCTTTGACGAGGCCCTCGTCGCCCGCGTGCGCGACGCCGCCCACCGGCTGGGGTATAGCCATATGGACATCGTTTCAGGCGCGGGTCACGATGCCTGCTGGATCAACAAGGTCTATCCCACCACCATGGTCATGTGCCCCTGCAAGGACGGTCTCAGCCATAACGAAGCCGAGGAAATCACCCCCGACTGGGCGCGCGCCGGCACCGATGTGCTCTTGCACGCCGTGCTGGAAACGGCGGAGGTGGTGGAGTGATTGGGGGCCAGCCCCCAAACCCCCGAGGTATTTCCGGCCAGATGAAAGACCACCCGCCAAAAAGACAGGGAGATCCCCAATGACCACCAAAGTCATCAAGAACGGCACCGTCGTCACCGCCGACCGCACATGGAAGGCCGATGTGCTGATCGAGGGTGAGACCATCAAACAGATCGGTGCGGACCTCAAGGGCGACACCACGATTGACGCCACGGACGCCTATGTCATCCCCGGCGGCATCGACCCGCACACCCACCTTGAGATGCCCTTCATGGGCACCACCGCCGCCGAAACCTTCGAGACGGGCACATGGGCGGCGGCCTGCGGCGGCACCACGATGATCGTGGATTTCTGCCTGCCCGGTGCCGATGGCAGCATCAAGAACGCCATCAACGAGTGGCACCGCAAATCCGCCCCCCAGATTTGCAGCGACATCGGCTATCACATGGCCATCACCGGCTGGAATGAGACCGTGTTCAACGAAATGAAGGACGCCGTCGATATGGGCGTCAATTCCTTCAAGCATTTCATGGCCTACAAAGGTGCCTTGATGATCGAGGACGACGAGATGTTCGCCTCTTTCAAACGCTGCGCCGAACTGGGCGCGCTGCCGATGGTCCATGCCGAGAACGGTGATCTGGTGGCCGAGATGCAGCAGAAATACTTTGACCAGGGGATCACCGGGCCAGAGGGGCACGCCTATTCCCGCCCCCCGGAGTTTGAAGGCGAGGCCGCCAACCGCGCGATTTGTATTGCCGACGCGGCGGGCGTGCCGCTCTATACCGTGCATGTCAGCTGTGAGCAGGCGCACGAGGCGATCCGGCGCGCGCGGCAAAAGGGCATGCGCGTCTATGGCGAGCCGCTGATCCAGTTCCTCACCCTCGACGAGAGCGAGTATTTCAACAAGGACTGGGACCATGCCGCGCGCCGCGTCATGTCGCCCCCGTTCCGCTCCAAGGATCATCAGGACAGCCTTTGGGCCGGGCTTCAGGCCGGGTCGTTGCAGGTGGTCGCCACCGATCACGCCGCCTTTTCCACCGCGCAGAAACGCGCCGGACGTAATGATTTCCGCATCATCCCCAATGGCTCCAACGGGCTCGAGGAACGGCTTGCCGTGCTCTGGACGCATGGCGTAGAGACAGGCCGCCTCACGCTCAACGAATTTGTTGCCGTCACCTCGTCCAACGTGGCCAAGATCCTCAACATCTACCCGAAAAAGGGCGCGATTGTCGAAGGCGCGGATGCCGACCTCGTTGTCTGGGACCCCAAGATCACCAAGACGATCAGCGCCTCAAATCACCATTCCATCCTTGATTACAACGTCTTCGAGGGGTTCGAGGTCAAGGCGCAGCCGCGCTATACCCTCAGCCGGGGCGAGGTGATCTGGGCCTGGGGCCAGAATTCACAGCCCCAGCCGGGGCGTGGCCGCTTTGTCCCCCGCCCGGCCTTTCCCTCGGCCCATCAGGCGCTCTCGAAATGGAAGGCGCTGACCGCCCCCAAGATGATCCAACGCGATCCGTTGAATATCCCGGCGGGGATTTGAAAAATCAGGCGCGCAGGGTCCTCATGGCCGGGCGCGCCTCTTGACAACCAATAGCCAGCCGGGCGCAGTAGCGGCCGAGCCAGCAGGGGATAGGGTTTGAGCAGCAACACAGTCATCAGCGCGCGCAACCTGTCGCTGACGTTTCAGACCGGCGATGGCCCGGTCCATGCGCTCAAGGATGTGGGCCTTGAGGTGGAAAAGGGCGATTTCGTCAGCTTCATCGGCCCCTCGGGCTGTGGCAAGACCACGCTTCTGCGCTGCATGGCGGATCTGGAGCATCCCACCGGCGGTAGCCTGACGGTGAATGGCACCAGCGCCGAAGAGGCGCGCAAATCGCGCGCCTATGGCTATGTGTTTCAGGCGGCGGGGCTCTATCCATGGCGCACCATCGGCGGCAATATCCGCCTGCCGCTCGAAATCATGGGCTACGGGCGCGACGATCAGGACGCTCGCGTCAAGCGCGTGCTGGAATTGGTCGATCTGGCGGGATTCGAGCGGAAATACCCATGGCAGCTTTCGGGCGGCATGCAGCAGCGCGCCAGCATCGCCCGTGCCTTGGCCTTTGACGCCGACATCCTTCTGATGGACGAACCCTTTGGCGCATTGGATGAAATCGTGCGCGACCATCTCAACGAACAACTCCTGCAACTCTGGGACCGCACCAACAAGACCATCTGTTTCGTCACCCATTCCATCCCCGAAGCGGTGTATCTGAGCACAAAGATCGTGGTCATGTCGCCCCGCCCCGGCCGCATCACCGATGTGATCGAGAGCACGCTGCCAAAGCAGCGCCCCCTCGACATCCGCGAGACGCCGGAATTCCTCGACATCGCCCATCGCGTCCGCGAAGGGCTACGCGCGGGGCACGGCGATGCAGCATAGCCCAATCCTCCTGAAAAGCGCCCCCTCCCGTTTGACGGGGAGAGGGACCTTCACCGTTCACGGTCATCGGCTCTCCAGCCTGTACCGTGGGGGTAGAAAACCACGAATTCCTTTCAGCGTTCTTAAAATACTCAAAATCTGCGCTCGATTTCAGCGCCGGGATTTGAGTATTTTTGGAATAGTGAAGGCAGCGAGGGCATGATGCGCAACCTCCTGCCCGTTCTCACCATCGTCGCCACCCTCCTTGCGCTTTGGTACGCTGCGGCTGTGGCGCTCAACGCGCAATGGGCGCGGGATCAGGCGGCGCGGGCGGAGGTGACGCTCACGCTCCCCGCCCTCATCGCCGACACATGGTCTCAGGACAAGCCCAAGCTGCCCGCCCCGCATCAGGTGGCGGTCGAAATATGGCAGACCACCGGTGCCATGGTGCTGGAAGGGCGCGGATTTTCCAAACGCTCACTCTTTTATCATAGCTGGATCACCTTCAGCGCCACAGCACTCGGCTTTGTCCTTGGCACCGCCCTTGGCATCGCGCTGGCGATCGGCATCGTCTACAACCGCACCATGGACATGTCCGTGATGCCATGGGTCATCGCGAGCCAGACCATTCCCATCCTGGCGATTGCCCCGATGATCATCGTGGTCCTCAATGCCGTGGGCATTTCCGGGCTGCTGCCCAAGGCGATGATCTCGATGTATCTGTCGTTCTTTCCGGTCGTTGTCGGCATGGTCAAGGGGCTGCGCAGCCCCACGCCCATGCAGCTTGATCAGATGCGCACATGGAACGCGAGCGCCAACCAGACCTTCTGGCGGCTGCGCCTGCCCTCGTCGATGCCCTATCTCTTCACCTCGCTCAAGGTCGGCATGGCCGCCAGCCTTGTCGGTGCCATCGTGGGCGAATTGCCCACGGGTGCCGTCGCAGGGCTTGGCGCGCGCCTGCTGGCAGGCAGTTATTATGGCCAGACCATCCAGATCTGGTCGGCGCTCATCATGGCGGCAACCTTGGCGGCGGTTCTGGTGGGGCTGATTGGCCTTATCCAGCGGATCACGCTCAAGCGGATGGGGATGGCGTGATGGGCTGGCTGGCGCTTGGATTGGTGGCATGGGCGCTTGGCTGGTGGATCAATTCCCGCCTGTCGCACCAGCCTAGAACACGGGCCACCCGGCTCTTGGTGCCGGTGATCTTTGGCCTGACCGTGGTGGTGATCTGGGAATGTCTGGTGCGGGGTCTCTCGATCTCCCCCGTCCTATTACCCGCCCCCACCGCCATTGCCGCAACTTTCGCCAAATCCACCCATATCCTTTGGGCCGATTTCGTGCAGACCGCGCTCAAGGGCGCGCTGACCGGCTATATCATGGGCTGCGGCACGGCCTTTCTCACCGCTATTGCCATCGACCGCTTTCCCTTCCTGCAACGGGGTCTCTTGCCGGTGGGCAATTTCGTCGCCGCCTTGCCGATCATCGGCATGGCCCCCATTCTGGTGATGTGGTTCGGCTTTGACTGGCAGTCCAAGGCGGCGGTGGTCGTGGTCATGGTGTTCTTTCCCATGCTCGTGAACACCGTGCAGGGGCTCACCGATACTGACGCCATGCAGCGCGACCTGATGCGCACCTATGCGGCGGGCTATTGGCAAACCCTGTTCAAGCTGCGCCTGCCCGCCGCGATGCCCTTTATCTTCAATGGCCTCAAGATCGCGACGACACTGGCGTTGATCGGGGCGATTGTGGCAGAGTTCTTTGGCTCGCCCATCAAGGGCATGGGATTCCGCATTTCGACCTCGGTCGGGCAACTGGCGCTCGATCTCGTCTGGGCCGAGATTGTGGTCGCGGCCATTGCGGGCTCTGGATTTTACGGCGCCGTGGCGCTCTTGGAAAAGGCAGTGACCTTCTGGCACCCGTCGCAAAGAGGCCGGGCATAAGACAAAGAAACCACCAACAAGGGAGATGACAGATGAAAAAACTGACAGGACTATTCAGCCTCGCGACGCTGACCGGCTTTGCGGGCATGGCGCAGGCGGCGGATGATCTGACGCTGCAACTCAAATGGGTGACGCAGGCGCAATTCGCAGGCTATTACGTAGCCCTCGACAAGGGTTTTTACGAGGAAGAAGACCTCAACGTCACGATCAAGCCAGGCGGGCCGGATATCGCGCCCACCCAGGTGATCGCGGGCGGCGGCGCGGATGTGACAGTGGAATGGATGCCCGCCGCCCTTTCGGCGCGGGAAAAGGGCCTGCCGCTCGTCAATATCGCGCAGCCGTTCAAATCCTCGGGCATGATGCTGACCTGCCTCAAGGAAACCGGCGTCACCGGGCCGGATGATTTCCCCGGTCGCACGCTGGGTGTCTGGTTCTTTGGCAATGAGTTTCCGTTTCTCTCATGGATGAGCCAGCTTGGCATTTCCACCGAGGGCGGGGCCGATGGGGTGACCGTGCTCAAACAGGGCTTTAACGTCGATCCGCTGTTGCAGAAACAGGCCGATTGCATCTCGACCATGACCTATAACGAATACTGGCAGGTGATCGACGCCGGCATCACCGAGGATCAACTCATCACCTTCAAATACGAGGATCAGGGCGTCGCCACGCTCGAAGACGGGCTTTATGTTCTGGAGGAAAAACTGAGCGATCCCGCAGAGGTCGACAAGCTCACCCGCTTTGTGCGCGCCTCGATGAAGGGCTGGAAATGGGCCGAGGAAAACCCCGAGGACGCCGCCATGATCGTGCTCGACAATGACGCCACCGGCGCACAGACCGAAGAGCATCAGATCCGTATGATGACCGAAGTGGCCAAGCTGACCGCAGGCTCCAACGGCGCACTCGACCCCGAGGATTACGAGCGCACGGTGCAATCGCTGCTCTCGGGCGGATCGGACCCGGTGATCAGCGCGCATCCCGGCGACGGCGCATGGACCCACGTAATCAGCGATGCCGCGCTGAACTGATCACGAGTCATTTCCAAGACATGGCCCGGGCTGCACCGCCCGGGTCACTTTTTTTGACCGCCGATCGGCTCATCTATCAGTCGTGACGTGCATATGGGGGGTGGATGAGATCAAGCCACTACATATTGGCCCAACTCCCGTGAAACTCTTTAAAAATGAACACTTTAAACAAGAACACGCCTGTGCTACGGTATTTCCTATAAATCAATGCCAGTCGGAAAACCGGCGGCGCGAGGCAGTAAAAGAGCAGTTCTATGAAAACACGGGGCAAGCAGCCAGTCCGTTGGGGGCTGGTGGCGATGGCAACAGTCTGGATGCTGATCATCGTGCCATTGAGCGCGGCGGCGGCACCTTATGCAGCATTGGTGATGGACGCGCGCAGCGGCGAAGTGCTCTATTCCAACAATGCCGACACGCGGCTACATCCGGCCTCTTTGACCAAGATGATGACACTCTATGTGGTTTTCGAGGCAATCGAGAACGGCGAGATCGGTCTTGATGACAAGGTGCTGATTTCGAAACATGCCGCCTCTGAGCCGCCCAGCAAACTCGGCGTGCGTGCCGGTAGCAGCATTGCGCTGCGCTATCTCATTCGCGCCGCAGCAGTCAAATCCGCCAATGATGCAGCCACCGCACTTGGCGAGGCGATCGAAGGATCAGAGGCGCAGTTTGCGCGCCGGATGAACCGCACGGCAGAGGGTCTCGGCATGAGCCGGACCACGTTCAAGAATGCCCATGGCCTGACCGAGAACGGGCATCTGTCCACCGCGCGCGACATGTCAATCTTGGGGCGGCACCTCTTTTATGACTTCCCTCAGTATTACAATCTCTTCTCGCGCATCACCACCGATGCTGGCGTGACCTCGGTCAGCCACACCAACCGCCGCCTGCTAGAGGCTTATCGTGGCGCTGACGGGATCAAGACAGGCTATACACGCGCCGCAGGCTTTAACCTTGTGGCGAGCGCAGAACGGGGCGGTGAGCGCATCATCGCGACTGTTTTTGGCGGTCAATCCACCGCCTCTCGCAATGCCAAGGTGGCTGAACTGCTCGACCTCGGCTTTAAAAAGGCACCGACGCAGGTTGCCGTGCTTCGCCCGGCGCGCCCTCCATATCTGGGCAAGATCGGCACAGTGCCCGTGAGGATCGCCGCAGGCGAAGATCGCCCGAGCGTTGCCGCCAAGACCGTGCGCCTCACAACCGCCGCCGCCGTGATCAAGAGCCTGCGCCCACAATCGCGGCCTTCGCAAGCCGCCCCGATGCCGGTCATCGCCGCGCGGGATGATATCGAGCGCGCACTTCTGGCCGCTCAGCAGGTTGCAACGGCGACCCCTGCCCAAGGCAGCGTAGCGGTCACGCCTGAAACCCGCCCCGAACAACGCCCGACCGATATCGTCCTCGCAAGCGCGCCCGCGCCAGAGCCCGAACCAGAGGTTGTGACACGTGTCTCGACTTCTGGCGGGCGTCATTGGGGGATCAACGTCGGCCGCTATGGCAGCGAATACAAGGCGCGGCAGGTGCTCTTGCAAACCGCCCTCAATGAAATGGCCACACTTGATGGCAGTCTGCGCAAAGTGGTGCAGCGGCCCGCCGGCTTCGACGCGAATTTCATGGGTATGACACGTGAGAGCGCGGACCTCGCCTGCCGCCGCCTTCAGGCCAAGAAAGTCACCTGTTTCATGATCGGGCCAAGCTGAAGGCTGTCACTGTGGTCCAAAGCGCAGAGTGGGGGTCAGCCCCCCAAACGCCCGAGGTATTTTCAGACAGATGAATGCCACTCAGGGCTTGGGGTGGTCGTCCCAATCGTCCGACAGGATACGCCGAGAGTCGCCCTCAGGATCATCATATTGGTTCGAGCGCACGGTGTAGATAAACGCCACAAGGCCGACACCACCAAGGATCAGGGAAATCGGAATCAGGTAGGTGAGGATATTCATTGGCTACCTCAGTCTCAGCGCGTTGAGAGATACAGTGATCGAACTCAGCGACATGGCCAAGGCGGCAATCAGCGGCGAACAAAGCCCCGCCACCGCCAGCGGCACGGCAATCACGTTATAGACAGTGGCAATCTGGAAATTCTCGCGGATGCGGCGTGTGGCGGATTTCGCCGTCACGCAGGCCGCCGCGATTGGTGAGAGGTCATTGCCCAATAGAACGATGTCTGACGCCACCCGAGCAGCATCAAGCGCCGTCGCGGGCGAAATCGACACATGCGCCCCCGCAAGAGCCGCCGTATCGTTGAGCCCATCCCCCACCATCAGCACATGCGCGCCCTCGGCGGTCATAGCCGCCACGCGCGCCGCCTTGTCTGCGGGCAGCGCCTCGGCCATCCACTGCGGAATACCAAGGCGCGCGGCCAAGGCCTCGACCGCAGGAGTGGTATCGCCGGAAATCAGGATCACCCGCTTGCCCTGATCCATCAGCCCCTGCACCACCTCCGCCGCACCGGGCCGCAACGCATCCGCAAAGGTAAAGGCGACGGGCACCTGATCCCCGATCTTGAGAAAGGTTGCAGTCTCGGAGAGGGCCTGCGCCCCGGTCCAGCTTGCACGTCCCAGACGCACCTCTTGGCCGTTACAGCGGCCCTTTGTGCCATATCCCGGCACTTCTGTAATGTCTGTAACCGCCGCCGCCGCAACTCCTGCACCACGCGCAGCGCGGGTGATCGACTGCGCCAGCGGATGCGAAGACCCCTGCGCAAGAGCTAACGCCACTTCAACCACCGCGCGCGGCAAACCGTCCAGATTGGTGAGTTGCGGCATCCCCGTGGTCAGCGTGCCGGTCTTGTCGAACACGACCGTATCCACCTGCGCCAGCCGTTCGAGCGCGGTTTCATGCTTGATCAGCATCCCCCGTCGGAATAGGCGCCCCGAGGCCGCCGTTGTCACCGCAGGCACCGCCAGCCCCAGCGCGCAAGGGCAGGTGATGATCAGAACCGCAGCGGCGATATTGACCGCCGTGCGCACGTCCCATGTATAGAGATACCACCCCAGAAAACTGAGGCCCGCCAGAATATGCACCCCCGGCGCATAGAGCTTGGCCGCACTATCGGCCAGCGAGGTATAGCGCGAGCGCCCAGATTCCGCGATGGCCACCAGATCCGCCATACGGTGAAGCGAGGTTTCCGCCCCCACCGCCGTCGCGCGGATGGTAAGCGGCCCGGTCAGGTTCACTTCGCCTGCGCTGACCACCTGCCCCTCACCCGCAAACACCGGCAGCGTCTCCCCTGTGAGCAGCGACCGGTCGATCTCTGACGTGCCCTCTACAATTACACCATCCACCGGCATGCGCCCACCGGGCCGCACGAGAATGAGATCCCCCGCTGCCAAGAGGGCCACATTAACCTGCTCCTCCACTCCGGCGCGCAAGCGGATCGCGCGCGGCACTTCGAGCGCCGTCAATTCCTCGGCGGCAGAGCGGGCAATGGCCCGCGTGCGGTGATCGAGATAGCGCCCCGCCAGCAAAAAGAACGTGAGCGTAAGCGCCGCATCAAAATAGGCATGCTCCCCCGACAGCATCGTTTCCCAGAGCGAGGTGAGGATCGCCAGCACAATGGCCAGAACGATCGGCACATCCATATTGAGCCGCCCATTGCGCAACGCGGCCCAGGCATTGCGAAAGAACGGCACGCCGGAAAAGGCGATTGCCGGCAGGGTGATCGCGGCGGAAATCCAGTGGAACATGTCGCGCGTCGCATCCTCAGCCCCGGACCAGACCGACACCGACAGAAGCATGACATTCATGCTGGCAAATCCGGCAACAGCCAGCCGCATCAAAAGATCCCGCCCGGCGCGGTCATTGGCTGTGGCATTCAGCGTGCCCTGATCCAGCTCATAGGCCTCGTAACCCAGTCCCTCGACCAGCACGCGCATGTCTTCAGCGGTCACCTCGGAGGCCGCGTCGATACTGGCCCGCTTGAGGGTCAGGTTGACGCGTGCGGACTTCACCCGGCTATCCGCATTCAACGCCCGCTCGATCTTGGAAATGCAGGCGGAACAATGGATCGTCGGAAGGGATAGGGCGATTTGCGCGCCCGGCAGGGCACGGGCCGCCAAG
Source organism: Roseovarius sp. MBR-51 (assembly GCF_053628575.1). Classification (NCBI taxonomy): domain Bacteria; kingdom Pseudomonadati; phylum Pseudomonadota; class Alphaproteobacteria; order Rhodobacterales; family Roseobacteraceae; genus Roseovarius; species Roseovarius sp. MBR-51. The sequence continues at coordinate 88,041 of NZ_JBRJGQ010000013.1, forward strand.
GCCTCGGCCGCCGGGGCTGCGGCGCAGGCCGGACAGGCCGAAGGGGAAGGGCGCATGGGGACGGTCATAGTCTATTCCTTGTGCAGAACGACGCGCTGTTGAAAGAGGGTGCCATCCCGGTCCCAGGCTTTCATGCGGATATTCCAGTTGCCATTGCCAAGGGCCACCGGGGCGACATAGGCCTGCCCATCATACTGGAAATCAGGCGTCTGGTCGTCTTGCACATGGGTCGCGCGACCAACGGTCGCCTCCAACTTTGCCACCTCGACAGGGTTGCCCGCCTCATCGGTGATGTGCAGCACCAAAAGACCGCCCGCGTGATCCGCCACCACGGTCCAGCCCAGTCCCTCTTGCGCGGCCTTGCGGTCGTTGAATTCCTGACTGGCAACATAGGAATTCTTGACCTCCAATCCCGGAAAGGTGCTGACCGCCGCATAGGCGAGCACCAGATTGACACCAATGATCACAGAAAAGGCTGTGACGAAACCGATCAACACATGTTTGCCGGTGATCCTGCGCTCGGCCATCAGTCATCCTCTCCGTTAAAGACCGTATCTTTGTGGGCCCGCTCACCGCTTGTGAGATCCTCGATCCAGATGCGGACATCGCTACGCTCTTCTGTGGCGGGCTCTGATCCTGCCGGGGCCACCAGGTAGACGCGTTGCAAATGCACTTCATCGGCGTTCACACTGATCTTGCCGTCTGTGGCACCTTCCAATTCGACCTTGATTGCCGGATCGCCCTTGACTGTGACCTCGAATTCCCGCGTCTCGTGCTGCATGTTGCGGATGCGCACCTCATAGGTATTGCGGATCGAGCCATCGGAGAGCGTCACAAAGGTCGGATTGCGCACCGGCGCCACGGTCAGGTCGATATCCGACCGGATGAACAGCGCAAAAACAAGCCCGACCCCCACCAGCGACCAAAGCACGGTATAGAGGATTGTGCGTGGGCGCAGCACATGTTTGATGATTGGCTTCGGTTTGCCGCCCGCACGCTCTGACTCTTCATCGGTAAACGCCATATAGTCGATCAACCCGCGCGGCTTGCCGATCTTGGCCATGATGTCATCGCAGGCGTCGATGCAAAGTGCGCAGGTGATGCACTCAAGCTGTTGGCCGTCGCGGATGTCGATCCCCACCGGGCAGACGTTGACGCAGGCCATGCAGTCGATGCAATCACCCTGCGGCTCACCTGCCTTGACCGCGTCGGAGTTCTTGCGCGGCTCACCCCGCCATTCGCGGTAGCCGACGGTCAGCGTATCCTCATCCATCATCGCCGCCTGAATGCGCGGCCATGGGCAGGCATAGATGCAAATCTGCTCGCGGGCAAAGCCACCAAAGAAAAACGTCGTGCCGGTCAGCACAGCAATCGTCGTATAGGCGATGGGATGGGCGTTGAGGGTCAAGAGGTCGACGAGCAGCGTCGGCGCATCGGTGAAATAGAACACCCAAGCGCCCCCGGTGGCCACCGCGATCAAAGCCCAAGTGATCCACTTGGTCAGCCGCAGCCGCACCTTGCGCAGATCCAAATTCTTTTGCCGGTGCAGGCGCAGCCGCGCATTGCGATCCCCTTCGATCCAGCGCTCGACCAGAATGAAAAGATCGGTCCACACCGTCTGCGGACAGGCATAGCCACACCAGACCCGACCCAAGGCCGAGGTAAAGAGGAATAGCCCCAAACCCGCCATGACCAAGAGACCCGCCACGAAATAGAATTCATGCGGCCAAATCTCGATCCAGAAGAAAAAGAACCGCCGGTTCGCCAGATCAAGCAAAACCGCCTGATCCGGCAGCGCAGCACCCCGGTCCCAGCGAATCCAGGGCGTGACATAGTAAATGCCCAAGGTGACGACCATGATCACCCATTTCAGGTTGCGGAACTTGCCGTAAACCTTCTTTGGAAACACCGGTTCGCGCGCGGCGTAGAGAGATTGTGGTTCGGTTGGGTGGGAATCGGCCACGGACATACTCCGATGTGATCATTCTGTTGATCGTGTTCTGTCAGGATGCGGACGCAGCAGCTTTGACCTGCATCAAATTCTGACTCCTGAATCGATCTATTGCACTTGCACCCTCTGTCGAGCCATTCTCCGAAGCCATGCGACAAAGAACTTGGCGGGTGGCCGCAAAACGCCGGGACGGGTGACGATATGATATCCGCTTTGCGTGTCTTCCTCGAACAAAAGCCGTAACCGACCCGCCGCGATATCCTGACGCACCCAATCGCGCACGGTAACGGCAACGCCCTGTCCGTTGCGCAGCCCGTCGAGCAACAGGTTGCCGGGCACCTGCACAAGACCCGCGGCGCGCTCCTTGAGGACGCCCTGGCGGCGCAGCCAATCGCTTGCCTCATTGGTGCCGAACTCCTGGAGCCATGGCAGATCAGCCAGATCCTCAGGACACGTGATCCGCACCCCAGCGACCAATTGCGGAGCAGCCACAGCAACGATGGGCGAGTGAAACAGCAACTCCGCATTCAGCCCCGGCCAAGATCCGGCACCGTAGCGAATGGCGACGTCGATACCGCCCGGCTCAAGGCGAATAAGATGGGGACTCGGATCAATCATCAGGTCGATCTGCGGGTGCGACTGACGAAAATCACTGAGACACGGCATAAGCCAATGCGCGGCAAAACTTGGCGTGGTCGAAATCTGTAGCGGCCTGTTTGCATCCGCCCCGGTCAATGACTCCACGGTGCGGGCAATCGCTCCGAACCCCAGTTCCAGAGCATCGGCAAGCTCCCGTCCCTCCGCCGTCAACCGAAGCTGCCGCCCCGTGCGATCCACGAGCGCAACGCCCAGATGCGCCTCCAGGTGTTTGATTTGTTGGCTAATCGCCGCGTGGCTCACATTGAGTTTGATGCCTGCCGCCGCTGTGCCGCCGGTTTCCGCTAGCGCAGCAAAGGCCCGAAGTGCCGTCAAGGGAGGGAGTGACTGCCATTCCATAATGTTAATTTAGCTTACAATTTGGAAATTTTCCAGAGTCGCGCACATGCGTCATATTCGCCATATTGATTAAAGAAACCGAACCAAAAGAGGATGGCACCATGTTCAATATTCTTGCAGATACGTTTCGAACCGCAACGCGCCGTGACATCCGGCACCGGCATGAAGCTCGCGCTCATTGGCCCCCCGCCGAACGATTTGACTCACGCTCTGGAGCAGAGCTTGAGGCGCATCTCGTGGCCCGGAGACGAGACTGAGGTCAACGCACACATGGCCCCGTCAAGGGCCAGTGGTTGACATCATCTGCAGTCTCAGAGGTAATCGGCACCGGTCCTTCACAGAAACGCGCGAACAGGACGGAAAGACCGGTGCCTAGCCTCGGACCCCGTCATGCGGCAGGGTCCGAGGTGTTCTTCAGAGCCGTATCAGAGGCGGCTCACTCGCCCCCACCAAGCTGATGGACATAGATCGCAACGGCGCGAATCTCGGCCTCGCTCAGATCGGCCCCGCCCATCGGCGGCATCACGCCAAAGCGCGAATAGGTGACGGTTTCCTTGATCGTGTCGAACGATCCACCATAGAGCCAGATCGCATCGGCGAGGTTGGGCGCCCCCTGATAGATATCGCCCGCTCCAGTCTCGCCGTGACAGGCGGCGCAATTCTCCGCAAACACGGTCTGACCTTCGGCAACCAGAGACGCATCCTGCGGTTCGCCCGACATCGACATCACATAGTTGGCGACCTGATCAATCTGCGCCGGTTCCAGAATCTCGCCAAAGGCGGGCATCTGCGAATAGCGCGCATCAGGGTCCTCTTGGTTGCGGATACCATGGGCGATCGTGGTGTGAATATCCTCGATCGTGCCGCCCCAGAGCCAGTCATTGTCCAAGAGGTTGGGATAGCCCTTGGCCCCTGCCGCGCCCGAACCATGGCACTGCGCGCACCACGTCTTGAACACGGCATTGCCCGCCGAAGTGGCGTAGCCCTGCAATTCGGGATCGCCCGCAATCTCGGTCAATTCGACCGTTTCCAGCTTGGCGTTGATCGCGGCATTGGCGGCCTCGGCCTCGGCCAACTCGACCGCGACATTGGCGCGCGTCGACCAGCCCTTGTAACCGGCGGTGGCGCCCTGAACCAGCGGCCATGCCGGATAGGCGACCACATACCACAGGGCCCAGACGATACAGGCATAGAACGTCCACAGCCACCAGCGCGGTAGGGGATTGTTGTATTCCTCGATCCCGTCCCATTGATGGCCGGTGGTTTCGACCTCTTGGTTCTTCTTATTGGGTTGTTTGGCCATGTCTCATGCCTCCTCGTGCCGGGCGCCGTTGGCGCGGGCCGGTTTGTCTTCGTGCCGGAACGGGATGTTTGACGGGTTTTCATAGCTCTTGGTCGCGCCGGGTCGGAACACCCAGACCACGACGCCGACAAAGAACGTAAAGAGCACCAGCAACATCCAGCTATCGGCAAATTCACGCAACAGGGAATAGGTTTCCATCGCTCTGCTCCCCTACCGGCTTGCGTCAGGGGTGAAGGTCGAGAAATCAACCAGCGTCCCCAGCATTTGCAGATAGGCAATCAGCGCATCCGCTTCGGATACTCCCGGCTGCCCGTCGAAATTGCGCACCTGTGCATTGGGGTAGCGCGACAGAAGACCGTCGGTATCACCATCGGGATCAATCTGACCCGCGAAATCGGCCTTGGCATTCTCGATCATCTCATCGTTATAGGGCACCCCCACCAGACGATGCGTCTTGAGAAGATCCTCGATATGCGCCGGCTCGATCATCCGGTTCTCGAGGAAGCCATATTTCGGCATCACCGATTCCGGCACCACAGACTGCGGATTGCGCAGGTGGTCCACGTGCCAGTCATCCGAATAGCGCCCCCCGACACGGGCCAGATCCGGCCCCGTGCGCTTTGACCCCCACTGGAACGGGTGGTCATACTTCGACTCCGCGGCCAGCGAATAGTGGCCATAGCGCTCGACCTCATCGCGCATCGGACGAATCATCTGACTATGGCAGACGTAACAGCCCTCGCGGATGTAGATATCCCGGCCCGTCAACTCCAGCGGTGAGTAGGGGCGCATGCCCTCTACATCCTCGATGGTGTTCTCAAGCCAGAACAGCGGGGCGATCTGCACGATCCCCCCGACCGTGACGACAAGGAAGGCAAAGATCGCCAAAAGCGTGACGTTCTTTTCCAGGATTGCGTGTTTGTCCAGAATTGCCATCTCTCCGGCCCTCCTTATTCAGCCGGGACTGCGCTGTTCACAGGCGCAACGGCCGGCGAACGTGTCACAGTCATCCAGAGGTTGTAGCACATGATCAACGCACCAGAGAGGAACATAACCCCGCCCAGACCGCGCACCACATACATCGGGAACTTCGCGGCCACGGTGTCGGCGAACGAGTTCACGAGGAAACCGTTGGCATCGACTTCGCGCCACATCAGGCCCTCCATGATCCCCGTCACCCACATGGCGGCGGCGTAGAGGATGATGCCGATGGTCGCCAACCAGAAGTGCCAGCTCACAAGGCTCAGACTATAGAGCCGCTCACGGTTCCACAGCTTCGGCACAAGGAAGTAGAGCGCGCCAAAGGTGATCATGCCGTTCCAGCCAAGCGCACCAGAATGCACGTGCCCAATGGTCCAGTCGGTGTAATGCGACAGAGAGTTGACCGCGCGGATCGACATCATCGGCCCTTCAAAGGTCGACATGCCGTAGAACCCGATGGAAATCACCATCATCCGGATCACCGGATCGGTGCGCAGCTTGTCCCATGCGCCCGAGAGCGTCATCAGACCATTGATCATGCCACCCCAGGACGGCATCCACAGCACGATCGAGAACACCATGCCCAACGTCGAGGCCCAGTCAGGCAGCGCCGTGTAATGCAGGTGGTGCGGACCCGCCCAGATGTAGATAAAGATCAGCGCCCAAAAGTGGATGATCGACAGTTTATAAGAGTAAACCGGGCGTTCGGCCTGTTTCGGCACAAAGTAATACATCATGCCCAGGAAACCTGCGGTCAGGAAGAAGCCCACAGCGTTATGGCCATACCACCACTGTGTCATCGCGTCCTGCACGCCCGAGAAGACCTGCACCGACTTGGACCCAAAGACCGAGACCGGAATGCTCAGGTTGTTCACCACATGCAGCATCGCCACCGTGATGATGAACGACAGGTAAAACCAGTTCGCCACGTAGATATGCGGCTCTTTACGCTTGACGATGGTCCCCAGGAACACGGCCAGATAGGCCAGCCAGACCACCGTCAGCCACAGGTCCACATACCACTCGGGCTCTGCATATTCCTTGGACTGCGTGGCCCCCAGCAAATAGCCGGTGGCGGCCAGCACGATCACAAGCTGATAGCCCCAGAACACGAACCACGCGAGATTGCCGCCCCAGAGACGCGCCGCACTGGTGCGTTGCACCACGTAAAAGGACGTGGCGATCAGCGCGTTGCCCCCAAAGGCGAAAATAACCGCCGAGGTGTGCAGCGGACGCAACCGACCAAAATTCGCATAACCCTGTGCCCAATCGAAATTGAGCCCCGGAAAGGCAAGTTGAAAGGCGATGAACGTGCCCGCGAGGAAACCGACAACGCCCCAAAGGCACGTTGCGATCACACCGGCGCGCACGACGCCGTCCATGTATTCTCCCGAGAGATCCACCTGGCTTCTCGGTTCATCCGTGTGGCGCAAGGTCCACAGGAAAAGCCCACCCGCTACCAACGCCACTGTCAGTGCGTTGACCAGATAGGCCAGATCGCGCGCATAATTGGCCGCGATCAACGCCAGAAGCGTGACCAGACCAAGCACGATCAGCTTGATATAATTCGTCATGTTGCGTCCCTTCGTCTTTTTCTACCCGAGTCGCCGTGACCCGCGCAGGCGCGTTAGACTGTGACCGTAATGCTAGGGTCGGACTCAACTATCCTTGATCTGTGTCAAAACACTGACGTTGATCGTTTGATCCGCGTCAAGGCAGCCCCGGCAATACCATCCTACGCTGACATAACGTGCGACACAGTCAAAGGAATGCGACATGACCTACAACAGCCTGTTTTCCGTTTTGACCGATGAGTCCCTTGTTGAGGAAACCTTGGCCCACGCCACCAGCATAGCCACCCGGCATGATGCCCATCTCGACGTGCTCTGCCTGGGCGTGGACCGTAGCCAATCTGGATACTATTATTCAGGCGCGAGCGCGATCGTGCTGCAAGAAACGATTGCCCGCGCCCAGCAAGAGGCCGCCGCCATCGAGGCCAAGGCGCGCGCTGTCCTCAAAAATTCAGCGCTGCGGTGGGGAATCGAGAGTGGCGTCAGCCAACTGGCCGATCTGGGGCGCCATGTCGCCGCGCGCGCGCGCTTCTCTGATCTGGTCATTCTGCCGCAGCCCTATGGCAAAGGACGCGGGGCCGAACTCGAGCCTGTGACCGAATCGGCGCTCTTTGAAGGACATACCCCGGTGCTGATCCTGCCATCCGAGGGCGAAACGTCGCCCGCACCGAACCGAATCATGATCGGCTGGAATGAAAGCAACGAGGCGCTCAGTGCCGTCCGCGCCGCCCTGCCCCTGCTCAAACAGGCAGACGTGGTGCATGTGGTGGTGATCGACCCCCCTACCCACGGGCCGAACCGGTCAGACCCCGGCGGGCTCTTGTCACACTATCTCTCGCGTCATGGCGTCAAGGTCGAGATCGACGTGCTGTCCAAGACCTTGCCGCGCGTCTCGGACGTGCTCCAGCGGCATGTGCGTGACATGGATGCCGATATGGTGGTGATGGGCGCCTATGGTCACTCACGCTTCCGCGAAGCCATCTTCGGCGGTGCCACCCGCTATATGCTGGAACAGGCGACCGTGCCGGTGTTCATGGCACATTGAAAGACGATGTATAGCTGGGGGATTGGGGGCCATCCCCCAATCCCCCAAGGTAATTATCGTGAGATAAAGACGCGGGAAAGAACATCCGCCCTCAGATCAGCATCCCGCCGTCGCTGTCATCGCCCGCCTCTTCCAGCAGGCGGTTGAAATCCGGCACGGTGACGCGGCGCTTGCCCTCAAGCTCGATCACGCCGTCCTTTTTCAACGCCGACACCTGACGGCTTACCGTCTCCAGCGTCAGGCCCAGATAATCCGCCATCGCCTCACGCGTCAGCGGCAGATCGAACACCAGCGGCCCGCGCGTGCCATTCTTGTTAAGCGTGGCATCGCGCCGCGCGATGATCACCATCAGCGAGGCGATTTTCTCGCGTGCCGTCTTGCGGCCGAGAACCAGCATCCATTCACGCGCCGCATCCAGCTCGTCCAGCGTCATTTCCAGCAGACGCTGTGCGATATGGGGCGTGCGCGCCATCATTTCTTCAAACGGTTTCTTGCGAAAGCAGCACATGACGATATCGGTCACGGCCACCACATCATAGGCCGCGCTGGCGCGTCCTGGTCGGCCCACGAAATCGCTGGGCAGTAGCAACCCGACCATCTGCGTGCGCCCGTCTTCCATGGTCTGGGTCAAGGTCGCGATGCCCGAAACGACCGATCCCACGAAATCCATCGTATCGCCCGACCAGATCAGGGTCTGACCGGACTCGTAACTGCGATAATACTTGATCTGATCCAGCAGCTCCAACTCATCCGATTCGCAGCGCGCGCAGACCGCCCGATGGCGGATCGGACATTCTCCGCACTCGTGGGGTATGATCGAGGCTTTCTCTTTCAGCATTGGGCGTTCACTTTTTCGGGAGGCTTCGGGTGCCGGTTGATCTAAATCAATGCAAGCCAGTACGTTTATTTTCATCGTATGCGTATGGACACAAAAACTCAACTAGGCAAACTTGGACTCTTCGACTCCAAAGTGCCGCGCTACACCAGTTACCCGACCGCGCCCCACTTCACCCGCGACGTGGGACAGGATCACTTCACCAACTGGATCAGTGCGATTCCGGAGGGCGCAGAGGTTTCCCTCTATGTGCATGTGCCGTTCTGTCGGCGGCTCTGCTGGTTTTGTGCGTGCCGCACCCAAGGCACACAGACCGACGCGCCCGTTATTGCCTATCTACAGACACTCAAGACCGAGATCGCGATGCTGGGCCGCAGCCTGCCGCGTGGCGTGCGCCTGTCGCGCCTGCATTGGGGGGGCGGCACGCCGACCCTGCTCTCTCCTGATCTGATGACCGAATTGGCGGCCGCCATCCGCGACATTGCCCCGTTTACCGACGCAACAGAGTTTTCGGTCGAGATCGACCCGAATGAAATCGACGGCGCGCGCCTTGATGCGCTCGCTCGCGCTGGCATGAACCGCGCTTCGATCGGGGTGCAGGATTTCGACGAACAGATCCAAAAGAGCATCGGTCGGATGCAGGGCTATGACATTACCCGCTGGGCGGTGGACGAGATTCGAGCGCGCGGCGTCAAGAGCCTCAATGCCGATATCCTCTACGGGCTGCCGCATCAAAATCGCGCACGCATCACCGAAAGCGTGCAAAAACTCTTGTCCCTCAGCCCGGACCGTGTCGCGCTTTACGGCTATGCGCATGTGCCTTGGATGGCCAAGCGGCAGCAAATGATCCCCTCGGATGCCCTGCCAACACCGCAGGAACGGCTGGACCTGTTTGAAACCGCGCGCCGCCTGTTTCTCTGGGACAATTACGACGAAATCGGCATCGACCATTTCGCCACCAAGTCAGACGGGCTGAGCGTGGCGCAAAAATCAGGGCAGTTGCGCCGCAATTTCCAAGGCTACACCGATGACACCGCCGAAGTGCTGATCGGCGTGGGGGCTTCCTCGATTTCGCGCTTTCCACAAGGCTACGCCCAGAACGCCCCCGCCACCGGCGCCCATACCGGCGCCATCCGCGAGGGACGGTTTTCCACATCGCGCGGCCATGTCTTTTCCGCCGAGGACAAACTGCGCTCGCGCATGATCGAAATGCTGATGTGCGATTTCCGCATTGATAGCGCCGAGATTTTCCGCGAGTTCGAGATCCCGGCCGCTGAGTTGCAGGCGATGCTGTCCGCCGTGGATCACCGCTTCGAGGGGCATCTGACCCTCAACGCCACCGGCCTCTCGATCCCGCTCGAATCACGTCCCCTGACACGGATAATCGCGCGCCAGTTCGACGCCTATGAGATGGACGAGAAGGGACACAGCTCGGCAATCTGAGTCGTCAGACTTCGGCACGCCCTTCAAGGGCTGCCGCCAGCAACTTGCGTGCATAATCAGTCTGTGGCGCGGTAAAGAGCGCCTCGGCCTCGCCCGCCTCGACCACGTCGCCATCCTTCATCACCAACACCCGGTGGCTCATGGCACGCACCACATGCAGATCGTGGCTGATAAACAGATAGGCCAGCCCATATTTCACCTGCAGATCGCGTAAGAGATCGACGATCTGCACCTGCACGGTCATGTCGAGCGCACTCGTCGGCTCGTCCAGCACGACCAGCTTGGGCCGCAGGATCATTGCGCGGGCAATCGCGATGCGCTGACGCTGACCGCCAGAGAATTCATGCGGGTAGCGGTCCATCGTGGCGGGATTCAACCCGACTTCTTCCATCACCTCGGCCACCAAATCGCGCGCCGGCCGCCCCCCCGGATTGCCATGCACGCCCAAACCTTCGGCGATGATCTGCGCGGCAGTCATGCGCGGACTGAGGCTGCCGAACGGATCTTGAAACACGATCTGCATCTTGGCACGGTGCTTGCGCAGTTCTCGCGTGGACCAGCCGTTCACATCCTGCCCGACAAAGCGGATCTCACCTTCAGAGGCAATCAGTCGCATGATCGCCAGCGCCAGCGTCGTCTTGCCAGAGCCGGACTCGCCGACGATGCCCAAGGTTTCGCCAGCGCGAACGCTCAATGTTGCGGCATTGACTGCCTTCACATGCCCCACCGTGCGTTTCAAAAATCCCTTCTGGATCGGGAACCAGACCCGCAAACCCTGCGTTTCAGCCACCACATCCGCACCCTCGGGCACCGGAGCAGGAAGGCCCACTGCCCGCGCGCTCAGCAGTTTCCGGGTATACTCATGCTTCGGCGCGGCAAAGACGTCCGCCACCGGCCCGCTCTCGACAATCTCACCATCCTTCATCACACAGACCCGGTCAGCGATGCGCTGCACGATCCCCAAATCATGCGTGATGAACAAAAGGCCCATGCCCTCTTCGCGCTTCAACTCCGCCAAAAGCTCCAGAATCTGCGCCTGAATGGTCACATCGAGCGCCGTTGTCGGCTCATCGGCAATCAGGATGTCGGGTTTGTTGGCCAGCGCCATGGCAATCATCACCCGCTGCCGCTGTCCACCGGACAATTGATGCGGATAGGCGCCCAAACGGCTTGCCGCCTCGCGAATCCCCACCCGCTCCAGCAATTCCACGATCCGCGTCTGGGCCGCCACACCGGTCAGTCCCTGATGCAGCTCCAGGCTCTCTCGCAGCTGCTTTTCCAGCGTATGCAGGGGGTTGAGCGATGTCATAGGTTCCTGAAAGATAAAGCTGATGTCGTTGCCGCGCACCTTGCGCAACCGCCGATCATCCGCGCCAATCATTTCTTGGCCATCGTAGATCACCGATCCCGTGACCTCTGCCGACGACCCCAATAGCGACACGGTCGAGAGCGCCGTAACCGATTTGCCAGAGCCACTCTCGCCCACAATCGCCACGGTTTCCCCACGATCAAGGCTGAACGACACGCCCTTAACCGCCGGAATCACCTGCCCGTCTTGCCGAAAGCTGATCCGCAGGTTCTTAACCTCTAACACACTCATTCAAAGGTCTTTCTGGGATCAAATGCATCACGCACACCCTCAAAGATGAAGACGAGCAGCGACAGCATGATGGCAAAGGCAAAGAACGCGGTAAACGCGAGCCATGGCGCTTGCAGGTTCTGCTTGGCCTGAAGCGTCAACTCGCCAAGGCTGGGCGCCGAAGACGGCAGACCAAAACCCAGAAAATCAAGACCCGCGAGCAGAGAAATTGTGCCCGTAATCACAAACGGCAGCATCGTCAGCGTCGCCACCATCGCATTGGGCAGCATATGCCGGAACATGATGGTGAGGTTCGACACGCCGAGCGCCTTGGCCGCGCGCACATATTCCAGATTACGTGCGCGCAGGAATTCGGCCCGCACCACACCGACCAGAGCCATCCAGCCAAAGAGGACCGTGATCACCACCAACAGCCAAAAACTTCGTGGGAGGATCGCAAAGAGGATGATGATCACGTAAAGCTGCGGTGTGGATGACCATATCTCGATCACCCGCTGGAAAATCAGATCAGTGCGCCCTCCGAAATAGCCCTGCACCGCCCCCGCTGCGATGCCAAGCACCGACGACAGCGCGGTCACGATCAGCGTGAACAGTACCGACAACCGGAACCCGTAGATCACCCGCGCCAGCACATCGCGCTTGGTGTCATCGGTGCCCAGCAGGTTTTGCCCATTGGGCGGCAGCGGTGCCGCACCGGGCCGGTCCACCGTGGTATTGTAGCTATAGGGAATGGGCGGCCAGATCGCCCAACCCTTGGCAATTTCTTCACCCTCGACCACGCCATCTTGCGCATCCGCGATGATCGCCTCGGGATCGTCAAAACAGATGTCCAATCCGCCCGACGCAATCAGACACCGCACCTCAGGATCACGGTAAATCGCCTCGGTCTCGAAATCGCCGCCAAACTCCGTTTCAGGATAGAACCTGAAAATCGGCATGTAGTACCCGCCGCGATATTGCAGGAGGATCGGTTTGTCATTGGCCACAAACTCGGCAAAGAGCGTCACGGTAAAGATCACTGAAAAGAGGATGAGCGACCAATACGCCCGGTTATTGCGGCGGAAATTGCGCCAGCGGCGTTGATTGAGCGGCGAGAGGCGGATCACTGTCTCACCCCTCCCGCTTTTCGAAATCAATCCGCGGATCAACCAGCACATACATCAGATCACTCAGAATGCCGACCACCAGACCAATGAGACCAAACAGAAAGAGCGTGCCGAACATCACCGGATAATCGCGCCCCACGGCGGCCTCAAACCCCAGCCGGCCCAATCCGTCGAGGCTGAAGATCGTCTCGATCAGAACAGAGCCGCCAAAGAACACCCCGATGAACACCGCCGGAAATCCCGCGATCACGATCAGCATCGCATTGCGGAACACATGCCCATATAGAACCTTGCGCTCCGACAACCCCTTGGCGCGCGCGGTCATCACATAGTGTTTCTTGATCTCGTCCAGAAAACTGTTCTTGGTCAGCAACGTCAGCGTGGCAAAGGCCGAAATCGTCGAGGCAATGACCGGCAATGCGATATGCCAGAGGTAATCGCCGATCTTGCCCAAAATGCTCAGTTGCTCGAAATTATCCGAGGTGAGGCCGCGCAGCGGGAATATCTGGAAATAGCTGCCCCCGGCGAACAGCACCAAGAGCATGATCGCAAAGAGAAACGCCGGAATTGCATAGGCCACGATGATGACACCACTGGTCCATGTGTCAAACTTGGTGCCATCACGCACCGCCTTGGCCACACCAAGGGGGATCGACACGATATAGGCAATGACCGTCGACCACAGGCCCAGCGTGATCGAAACCGGCATCTTCTCCAGAACCAGATCAAGCACCTCGATCTTGCGGAAGTAACTCTCGCCGAAATCGAACCGCATGTAATTCCACATCATGTTGACGAACCGCTCCAAGGGCGGCTTATCAAGACCGAATTGCTCTTCCAATTCCTTGATCAACTCGGGCGGCAGACCACGTGCGCCAAGGTATTGATCATTGCCACCAGCGGCCCCCACCATCTCTTGTCCGGTATCCGACCCAGAGCCGGAAAAGCTCTCGAACACATTGCCCTGCCCCTGCATATTGGCAATCATCTGCTCGACCGGACCGCCCGGCACGAATTGCACCAGCGCAAAGTTGATGACCATGATGCCAAAGAGCGTGGGCACGATCAGCAACAGCCGTCGCAGGATATAGGCGCCCATCTCAGCAGGTCCTCAGGATCACAGCGCGCCCGCGTCTTTGAGCGCTTGCGCCTTGTCGGCGTCATACCACCAGAAATCCAGCACGCCCGTTGCATAGGGCGGCAGCGGCTCGGGGTAGTCATACATATCCCAATAGGCCACCCAACTCTTGTCCAGATACCATGTCGGGATCATGAAGAACTCATAGCGCAACGCCCGGTCCAGCGCGGTCAACGCCACGTCCTGCTCTTCCTTGCTGCCCGACTCGAGAGCCTTGTCGATGATTGTGTCGACCATCGGGCTTGCCAGCCCGGCGGGATTGAACAGGCTGAACGCCGCTTCCTTGCTGCCATAGCGCTGATGCAGGCCCGTGCCCGCCTCGAGAAAGGCGATGTAGCTGTCAAAGATCAGGTCATAATCGCGATCCCGCTCGCGCGCCGTATACTGCGCGGCGTCGATCTTGTCGAACTTGGCGTCAATGCCCATCAGTTGCAGATTGCTCACGAAACTCTCGACCACCGCCGACATCGTGGCAGAGCCAGAGGCAGAAATCGGGATCTCGATGCTCAACACCTTGCCCGCCGCATTTCTCCGCTTGCCATCATCGCCCACGGCCCAACCGGCCTCATCCAAGAGCTTCATCGCCGTGCGGAGATTGCGCCGGTCATTCAGACGCTCACCATCCGAGCTATGCGCCATCACCGCAGGTGCGGTCAGCATCTCTTCAGGCACCAGATCACCCAAGGATTTCAATAGCTCTAGCTCCGCCCCTTCCGGCGCGCCCTTGGCCTCCAGTGGCGTATCCTGCACAAAGGAATGCCGCTGTTTGAAGAGATCATATTGCAGCGATGCATTGGTCCATTCAAAATTGAACCCCAGCGCTATCGCCTGCCGCACACGCTTGTCCTGCAATGTCTCGCGGCCAAGATTGAACACGAATCCCGACGGCGTCGGCGGCAAGCCATCGGGCAGCTCCGCCTTGACCACATAGCCCGCGTTCGCCGCCGGGAAATCGTATCCCGTGGCCCATGTCTTGGAATTCCCCTCCGGGCGGAACGTATAAATTCCCGCCTTGAACGCTTCAAAGGCGGCGTTGTCATCGGCGAAATACTCAATCCGGATACGGTCGAAATTATGCCGCCCCACATTGATCGGAAGATCGCGGCCCCAATACTCCGGGTTGCGTTCATAGACGATGTTGCGGTTCACGTCATAGCTCTTGACCTGATAGGGGCCCGATCCCGGCGCCGCCTCCAGCCGTGGCTCATCCAGCCGCGCGCCGGTTTCCTCATACCACTTGCGCGGGAACACCGGCGTGCCGCCCACCTGATCAATCAGCGACCGGCGCGAGATACCCTCCGCAAAGGTGAACTTGACGCGGGTGTCATCCAGCGCCTCGGCGCTCAGCACCCGGCGCTTGACTGCATCCGCATAGGATTTCAGCCCCTGCTCCAGAAAGAGATTGTGCGAAAACACCACGTCATGCGCCGTGACCTGCGTGCCATCGGAAAACCGCGCCTCGGGCCGCAAGTGGAAAATCACCCAAGTCTTGCCCGCGTCATACTCCAGCCGCTCCGCCAAGAGACCGTAGCCCTCGTTATATCTATCCCCCGGCAGCGGCTCGCCGCTCGCCTCGGATGCGCCCAACAGGCTCTCATAGACCATCCAGGACAATTGCCCGGCACGTCCCTTGCGCGAATAGGGGTTCATCGAATCAAATGTCCCCGGCGCATAGAGCGATATTTCACCGCCCTTCGGGGCATCAGGGTTCACATAGTCAAAATGCGGATAATCCGCCGGATACTTCAGATCACCGTAAAACGAATAACCATGCGATGTGATGATCTCATCCTGCGCCCACACCGCCTGCGCCATCAAGGTCGCAATAGACAGCCCAGCAAAGGCCAGCAGCGCGCGCGTCCGTGAAAATCCTGAATATGTCCGGGCCTTGGCCGACGTTTGCTGTCTGGTCATCACATCATCCTCCTGCCGCACCCATTATCTGGTGCTTGATCCGTCTGTGGCAAGCTAAGGAGGGGGCGCGCGTTGTTCAAGCGCCGATCCTGTCTTGCGCCCACGAAAAAGGCCGCCGCCCATGCAGGGCAGCGGCCTTTTGAAAATGCGGTCCGGCTCAGTTTCCAGAGCTTTGCAGATAGCCGATCAGATTGGCGCGATCCTGCTCATCCTTGAGACCCGGAAAGCCCATCCGGTTGCCCGGCGCAAACTCACGCGGGTTCTCGATCCACGCGCTCAGCTGGTCTACTGTCCAAGCTCCATCCAGCCCCTTGAGCGCGTCCGAATAGCTGAACCCATCAACACTGGCGATGTCACGTCCAACAATCCCAAAGAGATGCGGACCGGCTCCGTTCTTGCCATCCTCCAGCTTGTGGCAGGCGCCACAGCGGCGGAACAGTTTTTCACCCTCGGCGACATCCGCCGCAGCAACCAGCGCGGCAAAATCCGATGCGCCCGCTTCCGCCGCAGGCTCAGCCGCTGCTTCCTCCGCCGCAGGCTCTGCCGCTGCTTCTTCCGCCGCAGGCTCTGCCGCCGCTTCTTCCGCCGCAGGCTCTGCCGCCGCTTCCTCTGCCGCAGGCTCAGCCGCTGCTTCCTCTGCCGCTGCTTCTTCCGCCGCAGGCTCAGCCGCTGCTTCTTCCGCCGCAGGCTCAGCCGCTGCTTCTTCCGCCGGCATCTCGAATGTCGTGCCATCTGTCTGATCGAGATAGGCGATCAGGTCAGCACGATCCTCGGCCTTGCGCATCCCCGCATAGCCCATCGTGGTGCCGGGCGCATAGCTTTTGGGGTTCTCAAGAAACGCGTTCAACTCGACCGGTGTCCAGACCTGCGCCACTTCGGTCAAGCTGCCCGAATAAGACCCGTAGCTTGCAACCGATCCAACATCCCGACCAACCACACCGTAAAGATGCGGACCAACCTTGTTCTCGCCATCCGCAACCGCGTGACAGGCGGCACAGTTGCGAAACAGTCCCTCGCCATTCGCCGGATCAGCCGCAGCCATCAACTCGCCGATGCTAGGACCTTCATCCGCAGCCTCGGCGGTGGCCTCGTCTTCACCTGTGTCAATCACATAACCCTGTGCGTGATCTTCGCCATGACCGCCGCCCATCGAATAGATCGACTCTGCCGCCCAATTGCCCAAAAGGAACACCAACAGCGCGCCACACAGTGCGCCAGCGGTCTTTGTCATTGTCATTGTGTCGAACATAGGCCCGTTTCCATTTAATCCGTCGTTGGCCGCGTATCTATCCGCTTCCCCTACCGGCGCGCAAGGTGTAGTTTCCGCGACCAAACGCCCGACCGGGCCAAAAACACGGAAAAACGCAGATGACCAACCGCATCGCCTTTCAGGGAGAACCCGGCGCCTACTCGCATCAGGCCTGCGCCGAGACCTATCCCAACATGGAGGCGCTGCCCTGCCGCACCTTCGAGGACGCAATTGCAGCAGTGCGCGAGGGTCAGGCCGATCTGGCCATGCTGCCGGTCGAAAACTCTACCTTTGGCCGGGTCGCCGACATTCACCACCTCTTGCCCGAATCGGGACTGCATATCGTGGCCGAGGCCTTTGTGAGGGTGCATATCAACCTTTTGGCTCTGCCCGGTGTCCGACTCGATGAAATCGAGAGCGCGATGAGCCATACCATGCTCTTGGGCCAATGCCGCGCCTTTCTGGAACGACACGGCATCCACCGCATCACCGGCGCCGATACCGCAGGCTCCGCTCGTCATGTCGCTGAGGCCGGGCAGCCGGAATTGGCGGCGCTGGCCAGCGAACTGGCCGGCGAAATCTACGGTCTCGACGTGATTGCTCAGCACATCGAAGATCAGGGCAACAACACCACCCGCTTTCTTGTGATGGCGCGCGAACCCGATTTCTCACGGCGCGGCGATGATGGGATGATGACGACCTTCGTCTTTCAAGTGCGTAACATCCCCGCCGCGCTCTACAAGGCGATGGGCGGCTTTGCCACAAACGGCGTCAATATGACCAAACTTGAGAGCTACATGGTCAGCGGGTCGTTCACCGCGACACAATTCTACGCCGACATCGAAGGCCATCCCGATGACCCATCCGTTGCGCGTGCTCTGGATGAACTGGATTACTTTACATCGGACATCACAATTCTCGGTGTGTACCCAGCAGATCCGCGCAGGCACGACACCGAGTGATCGCCGTCAGGCCGTCCGCTTGTAACGCTCTTCGACGTCCATCGCGTATTCCGCCAGACGAACCTTGAACCGCTTGGTCAGGTTGCCCCGCGCCAACCGGAGCGATTGCATCATCAACCGCGCCGCCAGACTGCGCGGCTGGAGAACCAGCGTCACGGTCATCCGCGTTCGGCCGCGCGACAGCGCCACCAGTTCCGCAATCATCTGCCCCTCGATCGACGCCGACATCAACCCAAGAGTGATCCCGTTCGGCGGATCGTAGTCGGCCACGCTCACATCAACCTTGCGCTGCTTGCCGCGCAGCTTGAACGCTGCATGCCAGCTCATACCAACGCCCGGCGCGCGCAGACTGTCCGTCCGCTTGACATCCGCGCCCCGCCGCAATGCGGACCGCTCGAATGTCTGAAAGTCGGTGATTTCCTCAAACACCCGCTCGATCGGAGCCTCGATATCTTCCTTACCGCTAAACTGCATCCCCAGACTGCCCCTTGACCTTTGTTATCGCTTTGTGCCCGGCGCCATTGTCGCGTCAATCCAGACAGTCGGCAAGCCAGTTCTCGAGCAGGAAATGCGCAATCGCCCCCTTGCGCGCGGGCAACAGGAACGGATGTTCCCCGGCAAAGGCCGCCAGAATATCCTCACGGCTCATCCAGAGCGCGTCCTCGATCTCTTTGGGATCAATGGTGATCTTGTCGCTCAGGGCCTCACCCCGACAGCCAAACATCAACGAGGCTGGGAAAGGCCAAGGTTGACTTGCCAGATAACTGACCCGCCCCACCTCGATCCCGGCCTCTTCCCAGACCTCACGACGCACCGCCGCTTCGATGGTCTCGCCCGGCTCGATGAACCCGGCCAAGAGCGAATACATCCCCTCGGGCCAACCCGGAGACCGCCCCATAAGGACCGAATTGCCCCGCGTTATCAACATGATCACCACCGGATCAGTGCGCGGAAAATGCTGCCCGCCACAATGATCGCACGCCCGCTGCCACCCGGCCCGGATCATCCGGCTTTCCTTGCCGCACCGCGCGCAGAACCGGTGCGTCACATGCCAGCCGAACACCGCCTTGGCGGTGGCCGCCACTTCGGCATCGCGCGGGCTGAGCCGGGTCATCACCCGCCGCAACTCGGCAAAGGCGGTGCCGTCCGGCAGATCGGGATGCACCTGTTCGCTGGCATCAAGAAACGTATCGAGTTGATCAGGTTCCAGCCCCGGCGGCACCCAGGCGGAAATATCATGGGCAAGGATCAGGTCGCCGCTCTCGTCACGCCCCAAAAGGATCGGCGGCACCTTGTAGCGCGCCAGAACCGGATGATCCGGCGCAAGGTCGATGACCGCATCCAGCGTGTCTGCCCGCAACAGCGGCTTCCCCCGCCAGAGCACGATCGACCGTGCGCGACCCTCGGCCAGTGCCGTGGCAATCGCCGCCTCGTCTCCGCGCATCTCATCCGCGCGATCAAGCCCCGATCCGCCGAATGTCACGCTCTCCGCGTTCCGCATGCCCATCTCCCCTGTCTGCCGCTTGTACACAATGCCCTCAACCGCAAAACAAGCCCCAAGCGGCAGAAAACGCGGGTAAATCACATTTTACAACTAATAGTGTATTGATCGCTATGATCCGACATGCAACGCTCCCCAAGCCCATGGCATATTATGTAGGTGTAACCTGTAGATAGAGTTCAAAATCAAGAAACGCTGGGCGACGAACCCGGCAGCAGAGCGTTCACAATTTGACCGAGTGTACCACTCAAGTTCCCCCCCATCCGTCCCGCGACGCACCGCTGCGCTTGCGGCTCTTGCAGACAACGGATGTCCACGGCCATATCCTTCCCTTCGACTACTACACCAACCGATCCGACCGCCCTTGGGGTCTGGCGCGCCTTGCCACGCTGATCCGCCACGCCCGGTCCGAACTCGGCGCGGACAACTGTCTGCTGTTCGATAATGGCGACTTCCTCCAGGGCACACCGCTCACGGATCTCACCGTACATCAGGACCACGGCGCGCAGAGCCCTCACCCGGTGATCGCCGCGATGAACCAGATCGGCTATGACGCGGGCACGCTCGGCAATCACGAATTCAACTTTGGCCTCGATTGGCTCATGGAAACCCTGGAAGAGGCCCGCTTTCCGCTGACCTGCTGCAATGTGCTCACCCGGCGCGGCAACATCCCGACCGAGGACACCACACTTTTGCCGCCCTATCTCCTGCTCTCCCGACAGATGCGCGACGAGACCGGGCATGCGCACACTCTGCGCGTCGGCATTCTTGGCCTCGTGCCGCCACAAATTATGACCTGGGATTACGCCCGCCTGTCGTCCCGGATCGAGGCGCGCGACATGGTCGAGAGCGCCCGCGCTTGGCTGCCTGCGCTGCGATCCGCCGGAGCCGACATTGTGGTCGTGCTGGCCCATACCGGCATCGACCCAGGCCCCGACCACCCGATGATGGAGAACGCCGCGCGGGCGCTCGCGCGCCTGCCCGGCATTGACGCTCTGCTTGCGGGCCACAGCCACAAGAGCTTTCCAGGTCCGGAGCATCACGATATTGACCGGGTGGATTCCGTTCGCGGCACCCTGCACGATACACCCTGCCTCATGGCTGGATTTCGCGGCGACCATCTGGGCCAGCTTGATCTGACACTGACCCGCGACACCGCCGGTTCTTGGCGCGTGACCTCGCATCAAACACTACTCCTGCCCAGCGCCGCCGCCGCCCCCTGCCCCGCGCTCTGCACGCTGCTTGAAACGGCGCATGCCCGGACCCTCACCCTCACCGCGCGCGCCATCGGCCAGACTGACGCGCCGCTCCATAGCTATCTTGCTCTGCTGCGCAACGATCCCTCCCTGCAACTGGTGAATGACGCACAACGCCACGCGCTTGCGTCTGCCCTTGCGGGTGGCCCCTATGCCGACCTGCCACTCTTGTCCGCCACGGCCCCGTTCAAGACCGGTGGCCGGGGTGGCCCCGCACATTTCACCGATATCCCCGCAGGCCCGCTGCGCCTGCGCAACGTCGCCGATCTTTACGGCTTCCCCAATACGCTCTGCGGTCTGCTCGTGACCGGGGCCGATCTGCGCGACTGGCTGGAACGCGCTGCGATCTGCTATCACCAGATCATCCCCGGCCTGTCAAACCAGCCGCTTCTCGATCCTGCGGTTCCGGGGCATGATTTCGATGTGATAGACGGACTCAGCTATTCCATCGACCTCAGCCAACCCGCCCGCTACACCATGAGCGGCGCGCAGAGTCATCCCGACGCCACGCGCATCCAGGATCTGCGTTATGCGGGCCACCCCCTCCGGGACGACGCGTTCTTTATCATCGCCACAAACAGCTACCGCGCCCACGGAGGTGGACCATTCGCACCTCTCGCGGCGCAGGGATTGATCTACTCGGACAACCGCCCGGTGCGTGATCTCCTGGCGGATCATATCGCGATGCGGCGGCATATCACGCCCGATGCCCGTCCCACATGGCGCTTTGCTCCGCTACCCGGAACCACCGTGACGGTGGAAACCGGCCCCGGTTTGCGCGGCCATCCAGAGGACATCACCGCTATGGGTGCCACAGATCTTGGCCTCACCCACGCGGGCTTTCTGCGTCTCAGCCTGCCTCTATCCACAGAGCAGCCAACTCTTGCACATCTCGAACCATCGGCCTATATGCACCCCTGAGAGGTTGGCGCGGGCAGGCACCTCGCCAACCCGGTCAGGTCCGGAAGGAAGCAGCCGTAACGAGCCCCGCTTGGGTCGTTGTCCAGCCTCTCACCCTAACTCCCCCTAGTCCACTGAAAACAAACAAAACCCTTGCAGGCAAAGCGATTTGCCCGTTTTGTCGTTACAAATTTGGTTACAACGGGCAATCGTCATGGCTGGCAGGGTGAGAAATTTGGTGAACCGCGACGGGCGCTATCATGCCCGGCTGGTAGTGCCGAAAGACCTACGCGGAATCATTGGCAAGACCGAGCTGCGCACGCCCTTGGGTGGTGACTACCGCCAAGCACTCAAGTTACTGCCCGGCGCGGTGGCGCAGCTTCAACACCAGATTGGCCTTGCCGAACAGAAGGTCGGGGCAGGGCGACCGCAGACCGGCCCGGCGCGCTATCCCCTTGCACCCGACCAGATCGCCCACAGTCATTACATGCAGCGGCTGGCCTTTGATGACGTGCTGCGCAATGATCGGCGATGGCCAGCGGTGGGCATTGATGATCTTTTGGTGCAGCGGCTGCGCGCGGCGATAGCCGGTGACGTTGATAATGCAGAGCTGGCCGATCTAGTGGGGTGGCAGATCGAGCGTTTCCGTGCCGCTGGAAATCTTGATGCAGCGCCCGGTAGTGATGAGTGGCGCGTGATCGCCCGTTCCCTTTGCACCGCAGAGCTTGAGGCGCTGGCAAGAGTCGCAGAGCGCGACGAAGGGGATTTCACTGGCACCCCTACCGCGCCGATCATCGTGAACGCACAGCCTCCACAAAGCACGCCTGCGGCTGTCAGCATCAAGGGCCTTTGGGCAGACTATGTGCAAGCTCGCCAAAGACTCGGATACATGAAAGATGGCGGACGCAGGCAAGAACTGGCCATCAAAAGCCTTATCAAGTTTCTGCACCATGACGATGCGGCTAGGATTACAAAGCGGAACGTGTTGGATTGGCTCGAAAATATCCTAAAGGAAAAGCACCCTTCTACGATCAGCAAAGTCTATCTGCCGACGATCCGTAGCTTGTTCAGATGGGCCACCGAGCAAGACAGGATTAAAGACAGCCCAGCGGTGGGTGTTCGACTGGCATCACGAAAATCAATTCACAATCGAGAACGTGGGTTTACGTCGTTGGAAGCAAATAAGCTGCTTAGCGCCGTTTGCCGCTATCAACCCAAAGTTTCCCACTTTGGGCAGGTTATGGAAGGAGAAAAAGTCACGGCGGCTAAAAGGTGGGTGCCTTGGCTGTGCGCATTCACAGGCGCGCGCGTTGCTGAGATCACCCAGCTGCGTCGCGAAGATATTCGCGAGACCGATGACGGTGTGACGATCAGAATTACGCCTGAAGCTGGGGGCACGAAAACAGGTCAGTGGCGCGACGTTCCGATGCATCCTCAGGTCATAGACCTCGGCTTTCTTGACTATTTGCACACGATCAAAAGCGGTCCTATCTTCCACACCGCTAAAGACCCAATGAAATATCAAGCCTATGCCAAGAAGCTCGCAAATCGTCTTGGCGACTGGCTCAGGGAGGAAAATCTTGTGCCAGAAGGCGTCCAGCCCTCTCACGGCTGGCGTCACAGGTTCAAAACAGTCGGTCGCGAGATCGGGATCCAAGATCGAGTTCTGGATGCGATTCAAGGCCACGCCGCCAAAACGGCTGGAGATGATTACGGCGATGTGACACTGGCTACCAAGATCAATGCAATCAATCGGCTGCCCCCATATGAACTTCCGTGAGTTGAGTTCATTCGCGTCGGAACCACGTCAGGGACCGCTCTTATGTCGGGCAAGTCGGACAACCCTAATCCAGCAGTATGCCGTAATCTTCTTGTCCGACCTGTCCGATCTGCCCGACCAAAAACTTCACAGTGGGCTTTGAAAACGATAGAATACACACCATCGTAACGGCACATCCGAACTGAGCTGTCGCAATCAGGAGCTGTTGTCACGGCGACAATGATGATGCCACTCTTTCCGCCGTCAGCCGCGTCAAAGAGCGGCGAGTATAAGCGCAGGTAGTCCCAGCATTCCTGCGCAAATGATACCAATTGAAATTCCTAAACCTTTAAACATTTCACGTTTTCCCTCTTTGGCGGTTTCCTTGTTCAGAAATTAGAACGAAGCGCCGAGGACCAATGCGGCAGGCTGACGCACTCCGCATGAGCTCCCCCACATCACTCTGACGTCCGACTTTCTCCAAATCACATTCGGGTCATGTTCCATCAAGCCAAGGGGATGGAACATCTTGGGTTTTTTCGTCCTGCCGAACAGCCCCATAGCAGAATTTCTATAATCAATTCAGCAGCATGTGCTGTGCATCAGATTGAGAGAGATCCAGAGATGACCAAGAAACCGCACGAAGACACCCAGTTGGCGCAGTTTGTCGAGCGCCGCATTTTAGAGTTGAGAACCAAGAAAACACAGACCGAGATCGCCGCGCAGGCTGGTTTCGTAAATGCGAACATGGTCACTATGATCAAACAGGGAAAGTCCAAAGCAGCGCTCGACCGCATTCCGGGCTTGGCGCGCGCGCTGGAGTGTGACCCGGCCTATCTTATGCGGCTTGCTTTGGAGCAAGCGATCGGCCGGACCGCCGCTGCTGCAGTGATAGAGATTTTTGGCGAACCCATCACCGAAAACGAGATAACTTGGATCAAGGCAATCCGCGACGCCTCTGACAACAGCGATCCGCGCATGACCAGCCGGTCGCAGGCGGCGATCAACGCGATTTTCGGGCGGTGAGCGAGATGGAGCGGATAGAAGTCCTCACAGCGAATGAGCGCGCCTGGCTGGGGTTCTTGCGTCAGATCAGCAGGGGCAGCGACTTGAAGCTGACCTTGCGCCGCGTGCAATTGCTGCGGCGGGTATGCGAGACCAAGAGGGCATAGGGAGCATGATAAACGGGGGCTCGGTGAGGAATGGCTTGACTGCCGCGCCTCGCCGGATCCCACGAAGAAATGCGAAGGTGTGAAACAGGGCAACCCGATTAATCCGGTCAGGCTTGTCTCTCTCGCCGATACGAAATGCTGTTGCTGTAGCGTGCGCCGTCTGGCTGACGTGATACGCAACTTCCGCATGCGGTCTCGTGAAGCTGCCTCAGTAGGAAGCAACCCAGTGTCCAAACCACGACCCTCATACTTGCACTTCGGGGGTCCAGCCCGCCGAATACAGGTCGATGAGGGGCTTTGGCGTAAGGACACTCACCTCCTCCGATCGTGGGCCTTGGGCGGTATGATAGCCCGAGAAGCTCCACCTTAGGAACTGGCCGTTCCAGAGAAGTATGGGGGTCTCGTCACCGACAAAGATGCTGCCATCCGGAAGATCGGCAGGGTTGGCGCGAAATGTAACTTTTTCACCATTTCGAGAAATGCGTGCGGCATGCAGAATCTTATCAATCGACTGTGGCACGGAACGTCGGCCCCCAGGGCGTCCATGCACCTGACACCAAGCATCAATGAATGACCTGTAGCGATCGCGTCGACATGTTGCGCAGGGCCGGTGCCCAGCACTCAGCGCGGTCACTTCGTCGAGGAAGAAAAGCTGGGTATAACGTCCGGGTGCCATCAACACTTGTTTGCGGTCCTTGTAGTGCAGTGCGCATGTGACCCAGTTCTGGTGCGCATGGTTCCGGGCAATATTGCCCTCTTCATCGTGGAGGATACCGCGGTTGCCCATCAGCGTTCCTTTTGATGAGACCGCGTGAAGTGCGCCTGTGGGGGCGACACGATTTTGAAACGGCATGGCTGCTCCTTTTTTACGGCAAAGCGGATTGAGACTATGTCTGCGCGGCTACTGGTCGCTTTACTGAAAGTATGGAGTTGCGATGGCATAGATGCAAAGGCCGATGTGTCTCTGAAACCTATTGAGGAATGGCTCGCCAATGACTGATAGGCGCGTGCAGCTCCTGCGGCGTATCTGTGAGCCGGGCGCGCATAGGAGAAATGGGCGTGAACCCCCTGCGAGGAATGGCTGTGCATCCGTCCCTCGCCGGATCCCATTTGATGGCGTCCACAAGGTTGCCAAAGGTTTACCTGATGGAAATAGTGGGAAACCTTTGGATCGCCAACTGCGGGGAACTGCACCTGAAATTGCCTGAAATGGGCATGAAAGGTTGTCGCTAAGTTTACCCTAAGTTGACAAAACCAGTAAGAAATGGTGTTTTTCTGGACATTGAGTTAAACGATTTCGACCAGAAATGCCAATAGAACAAGCAGAAACGGCAAAACGGAATCCCGAGAGCAGGGCGTTAGAGACGCCCCCATACTGGCGCATCGTCACTTCGTCGAGACATGCGGATCGTAGTCATGCACCACCCCAGAGCGCCGTGCAGTCGTCCTTCACACCAATCACGTGTCGGGCGTGCTGAGGGACCGTAATATCGAGACGTGGTGAGGCGCTTTGTCAGCATGGATGATGGATTGGCGGGAGAGGAACCTTACGACGATTTGGTCGGAGCGAGGATCATGTATGGGAGCGTGGTAAGGTCGGCGCGCGCCATGCGCAGCAGTCAGATAGCCGTGACGGTGCTCCTGATGAAGAAGAGGAGAAAGGACGGCCCACAACTGCCCTTCCGAGATAAGCCGTCAAGCCTCAGTGCTGCTCATCGAAAAAGCCATGCTAGGCACGAGCAAAATCTCGTGGCTGGTGAAGTCAGACTGTGCGGACATCATGGAACTGCGGCCCAGCCTGTGGCAAGATCCTGACATGATCGAATTCCGCACCCTCGCTGATGACCATCCCGACCTTGTGCATTCTCCGTTGCTTCGGGGCGCGCTCCTGACCCTGCAATATGCACAGGAGCGCGGATCAATCGGTCTGACTAAAACCAAGGCCTTCAAGCGCGTCTTCGTCCATTGGGCCGTCGCGCATTTCGACTGGCCGGGGCGCGACGCAGAAGAGATGTTCCGCTACAAGAAGGTGATCAACGAATTTGAGTTTTCCCCGCTCGAAGTTCTGCATTTCCTGCTAATTTCCCTGCGCTTGGGACGCCACTATAAGGGCGAGTTTCGGTTGACCAAACGTGGTGCAGATCTAGCCCAATCCCCTGGCCGCCTCTTTGCCGAGTTGATCCCATATTTTGTCCTCCAGATTGATCACGCTTCTTACGCACGCTTCGATGACTGCCCTTTCGGAAAATGGGACGTCTGGGTGAACGTGATCAACGTGGAGGCCGATCATGGCACGACCGAGGCTGCCTTGTTCGAAACCCTCTACGGTGTTCCAGAAGATTGGCACACCGTTGGGTGGCGCGAGATGGCCGCATTCTCATCTTGCGTGCTGCGACCGCTCGAATGGGCGGGATTGTTGAGCGAGACCCGCGAAGACGGCACTGGCAAGCACGTATGTCATGTGTTCAAGACCCCGCTTTGGCGCAGCGCGCTCGAACTTGATACCGATGACATCTTGCCGCCCATATCCGTTCACTGAGATGGGTTTCAACGTTTCCGAGACGTATAACTCTGCTCGGATATAACGGCCCTCTCCGGACATTGGTCAGGTAGCCGGTGCTGCAATGTGGTTTCCCAAGACTGGCGTTCGTGCATTGGGCAACATTTGAGGAGCGGCGCTCGGTGGGTTTGCGGGTTTCTGACAAATCGTTGCCATCAGCATGCCGTGTCTGAGCACGGCGAAGGCTATGAATAAAACTTAGCCGGGTGACGAAGTTTACTCTTGCCACATTGATGGCGGAATGTTAGTTAGCCATATGGCTAAGCATGAACCCGACCTTTCACGCCTCTTTCACGCGCTGGCCGATCCGACCCGGCGGACGATCCTGACACGCCTGGCCGAGGGGCCGGCGCCGGTAAGCGAGCTCGCCAAGCCCACGGGGCTGCGGCTGCCCACCGTGATGCGACATCTGTCCGTGCTGGAGAATGCGGGCCTCATCACCACGTCGAAGGACGGGCGCGTGCGGTCTTGCGCCATCGCTCCCGAGGCGCTCGCTCCGGTGCGGACATGGCTCGATGAACAGCGGGAGATTTGGGAAGCCAGGCTCGACCGGATGGATGACTATGTCATGAAGTTGATGGAGGAACGCGCAAAATGAAACTTGATCTGGATGCGAACACCGACCTGAGTTTTACCCGCACGCTGAACGCACCGCGGCAGCTGATCTGGGAATGCTGGACTGATCCGAAGCATATTCCGAACTTCTTCGTTCCCGCGCCGCACAAGGTGACGGCGGTGGATATCGATCTTCGGGTTGGCGGGCGGTTCAACACGACCTTCGAGGTGGACGGAAACGCGGTGGACAATCACGGCGTCTATCTGGACGTGGTGCCGAAGGAGAAGCTCGTGTTCACCGACGCCTATACCGAAGGCTGGAAGCCTGCGCCCGAACCTTTCATGACTGCGATCCTGCTGCTGGCGGATGCCCCGGGTGGCAATACGACCTATACGGCCATTGCCCGCCACCGAAATCCCGGATCCCGTAAGTCGCATGAGGACATGGGCTTCTTTGATGGCTGGGGCACGGTGGCCACGCAACTGGAGAGCTATGCGCAAGGCCTGATGAAATGATCAGCCGTATCGCGACACTGACCTTCGAACGCGACGTGGCCGTGCCGGTTGAGACGCTGTGGCAGGCCTGGACCGCGCCCGACGCCCGGTCGCTCTGGGCCGCGCCCTCGCCCGTGGTGACGGTTGAGTTTCTCGAAGCCGACACGAAGGTGGGCGGACGCGAGATCTCACTATGCAAGGTCGAAGGCCAGCCCGACATCCGCTGTGAATGCGGCTGGCTGGACCTCAGCACCACGGAGCGCAGCGTGAACTACGAGGTGATCTCGTCTGGTGACGTGACGCGATCGGCAGCACTGGTCACGGCAGATTTCGCGAGCACAGATGACGGCAGCCGGTTGATGCTGACGGTTCAACTTTCGTCTGGGGCGGGCGACATGGAGGCAGACTACCGGCAAGGTTTCGGGGCGGGTCTGGACAATCTGGCGGATGTGGCCGAGCGGACAATGGTGCTGCGGCGCAGGATCCAGGCTCCCCGACAAGTGGTGTGGCAGGCCTGGGCAAATCCGGAAGCGCTGCCCCAGTGGTGGGGACCGGACGGGTTCAGCTGCCGCACCCAGAGAATTGATCTGCGCCCGGGCGGTGAATGGGTCTTCGACATGATCGCGCTGGATGGAACGGTTTTCCCTAACCACCACCTTTATCGGGAGTTCCGGACCGAAGAGCGGATCGGATACACGCTGCTGTGGGGCGAGAACGGGCCGAAGCACGCCGATGCCTGGGTTTCGTTCGAGGAAGCCGACGGGACCACCGAAGTGACGCTTGGTATGGTGTTCAGCACGGCTGCCGCGTATCAGGACGCCAAAGGTTTCGGTGCGGTAGAACTGGGGCTGCAGACCCTAGGCAAGCTGGCCCATTTCGTCGGGACCAACTGAAGAGCCGTGGTCGTTCATCTCCGCTTGAACGACCCGGATGCCGAGATTGTGAGGCGGCCTGTTCCGGTATCAGTTTGACATGATGGCGCAGGCGGTAACTGGCGCCTTCGATCTGAACCACCACTACACAATGCAAGAGCCGGTCCAGAAGCGCGGTGGCAACAACGGGATCACTGCAATTCCATCAGTGGGCAGAAATCCATGCCTCTTGATCGTTGATTGCGGCGACGCTCGCACTCCCGACTTTGACACCCACCAGCATACGCTGCTTCTTCGAAGCTTGTCATCCATTTTCGCCCAAACTGCTTGACCGTCGCGAGTCAGGCCGTGAGGACGATGGCCAAGAACTATTTTGAGCCGTAGCGTGAACCGTGTCGCCGTCAAAGACGGCTCCGACCGGCCATTCACCGCGTATTCTTCCTTGCATCGCAGTTTCTCCGAAGCGGACAGTTCCCTAATGCCCAATGTCCGTTGGAAAGATAAGTTCTCGAACAGCATCATAAGTTGAGCGCGCTCCGTCCAGCTCGTGCTCGGTGCACTCATGCGGCATTGTAGAGCGCAGACCGGTATCGGCCAAACCTTAGTGTCGGCTCTCAGTTTACTCAGATATTCACCTCGCCATTGCAGTGAATGAAAGGAATCCGCCCTTAATTCCGTTGCCAGATTGCACGCAGCCCCTCTATTCGCGACCTTGTGACTTGGGCTGGACTCAGTGCAGGAGGTAAACGGTGATCGTTGCAAACTGACCTGTTCCCTTGTTGTGGGGAGCCCAAGTTCAACAGCAAAACCGATAAGCAACTGATTTCATTCAGGCCGAATGGCCGAAAATGTTACAACACGTGCGCTGTCAGGTGGGTTTTGG
>NZ_JBRJGQ010000014.1:0-115468 GCF_053628575.1 Roseovarius sp. MBR-51
CCGCCGGTGCCCGAGGTCACGCTGGCGATGCTCAGGGTGTCGCCGTCAACATCGCTGTCATTGCCAAGCAGATCCGCCGCCGCATAGGTGATCGCCGTATCCTCTGCCGTCGCGGTCAGCACGTCACCTGTCACCACCGGCGCATCGTTGAGGCCGTTGAGTGTGATGGTGACTGTGGCGGTGTCCGTGCCGTTGAGCGTATAGGTAAAGCTGTCCGTGCCCTGCGGAGTGGCACCGCCAGGCCCGCTCAACGCCTCGAATGCACCGTTCGGATCATAGGAGAACGTGCCGTCGTCATTGACAAGCAAAAGAGCACCAGACGCGAGGGTCACCTGCGTTCCGACATCTCCTGTCTCGCCGTTGACCGCGGTGATTGCAAGATTGCCGTCTGCACTACTGTCAGCCGTCGTCGTGTTCGCATCGAAAAGGTTGAGACCCACGCCAATTTCCGTTGCCTCGTCGGTCGAGAACGCGTCGTCAATGGCATCGGGCAGTGTGAATTCAACAGCACCGGCTTCCAGCCCGCTCCCGAGCAGCCGCACTCCCCCGTCTGCGGTGATTGGCAGCGTCTCGGCTCGATCCCCGTCGCCATCGGCGTCCGCCGTATCAAGCGGCAGATACGCGACATCGCCAGCGTTGATCAGCACCGAGCCGATCTGTGGCGCAAGGGTTTGAACCGGACCGCCATTGTCGGCCAGTGCCCCAAGACCGAGATCGGCAACATTGGTCAGGTTGCCCGCACCATTGGTAATACTCGGAGCGTCCTTGAAAACGTTGTTATAGGCAGAGGCCAGAGAGCCGAGAACAGTCCCATCAACCGCCGAATTGTAGATATTGACTGTACTGCTGGCGAACACCGCCGCATCACCCTGCAGGGTGCTGTTCGTGATCGTCAACTGACCAGCGATGGCCCCGACACCGTTCATGCCAATTCCGCCGGTTTCGGTGTTGCCGGTCACTGTGACATTAAACAGGGTTCCGACACCAGCGGAGCCCGAAACCTCAAGGGCGGTGACGTATTGCGATGCGTTGCCGGTGAAGGTCGAATTGACGACGTTGGCAGTGCCGTAAATCGTCATGCCACCCGCCGCGAGTAATGATGCCGAGTCGCGGACCGTGGAGTTCACCAAGGTCATGTTTGTGTCTGCGCCGGAAAATATGGCGCCGCCGCGGTCTTCAGCCGTGAAGCCATTGGTGATGTCGAGGCTTCGCAATTCCGCGCTGTTACCCGCCCCGGAGATCGTAAAGACCCGGCTGGCATCGTTACCGCTGATCGTGATATCGGCGGCCAGATCCCCGTCAATGTCCCCGGTGATCGTAACGCCGTCGGCGTCAGTCAACTCGAGGACGCCTTGCGTCAAGACAAGCGTTCCGCCCGCAAGCGACGCGTCGAATGTGACGGTGTTTTCTCCCGCCAGACTGTCGGCAAAGGCGATTGCTTCGCGCAGCGAGATCACACCGTCGAACCCGTCAACGACATCGTCGAGTGTGGTAACAACCAACTCAGACAGATCCGGTGCAAGTTCAAACGCACCAAGATCGCGCGCGCTGCCATTGGTGTTCACAAAATTCGCATCGTCGAAAGCTTCAATACCGCGTGCGTCCGTTGTCGGCGCACCCGCAGTCGCCTGGTCAATTGCGGGGTTGGTCGGATCATCCAGAAGAGCGACAGTTTCAAGACCGCCGCCATTGTCCGCGAGCAGACCGCCGCCCGTGACAGGGTCAACCGCAGCAAAGATCTCAGCAGGTGAAAAGCCGCTGACGATAGAGTTGACGGTGTTGGTGGTGGCTCCGACCTCGGTGTTAATGTCACCGCCGGTGTTGCCGATCACGATCGAGTCCGTGAGCGTTAGAGTCCCGTCATAATTGTGGATCCCGCCTCCGGTCGTGGCCGAATTTCCAGTAATCGTGACATTCGTCAGCGTTGAGGGGCCATAGCTGTACATCCCTCCGCCCGCAGCATTGCTTGTATTGCCACTGATCGTGACATTGGTAAGCGTTGCCTCGCCGATGCTCGTTAGTCCACCTGCGGAAAAGCTGGTGCTGTTGGAAACGTTATTGGAAATTGTGGCATTTGATAGAATGACGGTTCCAAAGCTGAAAATACCGCCGCCATATTCCGCGAAATTGTCACTGACCGTCCCGTTCCGAAAGTCGAACGTGCCGTTCGACACATAAACGGCTCCCCCGGCGTTGTCTGGACCACTGGTGCCCGGCGGGTTCCCGTTCACCAGGTCAAGGCCGTTGATGATGGCCGTGCTATCATCCTGCCAGAAAATGCGGCTCTGGTCATTCCCATCGAGCGTCACATCCGCTGTGCCATCTCCATCAACATCCCCGTCGATTGTCACATCCGATGTCAGAACCAGATGCGTTCCAGCGAGCGTGATCGTTCCGCCGGTCTCAAACGCGTCCCCCGTTTCGGATGCAAAAACAATAGTATCTGCCCCCGGATTTGCCCCTTCGTCATTGGCAAGAGCCAACGCTTCCCGCAGGGATAGCCCGGTGCCACCGGGTGTACCGACGCTCGCACCGACGTCATTCTCGTCATCAAGAGTCGTGACTGTAAAGGTGGCCATAGGTAATTCTCTTTCTTAATTCCGGGCAACGCACGCGCGAGCGCGTGCCGGGTATTGCGATTGGGATGTGAAGCAAAAAGCAGAACTCGAGAGACTGTCACTAAATTAAAGAGACAAAGTCTCCACTGGATCTGATTTCAGAAAGCTGCCACGCGGTTGCGCAGTCACATTTGCTTGACCGGTATGAAGGGTGGCAAAGCCGAGTGCAAAAGGATGCCCATATCTCGATCCAAACCAGAGTCCCGCTAAATCTACATAATTGAAATGGATGCGCAATACTATCTAAAGTGAGTATCCTGAGTATTCGTATTGGATATAAACCGATCAGAAACTGATGCGCATATATCCATATGCGTGTGCCTTTCTGAGCGGGATCAAGGCGCTCGCCAAAGCCCTACACTCAGGTTGAGCGGAATACCCACCCGCAGGAAATCCTTGAATTTATAGCCGCCGGGGCCGTAGACAAGCGTATTGGTCTGATAGCCGATGGGCGTGGCAAAACTGGCGCTCGCCGCGACCATCACCGCCACCACGAGGGGGCGCGCGTCGATCCCCATGGCATCCGCCAGCCCGATGGCAATTGGCGTGACCACCACCGCCACGGCATTGTTGCTGATGAGTTCCGTCAGAAACGAAGTCATGAGATAGATCGCCCAGACCACAAAGAACCCCGGCAGCACCGACAACGTGGGCGCAATCCCCCCAACTAGCAATTCCACCGCACCCGAGGCTTGCAAGGCTGCGCCAATCGCCAACATGGCAAAGATCAGCACCAATAATTGACCATCGATAAAGGAGAACGCCTTGTCGGCATCAATGCAGTGCGCCAAGAGCACGAGCGCCAGCAGCACCGCCACACCGGCAATCGCCACCACGACTGCAAGTGTCAGAAGCGCCTGACCACTCTGGGACATACCGAGAAACTCAACGACGTGAACGCGCCCTCGCATGGCCCTGCGCCAGTCTCCCCGATCCGGCGGCAGGCAGCAAGTATCCTGCGCCCAGTTTCGCCCGATCAGGGGCCCGCCTGTTCCAACCGCCCGCCTTGACGCACCATTTCGATCCGCGTGGCGTGCCCGGTGGCATCATCGGTTTCGATATAGACGCCCGACACCGTGACGGCCCCCAATGCGGGGGTAAAGCGCTCTTTGGTCATGCCGGTGACAAAGCGGCGCATCGGTTCGGCCTTGTCCATGCCGATCACGCTCAGGTAATCGCCGCACATGCCCGCATCACCCTGAAACGCGGTGCCGCCGGGCAGGATCTGCGCATCCGCCGTGGGAATATGGGTGTGTGTGCCCACCACAAGGCTCGCGCGCCCATCGCAGAAATGGCCCATCGCCATTTTCTCGGATGTCGCCTCGCAATGCATGTCGACAATCGCGGCCTGCACGGCACCGCCCAAAGGGTGCATGCGCAGGATCGGATCAATCGCCGAAAACGGATCGTCATAGGCCCGGCGCATAAAGACATTACCCAACACCTGCGCCACCAGCACCTTGCGCCCGCGCCCGTCGGTGAAAACGCGGTGTCCCCGCCCCGGTGCTGCCTTGGCATAGTTGAGCGGGCGGATGATCCCGCCTTCACGCTCTGCCGCCTGCATCATGTCCTTTTGGTCAAACGCATGATCGCCCAGCGTCACGCAATCCGCGCCCGCCGTGAAAATATCCTTGGCATGCGCCGCCGTCAGCCCCATGCCGCCTGAGGCATTCTCGCCATTGACGACCACGAAATCGAGTTTCCACGCTGCGCGCAGCTTGGGCAGTCGATCCGCCACCGCTGCACGCCCTGCGCGCCCCATTACATCACCGAGAAACAGTATTTTCATGGAAATCGGTGTTAGGCCGCTGCCACGCCAAGGGCAAGAGCCAATGCGCGGCCTCAACTGCCGCGATAGGTCGCATACCCAAAGGGCGAGAGCAACAGCGGCACATGGTAATGCGACGCCTCGGTCATCGTAAATCGGATCGGAACGAGATCGAGAAAGAACGGCCCTTCACCGCCCAACGCCCGCAGGTAATCGCCGACATGAAACAAGAGCTCATAGGTGCCAGGCGCAAATTCCGCTTCGGGCAGAATAGGCGCATCGGTGCGCCCATCCGCATTGGTGCGCATGTCACACAGCGGGTCTGGCGCGTCACCCCTGATCCGGCTGAGGCGGATCAGCAGATCCGGTGCCGGACAGCCCCGCGCGGTATCAAGAACATGAGTGGTCAGATATCCGGGCATGATCGGGCCCTCCCCGCGTGACATGAATGACGTTTTCTGTATCTCCTAGCGGAACAGGCCCAAGATCAACCCCTGAAATACCACAAGGTTTCGACCAAGGAGGCACTGATGCCCGACCGCTACCCCCGCGACATGCGCGGCCACGGCT
Source organism: Roseovarius sp. MBR-51 (assembly GCF_053628575.1). Taxonomy (NCBI): domain Bacteria; kingdom Pseudomonadati; phylum Pseudomonadota; class Alphaproteobacteria; order Rhodobacterales; family Roseobacteraceae; genus Roseovarius; species Roseovarius sp. MBR-51. Next base: position 4,957 of record NZ_JBRJGQ010000014.1, read on the forward strand.
CCAATCCCCCCAATCCGCATTGGCCGGGTGGCGCGCACCTCGCACTGCAATTCGTGATCAATTACGAAGAGGGCGGCGAGAATTGCCTTCTGCACGGCGATGCCGCCTCGGAGGCGTTTCTGAGCGAGATCGTGGGTGCCGCCCCCTGGCCCGGACAGCGCCACTGGAACATGGAATCGATCTATGACTATGGCGCGCGCGCCGGATTCTGGCGGCTGCATCGTCTGTTTTCCGACTACAGCCTGCCCGCCACCGTTTTTGGCGTGGCCTCTGCCCTTGCCCGCAGTCCCGAACAGGTGGCCGCCATGCAGGATGCGGGATGGGAGATCGCCAGCCACGGGCTGAAATGGATCGACTATCGCGACTATAGCCCCGAGGACGAGCGCGCCCATATGCAGGAGGCCATCCGCCTGCATACCGAGGTCACGGGCCATGCGCCCGAGGGCTGGTATACCGGGCGCTGCTCGATCAACACCGTCGATCTGGCAACCGCCCAAGGCTGCTTTGCCTATATCGCCGATTCCTACGCTGACGATCTGCCCTATTGGCACCATGCCCACGGGCGGGATCAGGTGATCGTGCCCTATACGCTCGATTGCAATGACATGCGCTTTGCCACGCCGCAGGGGTTCAACGCAGGCGATCAGTTCTTTGCCTATCTCCGTGATAGCTTTGACGCACTCTTGGCCGAAGGGCGCGCCGGTGCCCCCAAGATGCTCTCCATCGGACTGCATTGCCGCCTTGTCGGACGTCCGGGGCGGATCATGGCGTTGCGGCGGTTCTTTGACCACATTGTCAAACAACCTGACGTCTGGATCACCCGGCGTGTCGATATCGCCCGGCACTGGGCCGCCGTGCATCCGCCCGCGTCTCAGGAACGCCCCTCGCAAATGGATCGTGCGGATTTTGTCGCCCGCTTTGGCGGCGTGTTTGAACATTCCCCATGGGTGGCCGAGCGCGCGCATGCGCTGGAGCTTGGCTCCGCCCATGACAGCGCCGTGGGCCTCCACAACGCCCTCTGCCGCGCGTTTCGCCGTGCGACCGAGGCGGAGAGGCTCAGCGTGCTGCGCGCCCATCCCGACCTTGCGGGCAAGTTGGCACAGGCGCGACGGCTGACCGCCGCCTCGACCAATGAGCAGGCAAGCGCGGGGCTCGATGCGCTGACCGATACCGAGCGCGCCACCTTTGAGCGCCTCAATACCACCTATACCGCGCGGCACGGATTTCCCTTCATCATCGCAGTGCGCGACCATGACAAAGCCGGGATCATGGCGGCATTTACCCGCCGCCTCGAGCAGGACAGCGCCATAGAACAGGCCGAGGCCTGCCGACAGGTCGAACGCATCGCGCTCTGGCGGCTGCGGGACATGCTGCCATGACGCGGATCACGGCGGAGCCACTGACAGAGGCGGGTTTCGCACCCTTTGGCGACGTTCTGGAGGTGCGCGGCCCCCCGGACCGGCTTATCAACCAAGGGCTCTGCGGGCGCTTTCACGACCGCGCACGGCTCGATTTCGGCGATGGGCGCGCAGGCCTCAGCCTCTTTGACGCGGCCCCCCGCCACCTGCCCTACACGCTCGAGATGATGGAGCGTCACCCGCAGGGCAGTCAGGCATTCATCCCGATGACCCTGACAGCCTTTCTGGTGATCGTCGCACCGGATGCGGGCGGTGTGCCCGGCACGCCACGCGCCTTTCTCACCACACCCGGACAGGCGATTAACCTTCATCGCGGCACTTGGCACGGGGTTCTGACGCCGCTCTCTGCCCCCGGTCTCTTTGCCGTTCTGGACCAGATCGGACCGGGCGCAAATCTCGAAGAACACTGGTTCGACACGCCCTATACCGTGACTGCGTGATCAGCCGCCGCAGATCTCCTGCAGACGCAACCAATCGGAATCGCTGAGCAGAGGCGGCGGTGGAGCGGTGCCGGCAAAAGGATCCGCCTCGATCAATTCGACTGTGGACTCCCCTGTGATATCAACCGCATAGGCATAGGGCCGTGCGCGCACCTGCCAGTGGGCGAACCCCGCCAGCATCGCCTCTGCGGCGACCGGCTCGGGCGGCTCGGTCATCAACCTCTCGGCATGCGCGCGCAACAGATCATCGGGCAACACACCCGTCGCCAAAAGCCGCAGCGACGCCGACAGCCCGCCCTCCTCTAGGATCTCTGAAAGTGGATCATGCGCCTCGGCGCGCAAATGAGCGGCGATGATGTGGCCCGCGACCACATCCGGCTCGGTATGGTCCTCTACCAGATTGGCATTGATCAAGACCACGCCTCCCGGCACCCGCAACGCCCCCTCGATGCCGCCGCGCACCATCAAGAACCGCGCCTCACCGCGTCGGGGCGGCAACCGCCGCGCCAGTTGCGCCAAGGCGGCCTCCCCGCCCGGACCATCGCAGACCGGGCCCGTCACCCGTTGCAGATGCCCCAGCAGCGCCTGACCGATTTCAACCCGCTTGACCATCGGCACCACGCCCAACGCATGGTCCCGCGCCGCACCGGGCAACCAGAACAGCACGAGCGCCGCCACCGCCGCAAGGCTCGTCAGCACGCCGACAAACCGCAACCGTCCCGGCCGTGGCCGCTGACGCTCCACGACGCCGCGCAGCTTTTCGATGGCCGCGATCATCTCGTCTTCATTCTCGGCCAGTTCCAGCGTCTCACCGGGATCGCCATCGGGATGATAAATCGCAGGCCGATGCCCCGGATTGGCGCGCGCCACCGCCGCAATCGACCAATGCGCCTGCACCCGGTCGCGCATATCGGTGATGGTCAGCGTCGCCTCTCCGACCGACACGACCACATCGACCCGCTGCGCTGCCGGCTCTGCCCGCCACAGGCCCGCCGCCTCAAGCCGCTGATATTTGGTCAGTGCCGTCTTTTTCATGGTCCGGGGGCTGCCTGCCTCTATTTTCGGCACGCTAGCACGTCGGGGCCAAGGCGGGCAATCGCAAGAGTGCGGCGTCAATACTCCTGATTGAGCGCGTCAGCCGCCGGAATTTCCCGTTCTCTCCGGGCGATATACTCCAACAGCGCCTCATTCACACCGGGATCAAGCCGGGGCTCCACATAGCCATCCAACATCCGCCGCGCATGGATCAGGGCCCGCTCTGTCGTGTCCTTGGACCCATCCGCCACCCATTGCTCGATCGAGTTGTTGTCAAAGAGATCCGGCATGAAGAACGCCGTCTGGAAATTCTCCTGCGTATGCGGATGGCCCAGATAGTGCCCCCCCGGCCCGACATCGGGGATTGCTGCCAGCGCCTCGTCGAAGTCGCCCCATTGCGGCCCCTCGGCCATGCGATACGCCATGGCGCATTGTTCGGCATCAACCACAAACTTCGCCACCGAACAATGCATCCCCGCCTCGTTCCAGCCGGCCGAATGCCAGATGTAATTGGCTCCGGCATGGATCACCGCCGAGAGGGTCGTGGCCGATTCATAGCCCGCCTGCGCGTCCAGCGTCTTGGCCCCGCCCAAGGTGTTCGACGTGCGCCACGGCACGCCGTAGAACCGCGCCATCTGACCGATCATGAAATTCATCAGGCTGATCTCTGGCGTCCCCGCCATCGGCGCGCCGGATTTCATCGACACCGTGGACAGGTAATGCCCATAGATCGCCGGACAGCCCCGGCGGATGATCTGCGTATAGGCCAGCGCACTCAGAGCCTCGGCATTGAGCTGTGCCACGGTGGCGGGCACACTCGCAGGGGTATTGGCCCCGCCAAGGACAAAGGGCGAGCAGAGCACCGGCTGATTGCGGCGGCAAAACGCCCGCATGGCCCCCAGCATGGTCTCATCCCACACGAGCGGCGAATTGCCATTGCAATTGCCGGTCGTCACCGGGTTCCGCTCCATGAACTCCGCCCCAAAGAGGATGGCGCACATCTCCATCACATCTTCGGCGTTCTTGGGGCTGGTGGTCATGCCCATAAAGGTCTTGTCCGAGTATTTCATCGACGAATAGGTGATGCGCAAATGCCGCTGGCTGATCGGGTGATCATAGGGCTCCACGATATGATGCGCGCTCGAATGCAGCGCGGGCATCATGTGGCTCAGCTTGTGAAACATCGCCAGATCCGCCAGCATCGGGTTGCGCCGCACATCGTCAAGATCACGCAAGTAGGGCGCCCCCGTCATCGGCACAAAGATCGAATGCGGCCCCCCAAGGCGCACGTTCTTGCCCGGATCCCGCGCATGATAGGTGAAATCCGACGGGATCGTGGCGATCAGGTCACGGATCAGACCACGGTCGGGATAGACCATCTCGCCCACCACCTTGGCCCCAACCCTGCGCCAATCCTCCAGCGCGATAGGGTCGCGGAACTGCACGCCGACGTTCTCGAGAATATTCATCGAGGCGGCGTCGATCCGCTCGACCTGCGACCCGCTCATCACCTCGCAGAGCGGGATCTGCCGGGTCAGGCCGGGCAGCATCTCGACCTTGGGGGCGCTGCGAATGGCGCGCCGGGCACTGCGTCCACCAATGCGCATGCGGGGGGCTGTCTCTAGGGTCATCTGCGATCTCCTTTGAGAGAGATCGTCGGTCATTCACAGCCGCGCGGCCTGTAGGTTTGCGAAACCCTTTTGCAGAAAGCGACATAAACCTTATATCGCAGTAGAGAGCTTGACCCCCGGCGCGTGATAGAGATGCAAAAAGCCTATCGGCTGCGCCTGAGTCCAACTTTGGCGAGTCACCAACAGGGTCGCCGCCCCAACCGGCATCTGCAACGCGTCCGCAACGGCTACGGGTGCGCCAACGGCCTCGATCTCGATCGTGGCCCGCGTCAGGGGCGCATTTTGCAACAGCCATTCATCGACCGGGGTCCGTTCCAGAATCTCCGCCTCCAGCCCCGGCACCGCCGCAGGCACAAGCCAGCGATGCTCCAACTGATGCGGCACGCCATCGGCACGGTAGAGCGCTGCTATGAAAACGAGCGCAGCCTGTGCGCCCACTCCCAAACGCGCACGGATCAGGCGCGGCGGTCGTTCGCTCCGACACGCCAACAACTGATAGCCAGACACCTTGCCAGATTTGTTTATCGCATCGGCGATGATCGGCACGTCCAGCGGGGCCTTGCGCACCGGATTGGCCGATACCGTCGTTCCCCCCTTGCGGCGCCGCTCCAGAAATCCCGCCGTCGCCAGATCGCGCAGCGCCCGCCCCACGGTGGAACGGGTGCAGCCATACTGCGTCGCAAGTTCCACTTCGCGCGGAATGCTGTCGCCGGGTTTCCAGACGCCCGTCTGAATCCGCGCCAAGAGATCGCGCCGAATATCCGTCCATTCCAGCCTGTGGATAGGCCCAGTCACAACAGCGCCTGCAATTGCTGTTGGACAGCGCGGAACCGTGCGACAATCGCGTCGCGTTTGACATGCGCCCCCTCTCGCACAACGTGCCGCCCCGCCGCCCAAACCTCGCGGATGGCGCGGTGATCCCCGGCAAAAATCAGCGTATCAAGGGACATATCGCCCATGCGTCCCGCCAGGTCGGGATGCTGTCCATCGAGCGCCACCAGATCCGCCCAAAGCCCCGGCGCAATCGCACCGCTTGCGCGCCCTGCCGCCTGCGCGCCCCCGGCCACGGCCCCCTCCCAGAGGACACGACCCGTCGAACGTGCGGGCGTGGCCAGAACCGCGCGCCCACGGTCGCGCAGACGCTGCGAATACTCAAACCCGCGCAATTCCTCGACCAGCGAAATGCGGATATTGGAATCGCTTCCCACACCAAATCGTCCGCCCTGCGCCAGATACCGCGCCCCATCGAAAATCCCATCGCCCAGACTCGCCTCGGTGATCGGGCAGAGGCCCGCGATGGCCCCGGTTTGCGCCAAACGCGTCGTTTCCTCGGGTGTCATCTGCGTGCAATGGATCAGGCACCACCGCTCGGAGACCGGCGCGTTGTCCAAAAGCCACGTCACCGGGCGTGCGCCCAGCGCCGCCTCGACCTCGACCACCTCTTCATCCTGCTCGGCCAGATGCATGTGGATCACCCGGTCGCCCGCCAATTCCGCGCAAAACGCCAGATCCTCGGGCTGCACCGCGCGCAAGGAATGGGGTGCAACGCCAATACCGCAGTCGGCGCTCAGGCCCGCCACCGCCTTGGCCGAGGCGTCAAAGAGCGCGGCGAACCGGTCCGGATCATTGCCGAACCGCCGCTGCCCGGGTGCCAATGCGCGCCGGTCAAGCCCGCCATAGCGATAGAGCACCGGCAAGAGCGTAAGACCGATTCCGGTCTCTTCCGCCGCCGCACAATGCCCCTGCGCCATTTCCGCCAGATCGTCATAGGGCGTGCCATCCGGCTGGTGATGCAGGTAATGAAACTCTGCAATGGCGGCATACCCGGCCTCGAGCATTTCCATCTGCACCATGGCGGCAATCGCGCGCGCATGCTCGGGTGTCAGATGCTCCAGAAACCGGAACATCAGCCGCCGCCACGTCCAGAACGTGTCACGCGGATCAGGCCCGCGCGCCTCTGTCATCCCCGCCATGGCGCGTTGAAACGCATGCGAATGCAAGTTGACCGGCGCAGGCAAGAGCGTATCCACCTGCTGCCCCTGCGGCGCGGCATCGGGTGTCACAGAGGCAATCCGTCCCTCCGCATCCAGCCTGAGACATGCGTCCTTTGCCCATCCGTCGGGCAAGAGCGCCTGCCGCGCCCAAATGATCCGCTCCATCGCTATCTTCGCCTTGACTCTGTTAATATGCTTAATCATATTTTTGGCACGGGCCGCTCAAAAAGGAAAGAACCAAGTGCAGGAAATCGCCACAGGCACAGCAGAGACCACCGTTGTCTCGGTCCATTCGGGCGACAGCCCGCTCGTGCTGGCGATTCCGCATGCGGGCACCTACCTGCCCCCAGAGATTTCAGCGCGGCTCAACGACATCGGGCGCGGCCTCAGCGATACGGATTGGCATATCGACCGGCTCTACGCCGACCTCGTGCCGGGGGCGAGCGTGGTCTCGGCGCGCTTTCATCGCTATGTCATCGACGCCAATCGCGACCCCTCGGGTGCCAGCCTCTATCCCGGTCAGAACACTACAACGCTGGTGCCGCTCACAGATTTCGACGGCACGCCCCTCTGGGCCACGCCCCCGACCGAGGCCGACACCGCCCAACGCCTCGCGCAGTTTCACGCGCCCTATCACGCCGCCCTCAGCGCCGAGATTGCACGCATCCATGCAAAATATGAATTTGTCTTTATCTATGATTGCCACTCGATAAGATCGGAAATTCCCTTTCTTTTCGACGGGAGATTGCCGGATTTCAACATTGGCACCAATAAAGGGACAACCTGCGCCCCGGCCCTCGCCGCTCTGGCACAGCGCCACTGCACCGCCGCCACCGACTACACGACCATCACCAACGGACGGTTCCGCGGCGGCTGGACCACGCGGCACTATGGCCGCCCCGAGGCTGGATTTCACGCCATCCAGATGGAACTGGCCCAATCCACTTATATGCACGAAGCGCCCCCGTGGGATTACGACCCGGACCGCGCCACGCGGCTGCGCGCCGTGCTGGGACCGATGCTGCGCGACATCGCAGCCCTCGATCCCACCGATACGACCCTTACGATCGATTAACCAACAAGGAGTGATCCGAATGAAACTCACCAAATCCCTCTGCGCCCTCGCGCTGTCGGCTGTGGCCCTCGCGGCCCCGGCCACGGCACAGGACCGCGTCTTTGTCGGCATCGCCACCGGCGGCACTGGCGGCACCTATTATCCGCTGGGCGGCATGCTGGCACAGCTGATCTCGAACACCGCCGAACTCGAAGGTCGTCGCATCTCGGCCACCGCCGAAACCGGCAATGCCTCGGTCGCCAACGCAGGCCTCTTGGCCAAATCCGAGATCGAGACCGCTTTTGTCGCCGCCGACATCCTCGACGCCGCCTACAAGGGCACCAACCAATTCGAGGGCAATGGCGCCGACAATCTGCGCGCCCTCGGCTCGCTCTATCCCGAAACCGTGCAGCTTGTGGCCCGCAAAGAGGCCAACATCGCCAGCTTTGCCGATCTGGCGGGCAAATCCGTGTCCTCCGGCTCGCCCGGCTCTGGCCAGTGGCAGCTTTTGGGCGATCTGCTCGCCGCGCATGACATGACGCGCGAGTCGGTGTCCGAGGATTTCTCGTCCTTTGCCCAGTCGGCGGACAAGATCAAGGACGGCAATCTCGACGCCTCGCTGATCACCGCAGGCACGCCCACCTCGTCGATCACCGAACTGGCCAACGGCCATGACATCACCATCGTGCCGCTGACCGGACCGTCGATTGCCAAACTGCAAGAGGTTCAGCCCTATTACGCCAGCGCGATCCTGCCCGCCGGCTCGTATCGCGGCATTGACGCGGATGTCGAAACCCTCGCGGTGCGCGCAATCTGGGCCACCCATGCCGATCTCGACGAGGATATCGCCTATGCGATGGTCAAGGCGCTCTATGAGAACACCGAGACACTGGCGCAGGTGCATGTGATGGGTGGGCAAATCTCGCTGGAAACGGCGCTTGAATCGGTCTCGATCCCGCTGCATCCGGGTGCAGAGCGTTACTACCGCGAACAAGGCCTGATCAAGTGACACCGACCGGCTGGCGCGGACTGACCGCGCTGGCCGCGGTACTCTTATGTGCGGGGGGCTCGCAAGCCCCCCGCACCTGTTCCAACGGTATGCTCGCGGTGGTCGGGTTGCGCGATGGCCAAACCCGGATCGACCTTCCCGCGCAGGCCTTTACCCTCAAATGGCGGCATTCCGTCAGCCTGACCCCGGTCGAGGCGGATTACATCATAACTCCGGATGGCCAGATCCTGCAGACCGAGGAACGCTTTGTCGCGCATGGCCCCGGCATGGCCTATGACGGCGAAGGCTGGGTTCAGCGGGACGGGGCCATGGTCCTCCCACTGCACCGCCCCGTGCCCCGGCTGATCCTGCGCACCGCGCCCGAACACGAAAACCGCCTGATCGTGGGCGACCAAACGATTGACCTGACCCGGTGGCCCGCCACCCCGCTCGAAATCCTTTCGCCCGACTGCAAGGAAGACTGACCATGACACACCCCGCACCCGACACCGGCCTCTCCAAAGCAGAGATGGAGGCGCTGGTTCGCAAATACGACAACGAGACCAATTTTCGCAATCTCGGCGGGATCACCGGACAGGTGGCGGCGCTCGCCTGCATCGTGCTCAGCCTGTTCCATATCTACACCTCGGGCTTTGGCCTTCTGAACGAGGTGATGCACCGCTCGGTGCACATGAGCTTTATCATGCCGCTGGTGTTCCTGCTCTTCCCGCGCATGCGCCCCGAGCGACCGCTGCGCGCCTGGGGCTTCGGGCTGGCCTTCGCGGCGTTCTACGTCTTTCTCGGGCTGCAACTCGCCAATGCGCTGTCAGACCAGATTCCGGGCGCCGCCCGCTGGGGCCTGATCGGTCTCAGCCTCTTGCTTGGCCTCACAGCCCTGCCCATCGACGGGCTGGGCGGACATGGCGACCGGCCTTCCATCGTGGACTGGCCGCTCGCCATCATCGGCTGCGCCTCCTCGCTTTATCTCATCGTCTTCTTCGACACGATCTTCATTCAGAATGTCGGATTTCCACAGCCGCTCGATTACATCCTCGGGCTGTTCGCCATTATCATCGTGCTCGAGGCGGCGCGCCGCACCATGGGTGAGGTGCTGCCAGTCATCGGCACGCTGGCGCTCCTCTACGCGGTGTTTGGCCCCTATCTGCCGGGCGATCTCGCGCATCGTGGCTACAACATCATCCGACTGGTCAACCACCTCTATCTCGGCACCGAAGGCATCTACGGCATCGCCATCGGCGTGGTCGCGACCTTTGTCTTTCACTTCGTGCTCTTCGGCGTTCTGGCGCAGAAATCGGGGCTGGGGCAGCTCTTCATCGACCTCGCTTCGATCGTCGCCGGGCGCTATTCCGGCGGACCGGCCAAGGTGGCGGTGGTGTCCTCCGGCTTTTTCGGCATGATCTCCGGCTCGCCCATCGCCAACACCGTGACCACCGGGGCCTTCACCATCCCGATGATGAAATCCAAGGGCTTTTCACCACAATTCGCCGCCGCGACCGAGGCCTCGGCCAGTTGCGGCGGACAGGTGACTCCGCCGATCATGGGGGCTGCGGCCTTCGTGATGACGGAAATGCTGGGCGTGCCCTATAACGAACTGATCTTGATCGCGATTATTCCGGCCTGTTTCCACTACCTCTCGACCCTCTTCATGGTGCATCTCGAGGCCAAGCGCCTCAATCTCGAAGGGATTGAGCCGGACAAACTGCCGCAATTTCTCGATGTGCTGGTGCGATCCTGGCACCTTTTCATCCCGCTGGTGACGATGGTCACGCTCCTGTTGATGAAATTCACCCCCTTCCTCGCGGCCTTCTGGGGCATCATCCTGACCATCGGCTGCTCCTTCATCCCACTGATCCTGCAAACCGTGGGCTTGGGCAAACGCATGGATGCCAGCAGCGCACTGACCCCGCGCAAGCTCAAGGACTCGCTCGAAAGCGGTGCCCAGCAGTCCATCGCCATCACGGCAGCCTGCGCCTGCGTCGGCTTCATTCTGGGCGTGACGACCCTCACCGGCATGGGTTTCAAATTCTCGGGCGCTGTGCTCGATGCGGCGGCATGGATGGGCACGGCCGTGGCGCTGCTCGATCCGATAGGCTTCCTGTCCGAGAGCGGTACAACCCTGTTTTTCGCCCTGATCTTTGTGGCGATTGCCTGTATCATCATGGGCGCGGGGATCCCCACCACACCCACCTATATCATCCTCGCGGCGATCGCAGCGCCAGCGCTTCAGGAATTGGGCGTTCCGCTTCTGGCCACGCATTTCTTTGTCTTTTACTACGGCGTTCTGGCCGACATCACGCCACCTGTGGCGCTCGCGGCCTATGCGGGGGCGGGTATCGCCGGGTCGGACCCGATGCGAACCGGCATGACCGCCTTTCGCCTCTCGATGGGCAAGGCGCTGGTGCCAATGATGTTCATCTATGCGCCCTCGCTGCTGTTCATCGACTTCACATGGTGGGATTTCTCCCTGGCGCTGTCGTCTGGCGTGCTCTCCATCATCGCACTCTCCGTGGCCTATATCGGGTTCTTCAAAACCAGCATCGCCCGCTGGCAGAAATGGGTGCTGAGCATTGCCGGGCTGATGCTGGTGGCGCATGACGTGACCGTGATCGCCATTGGCTCGACGATCGTTCTGGGCATCCTCTGGAGCAATGCACAAAAGGCGCGACTGCTGGCCACCGCCTGACGCGCCCCCCTAAGACCGATCCGCAGCCCGGCCTTGCCTTGGCGGATCGGTTTGCATAGCCTCATCGCAGGCATCCCACGCGAATGCCGGATCAAAAGCAGGGCACTCGCAGAATTGCGCCCTGCCAACACAGGGAGATAGTCATGCAACACCTTGCCAGAGGGGCGCGCAGCCTCTTCGTCGGGGCTGCTCTCGTGGTCGGATTGGCCACGGGCAGCGTCGCGCAGGATCTCAAGTTCTTTACCATCGGCACCGGCGGCACCGCCTATACCTACTACCCGGTGGGCGGTGTCATCGCCAATGCCATCTCCAAACCACCCGGATCTCGCCCCTGCGAAGAAGGCGGAAGCTGCGGCGTCGAGGGCCTCATTGCCTCCGCCGTATCATCGCGCGGATCGGTGGACAACGTTAACGCGATCATGTCGGGCCTGCGCAATTCCGGCTTTGCCCAGTCGGACGTGGCCTATTGGGCCTATACCGGCACCGGCACGATGCAGGGCCAGCCCCCCGCCGAGAAACTGCGCACCATCGCGGCTCTCTTTGACGAGCATATCCACCTCGTCGCCCTCGCCGACAGCGGCATCGAAAGTGTCAAGGATCTTGCGGGCAAACGTGTCTCGCTCGATGAACCGGGATCAGGCACCTATGTCGATGCCGGTCTTATTCTCGAGGCCAATGGCCTCTCGGTCGATGACGTGACCGCCGAGGCGCTCAAGGGCGATGCCGCCTCCGAGGCCCTGCGCAACGGCAAGGTCGACGCCTTCTTTGTCGTCGCGGGCTATCCGGCAGGCTCTCTGGTGGAACTGGCCTCGGCCGCCGACATCAAGCTCGTGCCCATCGCAGGCGACGGCGCGGCGGAGTTGACCGAAAAATACAACTTCTTCTCGCAAAGTTCGATCCCCGAAGGCACCTATGAAGGGGTTGCCGCCACCGAGACAGTTTCGGTGGGTGCGCAATGGTTCACCTCTGCCGATGAGGACGCCGATCTGGTCTATGAAATCACCAAGGCGCTCTGGAACGACAACTCGCGAAATCTGCTCGACGTGGGCCATGCCAAGGGCGCCGCGATCACCCTCGACTCTGCCTTGAGCGGTGTGGCCGTGCCGTTGCACGAAGGGGCCGAGCGGTTTTACAAGGAAGCCGGGCAGATCAAGTGATGCCCCGATGACGGACACGCGACCCGGCCACCCATCGCGGTGGCCGGATCACTTCTGACGTTCGAGAACCCGGAGCCACACGCATGGTCCCCCCTGCCCAGACCCCGCCCGATCCCGAACTCTCTGCCGAAGAGCTGCACGAGATCGAGCGCAAATACGATCCCGAACTGGCCTTTCGCCCGACCGGGCGGGGCATCGCCATTGTGGTCTCGGTCTGCCTTGTCGCGATGTCGGCCTATCATTTCTACGCCTCGGGTTTTGGCCTCGTGCGCGAATTGCTGCACCGGGGGATACACATCTCCTTCGTGCTGGGCCTTGTGTTCCTGCTCTTTTCCTGGCGCCGCAGCACCAGCACCGCCCTGCCCCCGCCAGCGTGGCATAGGATTTCCGGCGTGCCAATCCTCGACCTTGTCCTTGCCATTCTGGCAGTGGTGGCGGCGATGTATCTGCCGCTCCTGCCGCCCGCAGCGGTCTCGGTGCGGGTCGGCAACCCCTCTGACCTCGACGTGCTGATGGGCTCTGCGCTCTTTCTGCTGACGCTCGAGGCGACGCGCCGCTCTGTGGGGACGACCCTGCCGATCATCGCCTTGGTATTCGTGGGTTTTGCCCTTTTCGGCCCCTACGCTCCCGGCGCGCTGAAACATGGCGGAGCCAGTTGGGACGGGCTGATCAACCACCTCTACATGACCAATCAGGGCATCTATGGCATCGCCATCGGCGTCATGGCGCAATATGTGTTCCTCTTCATCCTCTTTGGCGTGCTGGCCACCCGCATCGGTTTGGGCCAGCTTTTCATCGACCTCGCCATGGTCATCGCGGGCCGCTACGCGGGCGGCCCGGCCAAGGTGGCAATCTTTTCCTCGGCCTTCATGGGCACCATCTCAGGCTCCTCCATCGCCAATACCGTCACCACCGGCGCGCTCACGATTCCCGCGATGAAGCGCGTGGGCTACCCTGCGCATTTCGCCGGCGCGGTCGAGGCCACCTCTTCGACGGGTGGCCAGATCACCCCGCCGATCCTTGGCGCTGCGGCCTTCATCATGGTGGAATATCTGGAAATCCCGCTGCGCGACATTCTCGCGGCGGCGCTCTTTCCTGCCCTCCTGCATTACTTCGGCATCTTCATCATGGTGCATCTTGAGGCGCGCAAGCTGGGCCTGCGCGGATTGCGCGCCGATGAACTGCCCAAGGCGGGGCTGGTGCTGCGTCAGAACTGGCTGTCCCTCATTCCGCTCTTCATCCTCGTCTACCTCATCCTCAGCGGCAAGACGCCCGATTTCGCAGCCGTGTACGGCATCATCGCCTGCGTCGTCGTGGGCTTTCTCAACCCGGTCAACCGCCTGACGCTGCGCGACCTCTGGAACGCTTTGGCAGATGGCGCGCGCAATACGCTGGCGGTGGGGGCCGCCGCCGCCACCGTGGGCGTCGTGGTCGGCGTCGTCACCCTGACCGGCGTCGGCTTTCGCCTTGGCTATGTCGTTGTGCAGACCGCCACAGACATGGGCGGCATGCTCAGTGAAATCTGGCTGCTCAACACGTTCACCGTGCAGCAATGGGCGCTTTTTGTCTCGCTGATCCTGATTGCCATTTCCTGCATCATCATGGGCGCGGGCATCCCCACAACCGCGACCTATATCATCCTCGTCGCCGTCGCAGCGCCCGCCCTTGCCCAATTGCAGGTCGAACCGATCGTCGCGCATTTCTTTGTCTTCTACTACGGCGTTCTGGCCGACATCACGCCACCTGTGGCACTCGCAGCCTATGCGGCGGCGGGCATCGCCGGGGCCAACCCGTTCCGCACCGGCAACACCGCCTTTCGCCTCGGCATCGCCAAGGCGCTGGTGCCCTTCGTCTTTGTCTATTCCCCGGCCCTCCTGCTGGTGACGGACGGTTTCACATGGTCCGCCTTTAGCATCACCCTTCTGGGCGCGATGCTGGGGATTGGCGGGCTGGGCGCGGCCTTTTCCGGCTATCTGCTGGCCCCGATGCGCGGATGGGAGCGGTGGGCGGTGGGGCTGACCTCGCTCCTCTTCATCGCGCCGGGCCTGATCACCATGGCGATCGGCCTCTTGCTCTGGTCGCCCATCCTCGTCTTGCAATGGCGCAAGGCACGCCTTGGCGCGGCCCTGCCTCGATGAAGACCCCACAGAACCCCTATGATGTCGTCGGCTTTCACGCCGAGGCGATTGCCACCGGGCGGCACCGCGACGTGGTGGGCGGACGATGGGATGAAACCGGGCGGGTACAGATGACCCTGCTGCGCGACGCGGGGCTCTTGCCGCATCATCACTTGCTGGACATCGGCGCGGGATCATTGCGCCTTGGGTGCAAGGCCGTGCCCTATCTCGATCCGGGGCATTACTGGGCCACCGATGCGTCGCGCGCCCTGATGATCGCGGGCCATGCCGCAGAACTGACCGACCCCGCGCGCCTCAACCCCGACCACCTGATCGAGGACGCCCGCTTTGACTATCCCGGCGTGCCGGGGTGCATCACCCACGCCATCGCCTTCGCGGTCTTTCCGCATCTGCCCATGGCGCATCTGCGCCGCGCGCTCACCAACCTGCGCCGCTTTGAGCGGCTCGAGGGGTTGTTCTTCACCGTCTTCCTCGCCCCCGACGCCGCACAGGCCGCCACCGCCTATCGCCAGCCCGACGGTGTGGTTACCCACGACATCCGCCCGCCCTATCATCTCTTGGCCGAGGATGTGGACCATATGGCCCATATGACCGGCTGGCAGGCCACGCGCAGCCCGCTGCGCCTGCCGCGCGGTCAGGTGCTCTACACCGCCCAGCCGATCCGCTGACCCGCCACACGCGCATTTTCTTGCGGCATAATAATTCTGCATCTGCTAAGGTGCCACAAACCCGCAAGAGGCCAGAATGAGTAGCAAGCCCGAGATGAACGACACGTTGCGCGAACACATCATCGCGCAACCCGATCTTATCCTTGAGGATCAAGATCTTATGCGCGCTTTGATCGCCGCCAACGAGCGGGCGATGGGCGGCAATATTGTCGACCTGCGCGGCATCGCGATGGACCGGCTCGAGGCGCGTCTGGACCGGCTCGAGGACACGCATCGCTCGGTGATCGCGGCCGCCTATGAGAACCTCGCCGGCACCAATCAGGTGCATCGCGCCATCTTGCGGATGCTCGATCCCATCGAGTTTGAAACCTTCCTGCGGGATCTCGGCGGCGAAGTGGCACATATCCTGCGCGTTGACGCGGTGCGCCTCGTGCTCGAATCGGTGCAAAACGACAATGATCCTGCCGTGCGCCGCCTAGGCGATGTGCTCTCGGTCGCGGAACCCGGTTTCATCAAAACCTACCTCACCGGCACCCGCGCCGTGCCCGCGCGCCAAGTCACCCTGCGCCAGATCGACGAGGGCGACATGCGCGTTTATGGTCGCGAAGCGCCCTATCTGCGCTCCGAGGCGTGCCTTTTGCTCGATTTCGGCGCAGACCGCCTGCCCGGCATGCTCGCCATGGGGGCCGAGGACCCGCATCAGTTCAGCCCGCAACAGGGCACTGATCTCTTGGCCTTTTTCGCAGGAGTTTTCGAGCGCACCATGCGCCGCTGGCTGTCATGATCTCGCCCGCCGGCCGCGACGCCCTCTCGGCGTGGCTGGCCGCGCAAAAGGCGCTCAAGGGTGCCGCCGCCAATACAATTGACGCCTACGCCCGCGATGTCGGCGACTTCCTGCGTTTCATGACGCAGCATCACGGCGAGACACAAGGCTTGGGCGCTCTGTCCCGCATCACCACCTCCGACATGCGCGCATGGATGGCCCATACCCGTGGCGGCGATATCGGACCCCGCTCGCTCGCGCGCAAACTCTCGGCGGTCAAGAGTTTCTACCGCTGGCTGTCCGAGCGCGAAGGGTTTGAGCCCACGGCGGTCCTCTCGACCCGCTCGCCGAAGTTTCAGCGCAAACTGCCCCGCCCCCTCTCGCCCGAGGCCGCCTCCGAGATGATCGACACGCTCGATGCGCAGAGCCTCACGCCATGGATCGCCGCGCGGGATCAGGCGGTTGTGACCCTGCTCTATGGCTGCGGTCTGCGCATCTCCGAGGCGCTCAGCCTGACCGGGGCCGACCTGCCGCTTGGCCCGGTGCTGCGCATCCTCGGCAAAGGCGGCAAGGAACGGCTGGTGCCGGTGATCGAGCCTGCCCGCGCGGCGGTGGCGCAGTATGCCCGCCTCTGCCCCTATGACATCCCGCGCAATGGCCCGCTTTTCTTGGGCGCGCGCGGCGGCGCACTCAGCCCGCGCCTGATCCAAAAGGTGATGGAACAGGCCCGCGCACAGCTTGGCTTGCCCGCCACCGCCACCCCCCATGCCATGCGCCACAGCTTTGCCACGCATCTCTTGAACGCAGGCGGCGACCTGCGCGCCATTCAGGAACTTCTGGGCCATGCCTCGCTCTCGACCACCCAGGCCTACACGGGCGTCGACACCGCCCGCCTGATGGAGGTCTACGCCCGCACCCATCCACAGGGACGCGGCTAGGGGCAAGCCGTTCCAATCCCTTCAACGGCTCACGCAATAGTTAAGTTCAATTACAGCGGAATCATGCGAGGCTCCGCGCGGATGACCAGCGTGTCTCGTGAATGAAATGGAGAATTCTAACTATGAAACGCCAGCTTTTCGCCGCAGCGACCATTATGGCCAGCCTGACATTTGGTCAAACCGCCCATGCCGCCGACTGCCCGGTCGATGTCGAGGATCCTTTTGCCCTCGAGGCCGCCGCCATCGAAGAGATTTACGCCTGCATCAAGGATGATTTGGCCGCAGGCTATGCCAAAGAAGGCGACGCGGTGGCGGGTGCCTATCGCGATTGGACCGTATCCTCGACCCGTCCTGCCGTTGCGGGGGCGCATGGCAACCGCCTGCTCTATACCTTCGCCAATGACATCGCGGCCGAGCAATATCTGAAATACGCAGACGAGGGTGTCACCATGCCCGTAGGCTCCGTCCTGGCCAAGGAAAGCATCACCATCAGCGCCAAGAAAAAGGCCGCCGTTCCCGGCCCGCTCTTCATCATGACCAAGGGCGAAGCCGGCAGCGTGCCCGAGACCAATGATTGGGTCTATGGCGGCCTTCAGCCGGACGGCAAGCCGATGAAATTCAAGCAGAGCTTTTGCCACGATTGCCACGTCGCATGGGAGGCGCAGGACATGTTGGCCTATCCGCTCGAAGAGGTACGGCTCGCAAACTGAGCAGGGCTTGGAAAAATGCGCCCGGTCCCCGCGTGGGGCCGGGCTTTTTCTTTGCAAATCCGCAATCTCTGCGTCATTAAAACCGCATGACACCCCAGATGCGCGCACTTCTTGTCCACCTTTTCACAGCCACCGGCGCGGTGTTCGCCATGCTCGCTATGTTGGCGGCCATCGAGTTGAAATGGGAACTGATGTTCCTCTGGCTGGTGGTGGCCTTCGCCGTCGACGGCATCGACGGGCCGCTCGCGCGCAAATATGACGTACAGAAAAATGCACCTGAATTTGACGGCGTGCTGCTTGACCTCATCATCGACTATCTGACCTATGTCTTCATCCCGGCCTTCGCGCTTTTCAAATCCGATCTCTTGCCGGGCTGGACCGGATGGGTGGCGATCATCGTGATCACCTTTGCCAGCGCCATGTATTTTGCGGATACGCGGATGAAAACAAAGGATAATTCCTTTTCCGGCTTCCCCGGATGCTGGAACATGCTCGTGCTCGTGCTCTTTGCGCTAGAGCCGAATTTCTGGATCATTCTTGCCCTCGTCGTGGTGCTGGCGGTCGCAATGTTCCTGCCGCTCAAATTCGTGCATCCGGTGCGCACCGAACGCTGGCGCTGGCTGACCCTGCCGATGGCGCTGGCCTGGACCTTCTTTGCCGGTTGGGCCGCTTGGGTGCATTTCGATCCGCAAAGCTGGGCGCATTGGGGTCTTGTCGTCACCAGCATCTACCTGCTCTTTGCCGGCATCGCGCAGCAAGTCTTTCCCCGCAAAGGTGACCTTGACCGGGTATGAGCGGTTGATGTTGGGCCTGAAGGGGACGTTGGTCCCAATCTCCAAAGCGCGGACTCAAGGCGCGGCACGCGCCGCCGCGCAGCGGTCATGCCGAAGGCATGCCTCCGGCATGACCCGCCCCGTCGCACCGTAGGTGCGCCACTTTAACTCGGCACGCCTCTGGCGTGACGGGCGGGCACCGCGCGTCTCACCAGTTGGGACCAACGTCCCCGTCAGGCCAAAACCATCCCCTACATCGTATCCAGACAATGCCGCCGAAACGCCCGCTTGAGCAGGTCCAACTCCTCACGCAACAGCGCCATTTCGGCGCGGATATCATAGCTCAGCACATCCCCCGCCAAGAGCGCAAAACTCTCGAGGACTTCACCGCTCCTGCGGTCGCGGATCACGAATGTCTGAACCCCGTCGGCGATCTTTTCCAGTGGAACCGGCACCCGCACCACCCAGAGCCGCTCGTCCGGCTTGGACGTCACCTCGACGCCCGCCACCGGCTCTTGCTGATGCGTGACCTCGATGTCAGGCGTAAAATCACCCTCGCCCGCCCGCGTCAGCACCCCTTCCCAGACCCCTTCAAAGAGCCGTGTCTTGGTCAGTGTCAACTCGTTCATCGCTGCTTCCCTGTTACAGATCCGCGCGCGGGCGGCGGCTGAAAGTGACATCGCGCAGCACAAGCTGGCTCATCTGCGGATTTTCGAAAATAAGGTCGACCCAGGCCCGCTCCACCCGCTTTTCATTGAGATTAGAATAGGCCAGATCGAACTCGACCATGATTTCCTCGGAATTCAGCGGCAGTTCCCGCACGATCTGTTCGGTATTCGGCCCGTGTTTGATATTCAACCGGGCAAAGATTTCCAGCGGCTTTTCCAGCTCCACAATCGTATCCATCCGCAAGAGATGTCGCTTGGTCAGCCCGTTCACCGCCTGCTGCGGAAAATCCAACACCACCGACAGAAACGATCCGTCAAAGGCAAACACATCCATCCGCAGACCGTAGGGGGCCAGATCCGCCTCGCGGCTGTTGCGCAACTGGCGCAAACACAGCTCCGAGCGCGCGCAATCGTGAAACAACGTCACCTCGCGCCCCAGCATCGACTTGGACCGGACCGAGGCCATGCCCGGCACCGGCAACGGTTCGCGCCATAACTCGGGACGCCACGCCCAGTCTGTGCCATGTGGGCGGGAAAAGGAATTCGAGCCAATCATCGGCAGCGCCAGCCGGTTGTCGGCAATCGAAATCACCTCATTGAGCGAATAGATCAGCTTGCGCGCACGGGCCCGCGCCCGTCGCAATTCGGCCAACCCCATCATCGGGGCATTCCGCGCCGCCTGCCGCCATTTGCGCAGGCTGTGCCGATGCGTCAACACATCCAGTAATTTCATGCAGAGCGCACCCTTGCCAATCTTCGCACGCGCGGCCGTGCCGGAATGCTACGTCCCAAATCCTTGCATAGCATTAATTCAAAACAGGAAACAATCCATCCCAAAGATCAGGATGCCGGGCTTGCCGCCCGGATCGCCCGCGCCAAGGCTTGCAAGAGCGCCTGCCCCTCGGGCCCCGACACGCCCTTCCCTGCAGGTCCATAAACCGCCAGTCCGACCAGATGCCCATTGATGACCAGTCCGGCGCGCCAATGCACCGGATCGCCCCCCGGCAACGCGGCATCGCCACCCTGCATCACCTGCACCACGGCCAGACCGTCTTTTTCCTGCGCCACCCGCACCTTTGCGGGCGCCAGCGCCCGCGCCATGGCCTGCGCATCCGGCACTTGCGCCGAGGCCGCGCGCGGCAGAACCAAGACGGTCATCACCGCCGGATCGGCATAGACGCCTCCCGTCTGACCAAGACTCGCACAACTGGCAAGCAGGGCAAAACTGCCCGACGCCCCGCGCCGCACACTGGCCGCGTCCACGCAATAGCCACGCGGTCCCGTGACCACCACCGCACCTTCGTGAAACGCCACCGCCGCCATCGCCTGCGGCTTGCCCGCAGGCACGGCGAGACAGCCCGCAAGGGCCATCATCCCCAGCCCAAGCAGGGTCCGGCGCGCCATCGCCCGGACCCTACCCCGCTCAGAGGTCCATATAGACATGCCGCTCGAACGCCGCGCCGGGATGGGTCACAGCCCCCTTGTAGGTCTCGCCCACCAATTGCGCATATTTCCACAATGCACCGCTGGCATAGATCGTCTCGCGCGGTCCGGCCCACGAGGCCTTGCGCTTGGCCAGTTCCTCGTCACTCAGATCGACCGACAATTCGCCCTTGATCGCGTCAATCGTGATCATGTCGCCGGTGGCGATCAGGGCAATCGGCCCACCATGCGCCGCCTCGGGGCCAACATGGCCCACACAGAACCCGCGTGTCGCCCCCGAGAAACGGCCATCGGTGATCAGCGCCACCTTCTTGCCCATGCCCTGACCGCTGAGCGCCGCCGTGGTCGACAGCATCTCGCGCATGCCGGGGCCGCCTGCCGGACCCTCGTTGCGGATGACGATCACCTCGCCCTCTTTATAATTGCGCGCCTTGACCGCCTCGAACGCATCCTCTTCGCACTCAAACACCCGCGCCGGGCCGGTAAAGACCTGATGCTCGGGCGCGATACCCGCGACCTTCACAATAGCGCCAGTCGGGGCCAGATTGCCCTTGAGGCCGACAACGCCGCCCGTCTTGGTGATCGGCGTTTCAATCGGATAGATTACCTTGCCATCGGCCACGCGCTCGATCAGGTCCAGCTCTTCGCCGATGGCTCTGCCGCTCGCGGTCATGCAATCCTCATGGATCAGCCCCGCCTTGCGCAGTTCCTTCATCACCACCGGAATGCCGCCCGCGTCATAAAGGTCTTTGGCCACATAGGCTCCGCCCGGCTTCAGATCGACAAAATAGGGCGTGTCGCGGAAAATGTCGCAGACATCCTCAAGAAAGAAATCAATCCCCGCCTCATGCGCAATCGCGGGCAGGTGCAGACCCGCATTGGTGCTGCCCCCGGTGCAGGCCACAACCCGCGCCGCATTCTGCAAGCTCTTGAGCGTCACCACATCGCGCGCCCGGATGTTGCGCTCCAAGAGCTGCATCACCGCACGCCCCGACGCCTCGGCATATTGATCGCGGCTCTCATAGGGCGCGGGCATCCCCGAGGAATTCATCAGCGCCAGACCGATCGCTTCGGACACACAGGCCATGGTGTTGGCGGTAAACTGCCCACCGCAGGCCCCGGCACTCGGGCAGGCCACTCGCTCGAGCATATCCAGCGCCTTGTCGGACATCTCGTGGTTCTGATGCCGCCCCACCGCCTCGAACATATCCTGCACGGTCAGATCACGGCTGCGGAAATCCGCCGGAATTTCCTCGACCTGCGGCGCCTTGCCCGGCAGGATCGACCCGCCATAGATAAAGACCGACGGCACATTGAGCCGCACCATCGCCATCATCATCCCCGGCAGGGATTTGTCACAGCCCGCCAGACCCACAAGCGCGTCATAGCAATGCCCGCGCATGGTCAATTCCACCGTATCGGCAATCGCCTCGCGGCTCGCCAGAGAACTGCGCATGCCCTCATGCCCCATCGCAATCCCGTCCGTCACCGTGATCGTGGTGAACTCGCGCGGGCTGCCATGCGCCTCTTTCACGCCGCCCTTGACGGCCTGCGCCTGACGGTTGAGCGAAATGTTGCAGGGGGCCGCCTCGTTCCAGCAGGTCGCCACACCGACGAGCGGCTGATGGATCTCCGCCTCGGTCATGCCCATGGCATAGTAATAGGACCGATGCGGCGCGCGCTCCGGTCCTTCGGTCACATGGCGGCTGGGCAGTTTGGCTTTGTCGAACTTGGTCATGAGGGGCCTCCCGAAATTTGCTGAAATCGGTCTAGGCCAGCGGCGCGGCGGGGGCAAGCCGATTGCAACGCCTGAGCCCTGCCTATAGCTTGCGCGCATGAGATATGACGCCCATGAAATCCTCGTCGGCCCCGCCCGCGCCACCGCCCATCCCGCCCGCCTTCTGGCGGGCATCGCCCTTGGCGTGCCGGTGTTTGTGGCGCTCAGCTTTGGCTATGCGGCGCTGCTGCCCCTGCTCTTCGGACCCGAGGCTTGGGCGGAGATTGCACCGGGAATTGAAACCGCCTCCAACCCCCAAGGCGTGCTGATCAACCTCTTTGTCTTTGGTCTCCTGATCGTGGCGCTTGGCCTGACCCTGCGCCTCGTCCACCGGCGCGGCATCTGGAGCATCATCGGCCCCCGCACCCTCGCACTGCATCAATTCATCCGCGCCATGGGGGTCATGCTGCTCCTTTACGGCGCGCTGCTCTTTCTGCCCATGCCCGAGGGGATGGACCCGGTTGCCAACCTCACGCCGGGTCACTGGCTGACGCTCTTGCCGCTCGCGCTCTTGGGCCTCTTTCTTCAGGTCTTTGCCGAGGAATTGGTGTTTCGCGGCTATCTCCAGAGCCAGCTTGCAGCACGCTTCTCCTCGCCCCTGATCTGGATGGTATTGCCTTCGGTCAGCTTCGCCATGCTGCATTTCGATCCCGTCAGCTTTGGTGCCAACGCCTGGATCGTGGTGGCCTGGGCCGCCACCTTTGGCCTCGCCGCCGCGGACCTGACCGCCCGCGCGGGCACGCTCGGTCCCGCCACCGCGCTGCATTTCATCAACAATTTCAGCGCCATCATGATCGCGGCCCCGCGCGGCCAATTCGATGGTCTGGCGCTTTATGCCTATCCCTTTGGCGTCGACAATATCGACGCCCTCTGGGCGATGATGCCGCTCGATCTCTTGATCCTCGTCTGCGGCTGGCTCGCCATCCGCGTCACCCTGCGCCGCTGATTGCATTTCACCCGCGCCCCGCATATGTCAGGGCGCAACCGCCACCAGAGGGACCGGACCGAATGAACTGGATCACAAACTACGTGCGCCCCCGGATCAACTCGATCTTCTCGCGCCGCGAAATTCCCGAGAACCTCTGGACCAAATGCGACGAGTGCGGCACCATGCTGTTCCACCGCGAACTGTCGGAAAATCTCAACGTCTGCACCAATTGCAGCCACCATATGGGCATCACGCCGCGCGCCCGCTTTTCGGCCCTCTTTGACGGCGGCATCTTCTCCGAGGTGGACGTCCCCGCCCCCACCCCCGATCCGCTGCACTTCCGCGACCAAAAGAAATACCCCGACCGCCTGCGCGCCGCCCAGAAACTGACGGGCGAGAAAGAGGCGATGCTGGTCGCCACCGGCGAAATGGGCCGCACGCCCATCGTGGCCGCAGCACAGGATTTCAGCTTCATGGCCGGGTCCATGGGCATGTATGTCGGCAATGCCATCATCGCGGCGGCAGAGGCGGCGGTAAAGCTCAAACGCCCGCTCATCCTCTTCTCCGCAGCCGGTGGCGCGCGCATGCAGGAGGGCATCCTGAGCCTCATGCAAATGCCCCGCACAACCGTCGCGGTGCAGATGCTCAAAGAGGCGGGACTGCCCTATATCGTCGTGCTCACCCATCCCACCACCGGCGGCGTCACCGCGTCCTATGCGATGCTGGGCGATGTCCAGATTGCCGAACCGGGCGCGCTCATCTGCTTTGCTGGTCCGCGCGTCATCGAACAGACCATCCGTGAAAAACTGCCCGAAGGGTTCCAGCGCGCCGAATACCTTCTGGATCACGGCATGCTCGACCGCGTGACGCCCCGCACCCGGATGCGCGACGAGTTGATCACCATCACCCGCATGCTGATGGGCCTGCCCCCGGCGATCAAGGGCGACCTGCCCGCCCCCTCTGCGGCAGAGCCGGTCAAGGTCGAGGCACAGCCCAAGGACGCTCCCAAGAAATGACCACCCCCACATCGGACGCCATCCTTGCCCGGATGATGGCGCTGCACCCCAAGATCATCGACCTCACGCTCGATCGCGTCTGGCGTTTGCTGGACGCTTTGGGCAATCCCCAGAACGACTTGCCACCCGTTATCCATATCGCGGGCACCAATGGCAAAGGCAGCACACAGGCGATGATCCGCGCCGGGCTCGAGGCGGCGGGCAAGACCGTGCACGCCTATACCTCGCCCCACCTTGCGCGCTTTCACGAACGCATCCGCCTTGACGGGGCGCTCATCACCGAAGAGCACCTGACCGCCATCCTCGATGAGTGTTACGCCGCCAACGGCAGCGATCCGATCACCTATTTCGAGATCACCACCTGCGCCGCCCTCTTGGCCATGGCCCGCACGCCCGCCGACTACACCCTGCTCGAGGTGGGTCTTGGCGGGCGGCTTGACGCCACCAATGTGATCGACCAACCCGCGCTTACCATCATCACCCCCATTTCCATCGACCACGAACAATATCTTGGCGACACGCTGGCCAAGATCGCGGGCGAAAAGGCAGGGATCATCAAGCGCCGCGTGCCCTGCGTCGTCGGCCCGCAACCGGACGAGGCTTTGGCCGTGATCGAGGCCATCGCCGCCCGCCACGGCGCGCCCCTCTTGGCGCAGGGTCAGCACTGGCACGCCTATTCAGAACGTGGTCGCCTGATCTTTCAGGACGAAACCGGCCTCTTGGACCTGCCCCTGCCCAATCTGCCGGGCGCGCATCAGATCGAGAATGCAGGCGCCGCCCTCGCCGCTCTGCGCCATCTGCGCATGGGTGATGCCGCCTATGAGGCCGCCGTCACCCACGCCTTCTGGCCCGCGCGCATGCAACGCCTGCACACCGGCCCGCTGATCGAGGCCGCTCCTCATGCCGAGATTTGGCTCGACGGCGGTCACAACCCCGCCGCGGGCCAAGCGCTCGCGCGGCATCTGGCCACCCTGACCGAGCGTCCCACGCATCTGATCTGCGGCATGCTCAACACCAAGGACATCGCAGGCTATCTCACGCCCCTCGCCGCCCATGCCGCGTCGCTCACCGCCCTCTCGATCCCCGGCGAGGCCAACACCCTGCCCGCCGAGGTCACAGCCGAGGCCGCCCGCGCAGCAGGCCTGACCGCACGAACCGCAGAGACTGCGCTTGATGCCGTCACCGCCATCGCCGCCCATACCCCCGAGGCGCGGATTTTGATCTGCGGTTCGCTCTATCTCGCGGGCGGCATTCTGCGCGAAAACGGCTGAGCCGCGCACAGGGCAGGCACCACTCGGTCTTTGCGTACAAAACCCGTGTACAATGCGTACAGGGTGTACGCCGTCGACCTCATCGTCGAATCCCACGAAAAATCTGCGGCTTTAAGGACTTTTCAAGGTTTTCGCGAATCACCCCATATTGACGGAATTGCGATAATCAGACTATATATTGATCCATAAACTCCGGCACCCGTGCCCGCCGGACCCAAAAATTCAAAGGGGGAAGCGCCGTGTTCAACCACGTCACAGGCCATCAATCGGCCGAATTTGCCCCGATCGCCCTTTCAAACTCCACGACCATGTCATTGATTTATTTGGGGTATTAGAATGTTGCGTGCCACCCTGATCGCGGCAGGATTTTTCGCCATCACCCTTGCACTGATCCTTGTTCAACCCGGCAGACCACGCCCATCGGCGGATGCCCTTCCCCTGACCGATACCTATGTCACCCGCGCCGCAACGGACCTCTCAACAGTAAACGCCCCGGCCCGTCAGCCAGAGGTTACCAGCGCACCCCTTGCCGAGCAGCAAGTCCAACCCACCAAAGAAACACCGACTGCCATCGCCTCCGCACCGGCCGTGGCAACGCTTGACTCGATGGTGCTTGGCGCGCTGCAACAGGGCCAATCCGAGACCTATATCGACGCCCTCGTGAATGACGCCGCCCAAAAGGGCCGGATCGAGGTGCCACAAGGGCTTGTCACAGCCGAAGGGCGCGTCGATACAGCGCTTCTTCTCAGCGCCCTGTCCCAACCGGCCCGCCCCCGCGTGCCCAGCACCTATACCGTCGCCACCGGCGACAGCCTTGCCTCGATCGCCTATCGCTTTTACGGCGACCTCGCGAAACAATCCGATATTTTTGCCGCCAATAGCGACAGCATGCAGCCCTCCGAACGGTTGCGCGTCGGTCAGGTGCTTAACCTTCCAACACCCTGATTTTTCAGGGCAAACCCGTTACGATGGCAGGGGTGATTGAGGGGCCGAACCAACGGCCCCCTTTCATTTTCAACGGCACAGATTATCCGCGCCCATCCTTGGGTGAGCCCATCACCACATAGGATGTGATCGCATTGACCTGCGGCAGCGTGCCGAGAACATCAGTGTGAAACCGCTTGTAGGCCACCAGATCAGGCACTTCGACCCGCAAGAGATACTCCACCGCGCCGGTGATATTGTGGCATTCCACCACCTCCGGCGCGCGGCTCATCGCCTGCTCAAAGGCCACCTGACTGGCCTTGGTGTGGCTGCTCAGCCCGACCGTGATATAGGCCAGAAACCCAATGCCGAGCGCGCCACGATTCAGCACCGCGCGATAGCCCGCAATCACGCCCCGTCGCTCCAGATCCTGGACCCGTCGCAGGCAGGCGGACGGTGACAGTCCCACCCGTTCGGCCAGCTCCAGATTGCTGATCCGCCCATCGCGGCTTAACTCTTGCAATATACGTTCACTTATCTTGTCCATGAACGAATTATATTGCAGATAATGTGAATAATCACAATAAAACACAATTCCACACCGCGAAAAATCGCATAGCATTGTGCCATGACACTCGAATTGCTCACCGCCCTCGCCACCTTCTGCTTTGTCACGGTCATGACTCCGGGACCGAACAACCTCATGCTCATGGCCTCGGGGACGAACTTCGGTTTTGCCCGCTCGATCCCCCATATGTTGGGGATCGGCCTTGGGTTCCCCCTAATGGTAGCCTGTGTGGGCCTCGGCGTGATGCAGGTCTTCGACCTATGGCCGCTCAGCTACACCCTGCTCAAGATCGGCTCCGTCGCCTATCTCCTCTATCTTGCGTGGAAAATCGCCCACGCCGCCCCACCCCGCGACGCCGAAACCTCCGGTAAGCCATTGACTTTCCTACAGTCTGCGGCATTCCAATGGGTCAATCCAAAGGCATGGAGCATGGCGCTCTCAGCCATCACCCTCTATGCTACCGGCCGCGATCTCGCCTCGGTCCTCTGGGTCTCGGGCGTATATGTTGTGGTCTCATCAATCAGCACCACAAGTTGGACCCTGCTTGGGCAACAACTCCGCCGTCTGCTCAAGAACCAGACCCGCCTGCGGGTGTTCAACTGGCTCATGGCCGCCCTGCTCGTCGCCACATTGATCCCCGTTCTATGGCCCGCTTGACGCTCACCTTTCTGCACACCGCAGAGGTCCACCGCACCACTTTTGACGCGCTGCGCGATCGCATCGCACCGGATGTGACACTTCATCATATCCTGCGCCCGGATTTCCTGAGCCGTGCCCAAGAGGCCATGACAGAGGATTTGATCGCTGAAATCAAACAAGAAATTCATAAATGCCCCGCCCCTGTTCTTTGCACCTGCACCACGATCGGTCCCATAGCCGAGTCCGCAGGCGCGCTGCGGATTGACTCACCAATGATGCAGGCGGCGGCAGACTCCGGTGGCCCTGTGCTCATGGTCTATTGCCTCGACAGCACCCGAGCGCCCAGCCTTGCCCTCCTCACCCGCGCCCTGCAATGCACCGCCAATCCGCACCCCATACACGCCCTCCCTCTCTTGTCTCTCTGGCCGCTTTTCGCCGCAGGCAACCACGATGATTTCGCCCGCGCCATCGCCAGAGAAACCCGGAACTATCTCGCGCAACATCCTGATATCACGGCAATCGTTCTGGCTCAGGTTTCGATGGCTGGGGCGGCCCGGTACCTGACCGACCTCGCACAGCCAGTGCTGACCTCACCAGAGCCGGCCCTACGCGCCGCCCTCGCCCGGTTGTGATTGCAAATCGCCCCTCTTCCAGCCATATAACCCCACGGCAACCGTGGAGACATGACAGCAATGACCAACTACCTCGACTTTGAAAAGCCGCTGGCCGAGATTGAAGGCAAGGCCGAGGAACTGCGCGCGCTTGCCCGCGGCAATGCCGAAATGAACGTCGATGCCGAGGCCGCAGCCCTTGATGCCAAAGCCGCCGAGATGCTGCATGACCTCTATAGAACGCTGACCCCGTGGCGGAAATGTCAGGTGGCGCGTCACCCCGACCGCCCGCATTGCCGCGACTATATCGACGCGTTGTTTTCCGATTATACCCCGCTCGCCGGGGACCGCGTCTTTGGCGAAGATCATGCCGTCATGGGCGGGCTAGCGCGACTAAAGGACCGCCCCGTGATGGTTATCGGCCATGAAAAAGGCAACGATACCAAGAGCCGGATCGCCCGAAACTTTGGCATGGCCCGCCCCGAGGGGTATCGCAAGGCCGTGCGCCTGATGCAGATGGCCGACCGTTTTGGCCTGCCGGTGATCACGCTGGTGGACACGCCCGGTGCCTATCCCGGCAAAGGCGCCGAAGAGCGGGGGCAAAGCGAGGCGATTGCCCGCTCCACCGAGACCTGTCTTGCGATCGGCGTGCCGCTGGTATCAGTCATCATCGGCGAAGGCGGATCAGGCGGGGCTGTGGCCTTTGCCTCGGCCAACCGCGTGGCCATGCTGGAGCATTCGGTATATTCCGTGATCTCACCCGAAGGCTGCGCCTCGATCCTGTGGAAGGATGCCGAAAAGATGCGCGAAGCCGCCGAAGCGCTGCGCCTCACGGCACAGGATCTGACCCGGCTTGGCGTCGCGGACCGCGTTATTGACGAACCTTTGGGTGGGGCGCACCGCGATTCCGCCCGCACCATCGCTGCCGTGGGCAAGACGATTGAGGCAATGCTGTCAGAACTTGCCAAAAAAGATCGCGCCGCCCTTATCAAGGATCGGCGCGAGAAATTCCTGCGGATGGGAACCAAGGGGCTCGCGGCCTGAGCCGCGAGCGCTGATATTTCGCCTCAGGCCGCGTCGCGCCGATTGGCCTTGAGCCGCGCGTTGACAGTCTCGACGATTCCCGAGAACTCTGCCGACTCGATGCCTTGCTGCTCGGCGATGAGCTTCACCAGCATATCGACCCGCTCGATCCGGTCCGCTCCGCCTTCAATCGCGCGTGCAGCCGAGGACGGTTTGAGCAAGCCATTGGCCGCGTTTGCGTATTTGGCAAAAGGCACGGCGTCGTCAGAGTCCGCCCCAAGACGGCGCACCACATCATCGACGGTGCTATAGATCTTCTCGGACAACGCCACATCGCCATGCACCGCCTCTTTGATCGGGCGCGCACCTTCCGGCAGGACACAGCGGTAATTGCCCGTGAGCAGCATGCTCCACTTGGCAAAGGGCACATAGATCGAGTCAAAGACACGCAGTTTGACCGGCACGTCCTTGCCCTCGACCGTCACCGCGTCAATGGCGGCCTCAAGGTCACGCAGAATGCGGTTGTGCGCCTCATCCTCGAAAATCGCGGCCTTGAAATTGGTTGGCAGCCCGACATGCAGCGTATTCGCGCCATCCTCGGCCACGCGGTAGGCCTGCGGGTCGGGGCTGCACAGGGTCACGGTGCCGGGCTTGAACGCCGCCCAGGCTCGCGGACAGGTATAGGCCGCCTCTAGCTTCGAGGTATCCAGCCCCGGCACCCGGCGCAGATAGGGCAGCGGCGGCATGTTCATGATCGACAGGCACGGCGTGCCCGCCGCCGCGATACGGCCCAACAGGTCCACGATATTGTCGGCGCAGTATTGCGGCTCTGACATGGCAAGCGCCACCATGTCATATTCGGCAGGGTTCACATCCTCGGGCGTCAACGCGTTGAGCGTGCCGGGCAGGTCATGCGACCGGAACGAGCGATGCTCTGCCTCGTCACGCAGCTTGATGCGCACGTCGGTTCCCTCGGCATTGATCAGATCGGCGGTGGACTGACGGCAGACCAATGTCACATCCTGCCCGGCCATCAGCAACTTGGTGCCAAGGAGAGAGCCATAAGAGGCCCCGAGGATTACGATACGATAAGCCATGTCCGTCCTTTCGATAGAATCTTGCTACTTCGATTGATCCTTCGACTATATAGAACCCCGCCGATTTCACTACGAAATTAATGTCAATGTGTGTATGGTAAATATTACAAATCCAATTTCTGTAATGTTGTAAGGATATCCATGGCAAAGACGCTCATTGGCCCCCGGCTCCGTCAGTTGAGACGCGACCGGGGCCAGACTCAGGCCGATATGGCCCGGATGCTGAATGTCAGCCCCTCCTACATCAACCTGCTCGAAAACAATCAGCGCAGCTTGTCGGTGCAGATGCTGATGTCACTGGCTGATGCCTATGCCGTCGATTGGCGCGACCTGACCCGCGACGAAACCGCGCGCCGGGTGGCGGATCTGCGCCTTGCGGTGCGCGACCCGGTCTTTGCCTCAGACCGCCCCGATCTTCAGGAATTGCGCGGCGCTGTGGATCACGCGCCGCGTGTCGTCGATCTCTTCCTCGAATTGCACGGCGCATACCGCACGGCACTGGAAAAGATCCTGAGCCTTGCCGGCGATAACGCCGCCGATGAATTGCTGCGCAGCTCGCCCGAGACCGTCATCCACAATTTCTTTCGCGACCACGGCAACCATTTCCCGGAGCTTGAGCACGCCTCAGAAAGCGCGCGCGAGGGAGAGTTCACCTCGCCCGAAGACCGCTATTTCGATCTGCGCGAGCGGCTTCGAACGCGGCATGGCATCACCGTGCGTGTCCGGCGGATCGGGGATCTGGGCGACGCGCTGCGGTATTATGACGAGGCAACAGGCGTGGTGCATCTGTCTCAGGCGCTCGACACCTCCAACCGCGCCTTTCAACTCGCCCATGTTCTCTGCCTCGTTGCCTATCCTGACGTGCTGTCGGGGATCGTCAACCGCAGCGGGCTCGATTCACAGCACGCTCTGGCCCGGCTGCGAGTGGAACTTGCCAATTACTTTGCCGCGGCCTTTCTCATGCCCTATGACGCCTTCCTGCGCGAAGCAGAGGCGGCCGCCTATGACATCGACCGCATCGCCGCCGTGTTCAGCACCTCGTTCGAACAGGTCTGCCAGCGCCTGACCACCCTGCAACGCGAGGGGGCGCGCGGCGTGCCGTTCTTCTTCCTGCGCATCGACAAGGCGGGGAATGTCACCAAACGCTTCAATTCCACCTCGTTTCACCTTGCGGAATATGGCGGCTCCTGCCCGGTCTGGAACATTCACACGGCGTTTTACCAACCCGGCGTGATGATGCCGCAATTCGTCGAAATGCCCGATGGCGCGCGCTATTTCACGGTCAGCCGCACGGTGCATCGCCCGGTGTTCAGTGAGGAAACGCAGGACCGCCGCCTGACTCTTGCGTTGGGTTGCGAGGCGAAATACGCACACCGCTTGCGCTATGCGTCGAGCTACAATTTCGACGACCCCAAACTTTATGCGCCCATCGGCCTCAACTGCAACCTCTGCCCGCGCCAGGCCTGTTCGCAGCGCGCGCATCAGCCATTGTTGATGGAACTGCCGATTGACGAGAACCGGCGCGGCAGCACCCGCTATGAAAGCTGAAAGGGGGGCCGATTGGCCCCCCTTCCCGATTTTCTCTCGCGAAGTTCTTATTCCGCCGGTTTGGACCGCCGCGGACGCAGATACTTGAACGCGGGCATCAGGATCAGGATGATCGCCACGATCATGATCGGCGCCGAGATCGGCCGGTTGAAAAAGATCGACGGATCGCCCGAGGACAGAAGCAACGATTGGCGCAGCGTCGGTTCGGCAATCGGACCCAGCACGATGGCCAGAACCGCAGGTGCCACCGGATAGTCGAACTTGCGCAGGAAGAACGCGCCAAAGCCAAAGATCAGCAGCAGCCAGATGTCGAACATATCCTGCATCGCCGCATAGCCACCGACAACCGAGAGCACAAAGATCAGCGGTGCCAGAACCGTGAAGGGCATACGCAGCATCCAGATAAAGAGCGGGATGAAGGCAAGGTTCACGATCACGGCAAAGAAGTTGGAGACATAGAACGATCCAATCAGACCCCAGACGAAATCCGACTGTTCCACAAAGAGGCGCGGACCGGGCGTCAGACCCCAGATCACCATACCACCCAACAGAATGGCAGTTGTGGGAGAGCCGGGGATGCCCAAGGTTAGCATCGGCAGCATGGATCCGGTGGAGGCAGAGTTGTTCGCCGCTTCCGGGGCGGCCACACCGCCGACATGTCCCTTGCCGAAATCATCGGGACGCTTCGAGACCATCTTGGTCACGCCATAGGACATGAGCGAGGCCGGTGTCGCCCCCGCAGCCGGAAGCACGCCAACGAAGAAGCCGAGGAAAGAGCCGATGGACATGCCTTTCCAACCCTTTTTGAAGGACGTGCCAGTGTCTTCGATGATGCCCCTTACCGAAATCTTTGCCTCGGTATTGGTCACTTCGCCCCGTGTCGATTCAATCGTCCAGATCATCTCGCCGATGCCATAGACACCGATGGCGAGAACAAGAAAGCTGATGCCCCCAAGAAATCCGTTCATCTCGAACAGAACCAGTCGCGGTGCACCGGAAATCTGGTCAAACCCGACCGTGGCCAAAACGAGACCAAAACAGATGGAAAACACCGTCTTGGCTATATCGTCACCGCCAAGGCCCACAAAGGTTGCAAAGGCCAGAAGCATCAGAGCAAAGATCTCAGGCGGACCAAAGCTGAGGGCCACCGTCGCCAAAAGCGGAGCAAAGCCGGTAAAGAGAACGACCGACACCGTTCCCCCGACGAACGAGGCAATCGCTGCCGCCACAAGGGCAAGCCGCGCTTTGCCCTGCAGCGCCAGTGGTCGCCCGTCAAAGGTGGTGGCGACCGCCGTCGACGCCCCGGGAATACCCAAGGTAATCGACGAAATAGCGCCCCCATACATTGCACCATAGTAGATCGCGGCCAAAAAGATGATCGCTGATCCCGGCGGGACAAGGAAGGTGATTGGCAAGAGGATTGCCACACCGTTCACCGATCCCAGACCCGGCATTGCGCCAATAAAGAGCCCGAGAGTCACGCCGACAAAGATGAGCAATAGGTTAAGAGGTTGCACTGCGACAAGTATGCCGTCGCCAAGTAGAGATAGAATTTCCATGGATTGGGTCGCCCTTTTGTCAGCTAGGCCGTGACCGGCTCAGTAGATGATTTCGTAGAGGACATTGAAGACCGGCTCGGTGAATCCCATGCCGGTCGGCATCGAGATTTGCATCAGCCCCTCAAAGAAGAAGAACAGCCCAAGCGGGAACAGCAGCACCATCATACTGGTCAGGAACCAGCCGTGGCGTCCGAGAACTTTGAGATAGTACAGCATGAAGATGGCCACCGCGCCATACATCGACACGATGTCGATCAGCGCCACAAAGCCAATGATACCACCCCCTACGAGCAACAGCGTCTTGAGCCCATAAGAGTCGAGCACCGGTTCATCCGACTGGGACTGCGGAGACGTGCCCCGCACCCAGTTCAGGGCGATAAAGCCGGTTGAAATCAGCATGCCCAGCGATAGCCAGAATGGCCAGAAGCCGCCCTGTGGTCCGGTCCTGGCAACAAAGCCAATCCCGTTCGCCGATGCCTTGTACATCAGGTAGATGGATAGGAGGGCCAGCACGCCCGCCGTCACTATTTCGCCAACCCGCATGGCTAGCCCTCCTTGTTGTGAGTTAAGTTTTCAGATCAGTTCATGCCAGCAAGAAGCTTGGTGTGGTTCTCCACCTGCAACTCCCAGTAGGCACGCTGCTCTTCCGGGTTCATCCACAGCGGAGAAAGCGACTCTGCCTCCAGATAGCCCTGCCATTCTTCAGAGTTGAAGATGTCCTCAAAGAGCTTCTGGTAATAGGCTGCTGCCTCATCCGACATGCCCGGCGCGCCAACAACGGCCCGCTGGTTGTAATAGCTGAAATCGTGGCCCTTTTCCTTGAGCGTCGGAATGTCCGGATAGGCACTCATCTGCTCGTCAGAGAAGACCAGAAGCGGCCGCACGTCGCCCGACTGGAAGAAGCCACGTGCTTCTGCCGGGTTGTTCACTGTCGCCATGATCTGCTTGCCGGCCAGAGCCGCTGCAACCGCGCCGCCGCCGTCAAATGGGATGTATTTCGACTTCAGGTCGAAGGCGTTGTTCAGATAGGCAAAAACGATGCTGTCTTCCTGACCGGTGCCGGTGCCGCCGGTGGTATACTCACCATCCGCCGCTTTGACCGTCTCGACCCACTGCTCAAAAGTCTCGATTCCGCTGTCTTTCTGAACCCAGAGCGCGAAGGGGTCGACACCCATCATCGCAATCGGGGTAAAGTTCTGGATGTCGATGCCCAGATCGGGCTGACGGATCGGTGTCGAGAAGAACGAGTTGAGCGTCACCAGAATGGTGTGATCCGGATCGCTTGCCGTATTCAGCCAGATCAGCGCTTCTGCACCAGAGCCACCACCCTTGTTGTTGGGGATGAGCGGACGGCTGGTCATGTCTTTTTTCTCAGCCACCGACTGAATGAAGCGTGCGATCTGGTCTGCGCCGCCACCCGGACCCGCCATGATGACAAAGTCGATCGGCTTGCGCGGCTGCCACTCTGCCATTGCCGCCGGAGCAGTAAGCCCCAGCGCGGCGATGCCAAATGCTAAAGTTTTCAGAATATTCATGTCTTCCTCCCATTAATGGCCGCTATCCGGCCCGATGCAGTACGGTTCTGATGCGCCCTCGGCCCTCCTCGGCCTTTTCTCGGTGCTCACCCAAACCAGTCTCGAGTTTGCTGTCGTCCTCCCGTCCCTGTCCACAAATTTCCGATACTTTTGCTCAACGCCTCAATGCACCATGACCACCGGAATCTTGGCTTCGGCCACAATGGTCGCGGAATTGCCGCCAAGCAGCGACTCCCGCTCGTAACTTTCGTGATAAGCCCCCATGATCAGCATGTTTGCCCCCACTTCGGCACATTTTTCCAAGAGCGTGCGCCCTACATTGCCGCTCCGCTCGAACGCATGAATTTGCGACGTGATGCCCCGCTGCGCCAGATAATGCCGAAATTCCTCAGGTGTCGCGGTGTGTTCGATTCGCCCCGCCGTCAAGATCGTCACCTGATCCGCACCCTCGATCAGCGGCATCGCCAGGGCCACCGCACGCGATGCCTCGAGCGAGCCATTCCAGCCGATCGCCACATGGCTGCCGATATCGGCCGCAACCTGATCGGTGTCCGGACAGACCAGAACCGGACGTCCCGAGGAAAACAGCGCCGATTTCAACGTGTTGTATCCTAGGTTTTCATCTTTATTGGGCTTGGCCACGCAGATCAGATCGGCAAGGCGCCCATAGTGACGCACCACCTCCACCTGCTTGCCCTCATATTCCCGGAATGCCGCCGTAGGTTTGCCAACCGCACGCGGTTCAACACTGATCCCGTGACGCGCGGCATCGGCAACAAACTTGTCGCGCAGATAGTTCTGTTCGTAATCGGCGCGCTTGAGACTTGCCTCTTCCAGCTGCTTGCGCAAGAACGACGGGATCACCACGCCATAAGGCATCATATCCTCGGCCTTGGGGTGGCAATGCACCACCCGCACATGCGCATTGAAGCGTTTTGCGAGGGCTGCAGCATGCGCAAACAGGACCGGTCCCCGACCGTCTCCGCGAACCGGCATCATGATGGTGTGAAGTGTGCTCTGGCGCATGATCAATTGAACTCGTTGTGAACGCCTGCGGCGTTGATGGAAAGGAACCGCTCCTGAGGCCCGTCGCCCAAAAGCGGCGCGGTCACGAGGGCGCAGCGGATCAGCATGCCGGACCTGCGCCCGATGGGCCGCCCGCATTCTGGCTCTGCCCTGCTGTATTGGCGTGGTCGTTCTCCAAGCCTGTCATGTTGCGCTCCCTTTGCTATGGTTTCGAGATCAGCTTCCCAGTGTCGCCCCCGGCGATCAGCTTCCCAGTGTCGCCCCCGGCGCAAGATCAACAGAGGCGGCCCATTCGCTCGCGGGCACTTTTGCCCCCCCCTTGGGACGCACCCGCTTGATCAGGATACGTCCGCCCACACATTGCACCGCAACGCCGGCATCGGATACCTCGCGCACGCGGCCCGAAATACCATCCCCCGGCACAAGCGCACAGTCATAGACATCGACCTCGTCCCCGTTCAGCGTGGTCCAGGCCCCCGGCGCCGGATTGGTGCCACGGATGAGGTCATAGACCTGCTTCACCGGGCGATGCCATTCGATGCGCGAATGGGTGCGCGTGCAGCGCCGCTCATAGGTGGCCTCGTCCTCGTCCGGAACGATGCGCGGCGGATTGCCCTTGCGATAGAGATCACAGACCGTCAGCACGCTCTCCACGGCGCTCGGATAGATCTTCTTGAAATAGAGGTCGATCACCGTGTCATCCGGGCCGATCTCACATTCCCACTGCAACAGGCTGTCGCCCTCGTCCAAGCCATCCGACGGGTAGAACCACGAATAGCCAGACTTGGTGGACCCCATGATGATCGGCCAGTTGACCGCCGAGGGTCCGCGATGCAGCGGCAGCAAGGACGGGTGAAAGCAGATGGAGCCATGGGTCGGCGTATCGCGCGCGGCCTCGGGCACGAACACATTGACAAAGGCCATGACCATCAGGTCGGCTTTATGCCCCGCCAGAACCTCGAGCGAGGCGGGATCATCGAAATTGGCAGGCTGGTGGACCGGCAGGCCCTTTTCCAGCGCAAGTTCCTTGACCGGGTCGACGGGTTTTCCGTCACGATCAGGTTCGCAATAAACCGCAACAACTTCGTCTGTCCCGGTGTCGAGCAGGTTGGCCAGCACATCTTTGCCAAAGGCCTGTTGCCCCATTACTATAAGTCGCATTCGATCCTCCCGTTGTGCGGGTGGCCGGTCTGCGCCGGCCTTGCCGTCACCCATTCATTATTCGGCAGCTTGTTTCGCACTCCCGACGGCCCCAGAGTCCATGATCCGGGCCAAGTCTTCGCCATCATATCCCAGCACTTCGCGCAGGATCTCTTGGGTGTGTTCCCCCAACAGCGGCGAGCGCGTCACCTCAACCGAACTGTCCGATAGCTTGATCGGACAACCAACTGTCGTGTAGCGACCCCGCGTTGGGTGATCGACGTCGACGATCGTCCCGGTCTTGCGCAGGCCTTCGTCTTCCATGATCTCCTTGGTCGACAGGATCGGACCTACGGGAATGTCATGCGGGTTGCAGATGTCCATCACCTCGAACTTGGTCTTGGTCATGGTCCATTCTTCGATCCGCGCAAAAATCGCGTCGAGCTTGTCCAACCGGTCGGCCGGGGTGCCATAGCCGGGCGCAGTCTTCCAATCCGGCTCGCCAATGACGTCGCAAACCTTCTCCCAGACAGCCGCCTGCGTGATGAAATACGTGTAGGCGTTGGGATCGGTCTCCCAGCCCTTGCATTTCAGGATGCGGCCGGGCTGACCGCCACCGGAATCGTTGCCCGCGCGCGGCGTGGCATCGCCAAACGGAATGCCTGCGCCATACTGTGAATATTCGGTCAGCGGCCCGACCTGCAAACGCTGCTGATCGCGCAGCTTGACGCGGCAGAGGTTGATCACCCCATCCTGCATCGGTGCCAAAACCTTTTGACCCCGGCCCGAACGCTCGCGCTGATAGAGCGCGGTCACGATGCCCAATGCCAGATGCAGACCCGTGCCGCTGTCGCCAATCTGCGCGCCCGTCACGAGCGGCGGACCGTCAAGAAAGCCAGTGGTCGAGGCCGCGCCACCCGCGCATTGCGCGACGTTCTCATAGACCTTGCAATCCTCGTATTTGCCGGGGCCAAACCCCTTGACCGAGGCCATGATGATGCGCGGATTGATCTCTTGAATCCGCTCCCAGCTAAAACCCATCCGGTCCAGAGCACCGGGCGCGAAATTCTCGACCAGCACGTCGCAGGTCTCGATCAGGCGCGTCAGCACCTCCTTGCCCGCTTCGTTCTTGGGGTTGAGCTCAATCGAGCGCTTGTTGTGGTTGAGCATGGTGAAATAGAGGCTGTCCGCGCCGGGCACGTCCACCAGTTGCTTGCGCGTTGCATCACCGACACCGGGACGCTCCACCTTGATCACATCCGCACCGAACCACGCCAAGAGTTGCGTGCAGGTCGGGCCAGATTGCACATGGGTGAAGTCGAGGATCTTGACGCCTTCAAGAGCTTTCATAGGGTTCTCCATCTTCTGAGCTGCGTGGGCTGGTTGCCCACGCCCCAGTTTCGTTCTGTGTTCAGTCTTTGCGCGCTTGCGGATAGAGGCGTTGCGCCACCACCGATTGCGGGTTGAGGTTGCCGATGTTGCCGCTTTCCTTGCCCGCTGCCGGGTCAATGATCGCGTTGATCAACGTCGGTTTGCCGCTCTCGAGCGCCTCATAAACCGCCTTGCGCAGTTCATCCGGCGAGCGGGCGATGACACCCACGCCACCAAAGGCCTCGATCATCATGTCATAGCGCGACCCTTTGACAAAAACCGTGGTCGCGGGATCGTCACCGCCGCCCCAGTTCTCACCATCGCCGCGATAGATGCCGTCATTGTTGAACACGACCGTGCAAATCGGCAGGTTGTAGCGGCAGACCGTCTCGATCTCCATCCCGCAGAAGCCAAAGGCGCTGTCGCCCTCGACCGCCAGCACACGCTTGCCGGTCTCGATGGCCGCTGCGATGGCCGAACCCATGCCGATCCCCATAACACCCCAGGTGCCCACGTCGATCCGGTGACGCGGCTTGTGGATGTTGACGATCGAGCGGCACATATCGAGCGTGTTGGCCCCCTCGTTGACGAGGATCGTGTCGGGATTGTCGTTGATCGCATCTTTGATCACCCCGAGCGCGCCGTGATAATCCATCGGATCGTTGTTGTTGCGCAGCCGCGCATCCATCTTTTCCATATTGGCCGTGGCCTTGGAATTCACCGCATCCAGCCACTCTTTCGGCGGGGCGATCCCGGCCCCGTCCATGGCTTTGAGCAGCGCCTCACAGCAAGACCCGACGTCGCCCACAATGGGGGCCGCGATCTCGACGTTGGAATCCATCTCCTCGGCCTCGATATCCATCTGGACAAAGCGTTTTGCCCCCGGCTCGCCCCACTGCTTGCCCTTGCCGTGGCTGAGCAACCAGTTGATCCGCGCGCCCATCATGATGACCACATCAGAATCCTTGAGCACCATCGACCGCGCGGCGGCGGCACATTGCGGATGGGTGTCGGGCAACAGACCCTTGGCCATCGACATCGGCAGGAACGGATAGCCGGATTTTTCCACCAATTCGCGGATCAGGTCGTCACATTGGTCATAGGCTGCACCCTTGCCCAGCACGATCAGCGGGCGTTTCGCCGTCTTCATGACCTCGATGGCGCGATCAATCGCTGATTTCGCCGGGATCTGCCGCTGCGCCGGCTCGATCACCTTGACCAGCGACCGTGCGCCCTCGGCCGCATCCATCACCTGCCCCAACATCGCGCCGGGAATATCAAGATAGACGCCACCGGGCCGCCCCGAAATCGCCGAGCGGATGGCCCGCGCCACCGCAATGCCGATATCCTGCGCATAGGTCAGACGGTAGGACGCCTTGCAAAACGGCCGCGCCATAGCCAATTGGTCCATTTCCTCGTAATCGCCTTGGGCAAGATCCACGATCTCCCGCTCGGACGAGCCGGAAATCAGGATCATCGGCCAGCAGTTCGTGGTCGCATTCGCAAGCGCCGTGAGACCATTCATGAAACCGGGGGCCGAAACGGTCATGCACACACCCGGCATCTTGGTCAGAAATCCCGCAACCGAGGCCGCATATCCCGCATGCTGCTCGTGCCGGAACGAAATCACCCGCATGCCTTGACCCTGCGCATAGCGCCCCAGATCGGTAATCGGAATGCCGGGCACGTTGTAAATCGTCTCGATCCCGTTGAGTTTGAGCGCATCAATCAGAAGGTGAAAACCGTCTGTGAGGCTATTGATATCCACCTCTGACCCTGTGTTGGCCGATGCGTGTGCGCTGGCGAGTGCCATGTAGTTCCTCCCGTTTCAATTCTGCCTCGCCCCGCGATCCTCAGCGGTTACAGGCGTGATAGCTAGGCCGTGTTCAAAGCTGCGTTGCGGGTCAGTTCCAGCCTGCCCCATGTTTTGCGAATGTGCTGATGCAGTTGCATCGTGTGCTCTCGCACCCGTTCGGCTGCCTCATCGGCATCGCGACGCTCCAACGCCTCGATAATTTCCGCATGATCGACGACCGACCGCTTGACGCGATCCCCCTCCCACATCGACCGCAGGCGCACCGCCTGAATATGCAGAAACAATCCCTCCGCCATGCTCTTGAGCAATGCACAATGGGATATCTCCAGAATGTGCAGGTGGAACTTCAGGTTATCGTCAGAATATTCCGCAATCCGCGTCGCTGACAGCTCATCATTGTATTTCGAGGCGATCTTGCGCAGCATCGCGATCTCTATGTCGGTTGCCGCAGTCGCCGCCAGACGCGCCGCCATGCTCTCCAAAGCCGCCCAGGCGATGATCATCTCCAGGATCTCTTCTAGGCTCTTGCGTTGGACATAGACCCCCTTGCGCGGAACCACCGTCACCAATCCATCCGCCTCGAGCCGGGCAATCGCATCGCGAAGCGGCGTACGCGAGATGTTCAACTGCTCGGCCAGCGAGCGCTCATCGAGCCGCAGATCGGCATTCTGATCATAGATGTCCATTTCCAAGATCGCTTCTCGCAGACGGTCGTAGACATGGTCCTTGAGCGTGAATTTTGACGCGATCGGGCGTAGCTTCATGTTATCCCTCCAATGCGCCCGTGCCCTTCGGCGGCCATGCTCGCTTCTGTGGTATACCATAGACCAGCATATCAGGTCGGGCAAATCGTTTTTTGAAAATTCGTCGCCGCAGGTGCATCATACGCGCGCCGAACCCCTGCCGATAGCGTTGTTTCTCCAGCACAATTCGCACAGCCAGCGGGCGTTAGGCGCAGATCGCAGGGATGGAACCATGAGTGACCATAAACCATTGTTATATTTTAATTTATTCAAAAAATCTACAAGCAGCCAGAGAAAATGATCTCCCGCGAATCACATCCAGCTTGTTGCGGTGCAGCATTCTCATTCCCCTCCGGAACCTGAGTCGCGCCACTTAATACGCGACCCTGACTCTACTCGCGAAAATGCCGGGTTGCTGGGTAAAATCAACTGTGGTATTTGGAATACCACAAGAATGAACACCACATTTAGTGGACCAAAACAGAGGGGCCGACCATGCTTATCCGTGCCGCCGACAGCGCGCTCGTGATCATCGACATGCAAGAGCGGCTCGTCCCCGCGATGCAGGCCCCCGCCCGTACGATTCGCAACGCCCGCACCCTGATGGCCTGCGCTCAGGAATTGGGTGTGCCGGTGATGATGACAGAACAGTATCCCACTGGCTTGGGCAAAACCGTGCCAGACCTGAAACCGGGACCGGACACCACCGTGCTCAGCAAAATGCATTTCTCTTGCATGGAAGACGCCGATTTCGCGGCGCATTTCCGGGGCTTGGGGCGCAAGCAGGCCGTGCTCGCCGGGATGGAGGCACATGTCTGCGTTCTGCAAACCGCCGCCAGCCTGATCGAAGAGGGGTATGAGGTCTTTGTCGTCTCCGACGCCACCGCATCCCGCACCCTCGAGAGCGAAAAGGCCTGCATCGCCCGGCTCAGCGCTGCGGGCGCAGGGATCGCCACCACGGAAATGGTGGTGTTCGAATGGCTTGGCCGGGCCGGAACCCCGGCTTTCAAGAAACTGTTGCCACTGATCAAATGACGGCCCCGGTCGTTTTACCCAAGGGAGGAAGAGCGTGAACATCCACGAATATCAGGCAAAGGCCCTGTTGCGCAGTTACGGCGCACCGGTCAGCGAAGGCCGCGTCGTTTTGCGCGGTGAAGAGGCCAAGACCGCCGCAGGCGCGCTCGATGGCCCCGTATGGGTGGTCAAGGCCCAGATCCACGCCGGTGGTCGCGGCAAGGGCAAGTTCAAGGAGGCGGGCGCCGGGGAAAAAGGCGGGGTTCGCATCGCCAAATCGGTCAACGAAGCTGCCGAAGAGGCCAAGCGCATGCTCGGCCGCACCCTGGTCACGCATCAAACCGGCCCAGCGGGCAAGCAGGTCAACCGTATCTATATCGAAGACGGCTCCAGCATCGAGCGCGAGCTTTACCTTGCCCTGCTGATCGACCGCCAGACCAGCCGCATCAGCTTTGTCTGCTCGACCGAAGGCGGCATGGATATCGAAGAGGTGGCCGCCGAAACGCCCGAGAAGATCCTCAGTTTCGCCGTTGACCCCGCCACCGGCTACATGCCGTTCCACGGTCGGCGCATCGCCTTTGCATTGGGATTGACCGGCGGTCAGATCAAACAATGCGTGTCGCTGATGGGCATCCTCTACCGCGCCTTTGTCGAAAAGGACATGGAGATGCTGGAAATCAACCCGCTCATTGTCACCACCAGCGGCGACCTGATGGTCCTCGATGCCAAGCTCGGCTTTGACGGCAATGCCGTCTACCGCCACCCTGACATCGCAGAGCTGCGCGACACCTCGGAAGAAGACCCCAAGGAACTGGAAGCGTCGAAATACGACCTCAACTATATCGCGCTCGATGGCGAGATTGGCTGTATGGTCAACGGCGCTGGCCTCGCGATGGCGACGATGGACATCATCAAGCTCTATGGTGCCGAGCCTGCCAATTTCCTCGACGTGGGCGGCGGCGCGACCAAGGAAAAGGTCACCGAGGCGTTCAAGATCATCACCTCTGATCCGCAAGTCAAAGGCATCCTCGTCAACATCTTCGGCGGCATCATGCGCTGCGATGTGATCGCCGAGGGCGTGGTGGCTGCGGTCAAGGAGGTCGGCCTCAAGGTGCCGCTCGTGGTCCGTCTCGAAGGCACGAATGTCGAAAAGGGCAAGGAGATCATCAACACCTCCGGCCTCGACGTCATCGCCGCCGACGACCTCAAGGACGGCGCGCAAAAGATCGTCAAGGCCGTGAAGGGCTAATGCCGTAGGGTGCGCCGCTCGTGCGCACCTCCCCCGCGATTTCATTACAGGAGAACGCCAAAATGGCAGTCCTCGTCGACAAACATACCCGCGTGATCTGTCAGGGCCTTACCGGCTCGCAGGGCACATTCCACTCTGAACAGGCCATCGCTTACGGCACCAAGATGGTCGGCGGCGTCACCCCCGGCAAGGGCGGCACGACGCATCTCGACCTGCCCGTGTTCAACTCGGTGCATGAGGCCAAGCATGTGACAGAGGCCAATGCCTCCGTCATCTACGTGCCGCCGCCCTTCGCCGCCGACAGTATCCTTGAGGCGATTGATGCCGAGATGGAGCTCATTGTCTGCATCACCGAAGGCATCCCGGTGCTCGACATGATGCGCGTCAAGCGGGCGCTGGAGGGCAGCAAATCGCGCCTCATCGGTCCGAACTGCCCCGGCATCATCACGCCCGACGCCTGCAAGATCGGCATCATGCCCGGCCATATCCACCGGCGCGGCAGCGTCGGCGTGGTCAGCCGCTCGGGGACCCTCACCTATGAGGCGGTCAAGCAGACCTCGGACGTGGGCCTTGGCCAATCGACTTGCGTCGGCATCGGCGGCGACCCGATCAAGGGCACCGAACATATCGACGTGCTCGAATGGTTCCTCGCCGATGACGAGACGCAGTCGATCATCATGATCGGCGAGATCGGCGGAAGCGCGGAAGAAGAAGCGGCGCAGTTCCTCAAAGACGAGGCCAAACGCGGGCGCAAGAAACCCGTCGCAGGCTTTATCGCCGGCCGCACCGCCCCGCCGGGCCGCCGCATGGGCCACGCCGGCGCCATCGTCGCAGGCGGCAAAGGCGACGCCGAGAGCAAGATCGAAGCCATGAAATCCGCCGGCATCACCGTCGCCGAAAGCCCCGCTGGTTTGGGCGAGGCCGTGCTCAAGGCGATTGGCCGGTAAATCCGACCTTTGCCAAGACATGCGGAGGCGTTGACTCGATTTGGGCTGTGGTATACCAAGAACCATAGCCATAGAGGAGACGCCTCCCATGTTTCTCGCCGAATATCAGTCCAAGGAATTGCTCGCGCAATACGGGGTCCACGTCCCCGAAGGACGCCCAGCGCGCACACCGGACGAGGCGCAACGCCTCTGCAAGGAAATCGACGCGCGCAAATACGTGGTCAAGGCGCAGATCGGCGCGGGCGGGCGTGGTCTCGCCGGGGGCATCCGATTTGCGGCCACCCCCTCTGCCGTGGCCGACGAGGCCCGTCGCCTGCTTGGCGCCACCCTCGTGACCGATCAGACCGGACCCGCGGGCGAGACCGTGACCCTCGTGCAGATCGAGGCCGCCATCGACATCGCCCAAAGCTGCTTTGTCGCC
Source organism: Roseovarius sp. MBR-51 (assembly GCF_053628575.1). Taxonomy (NCBI): domain Bacteria; kingdom Pseudomonadati; phylum Pseudomonadota; class Alphaproteobacteria; order Rhodobacterales; family Roseobacteraceae; genus Roseovarius; species Roseovarius sp. MBR-51. The sequence continues at coordinate 49,702 of NZ_JBRJGQ010000014.1, forward strand.
ATCGCCCTTGACCCCGAGACGGGCCAACCCATGCTCTTGGCCTCCGGTGCAGGCGGCGTGGAATTCGAGCAACGCGCCCGCATGGACGAGGATACCGCCCAAAGCTGTCCACTTCCCCCGGAGAGTCCCGAGAGCCGCACGGCGCTTGCGACCTTCCTGTCCGGCGTTGGCATCACCGAGGCACAAGAGGCCGCGATCACCGCGATCTTTGCCGCGCGCCTCGCCTTTACCGAAAACGACATGACACTGATCGAGATCAACCCCTTTGCCCGCACCGGCGATGGCCGCTGGATGGCGGTTGACGCCAAGGTGGCGATTGATCCCAACGCCGGCTTTCGCCGCCCAGAATTTGCATCGATGGTGGCGGATCGCCCGGCCCCTGCCGATGAACTTGCCGCGCAAAAACACAACATCAACCTCGTTCGGCTCGAGGGCAACATCGGCGTTGTGGCCAATGGCGCAGGGCTGGGCCTTGCCACCAATGACCTGATCATGGACGCAGGCGGCAAGGCGGCGAATTTCATGGACATCCGCACAACGGCCAGCAGCATGGATGTGGCGCGCGGGGTTGAGATACTGCTCGCCGATGATCGCGTGACCGCGATCCTGCTCACGATCCACGGCGGCGGCATGACCTCTGCCGACACGGTGGCCGAAGGTGTCAACTTCGCCTATGCTAAGGCCACGCGCAAGCTGCCGGTGATTGCCTATATCTCGGGCAAACATGCCGATTGGGGCCACCGCATCCTGCGCGAACGCAAAGTCCCGGTCGAGAGTTGCGACACACTGTCGGCGGCGGTCGGGCGGGTGGTAGAGCTGGCAGGCCAGAGGAGGGCACGCTGATGGCGATCTTTGTCAATTCCGAAACACGGCTCATTGTGCAGGGCATGACCGGGCGCTCCGGCACCTTCTACACCGATGAGTCGATGCGCTATGGCACGACATGTGTCGGCGGCGTCCGTCCCGGCAAGGGCGGTGCGCGGCATCTTGGCCTGCCTCTCTTCAACACCGTGCGAGAGGCAGTTGACGCGACCGAGGCCAACGCCAGCCTCGTGATCGTGCCAGCCCCTCAGGCCGGGGCCGCGATGATCGAGGCGATCGAGGCCGGGATTGGCACCGTCGTCTGCGTGACCGAGCGCGTGCCACAGCATGACATGAGCCGGGTCAAACAGGCGCTTGCAGGCACCGACACCGTGCTCATCGGCCCCAATTCCCAAGGCATCCTGACACCCGAGCAATGCAAGATCGGCGTCATGCCCACCGGCAACGCCAAACCCGGTCATATCGGCATCGCGTCGCGTTCGGCCTCACTCACCTCGGAAATCCTTGCGCAATGCAGCAAGGCGGGGCTAGGCCAATCGACCACCGTCGGCATTGGTGGCGACACGCTGCATGGCGTGGGCTTCGTCGAGTGCCTCAAGGCATTCCGCGACGATCCCGAGACCGAGGCGGTCGTGCTGATCGGCGAGATCGGCGGACGCGCCGAGGAAGAGGCCGCCGCCTATCTCGAATCGGTCGATTATGGCAAGCCGGTGGTGGCCCTCGTGGTCGGACGGCACGCGCCGCGCGGTCGCCGGATGGGCCATGCCGGCACGCTCTCGGTTCTGGGAGGTGGCACGGCAGCGGATAAGATCGCCCGCCTGCGCGCCGCCGGGGTCGAGATTGCAGCCCATGCCGATGACGTTGTTGCCGCCGTGGCGCGCGCGACCGCCAAAGCTCCGCAAAAGGCTGCCGCCCGATGAGCGGTTTGCCTGAGACAATGTCTGTCGTCGAAATGACCGCCCCCGGCGGCCCTGAGGTGCTGATCCCCGGCACCCGCCCCCTGCCCGCCTGTGGCGCAGGTGAGGTGCTGATTCGCGTCACCGCCACCGGCGTGAACGGCCCGGACATGGTGCAGCGGCGCGGGCATTATCCCCCACCCAAGGGGGCCTCGGACCTGCTCGGGCTCGAGGTCTCGGGCGAGGTGGTGGCCTGTGGCGACAATGTATCCCAATGGACCCCCGGAGACCGCATCTGTGCGCTGACCAATGGCGGCGGGTATGCCGAATTCGTGGCCGTGGATGCCAGCCACTGCCTGCCCATCCCGCATGGTGTGGACGAGGTCGAGGCGGCTGGCCTGCCCGAAACCTTCTTTACCGTCTGGAGCAACGTGTTCCTGGATCACGCCTTGCCCAAGGACGGCATCTTCCTCGTGCATGGCGGCGCGGGCGGCATCGGATCAACGGCGATCCAATTGGGCAAGGTTATGGGACTGACCGTGCTGACCACGGTGGGCGATGCCAACGCCGCCGAATTTGTTACCTCTCTGGGGGCCGACCGCGCCATCAATTTCCGCAGCGAGGATTTCGTGGCCCTCACCCGAGAGGCGGGCGGGGCCGACATAATTCTCGACATCATTGGCGGCGACTATGTGGCGCGCAACATCAAGGCCGCACGCCATGATGCGCGGATCATCCAACTGGCCTTCAACATGGGCTCGAAGGTCGAGATTGATCTCATGCCGGTGATGCTCAAACGCCTCAGCTATACCGGTTCCACCCTGCGCTCACGCCCCGAGAGCTTTAAGACGCAGGTGGCCGAGGCGCTGCGCGAAACGGTCTGGCCCTTCTTTGCCAGCGGCAAATTGCGCCCGGTAACGCACCGGGTTCTACCCATGGCCAAAGCGGCAGAGGCGCATCGCCTGATGGAAGCGGGCGAACATCACGGCAAAATTCTGCTGCGCCCCTGACGGGGTATCGCTGTGAGGTAATGGGCCTGTTGCTGACATTGACCTCTAGTGGTGAGCCGCGCGGGGCCCGTCCGCCGGGTGGGCGCTGGGACCTTATCGGCTGGCACTTTATGCCTGTAAAATACTTTCGCGTTATCAGTGTGTTGAGACCTCGCAAAAGCGCCCGCCCGAGCGAGCGGACGGGCGCTGCGCGGCGGCGCTACGCGCCTTGACTCCGCGCTTAGGTGCTCTGGGCCAAGGTCAGCAACAGGCCAAAACCTGCCGCCGTGCCGCCTTCGCCTCAGCCCAGCGCCACCGCCCGCAACTCCTCGTCCACATGCGGCAGATACTGCGCGAAATTCTCGGCGAACATCGCCACCAGTTTCGCCGCCTGCGCATCATAGGCCGCCGGATCATTCCATGTGCGGCGCGGCTCAAGCAGAACATCCGCCACGCCCGGCACCGACACCGGCACGTCAAAGCCAAAGTTCGCATCCTTGCGGAACTCAACCCCGTTCAGCGATCCATCAAGCGCAGCGGTCAAGAGCGCGCGCGTCGCCTTGATCGGCATCCGCGATCCGGTGCCATAGGCCCCGCCGGTCCAGCCCGAATTCACCAACCAGCAGGACGCGCCCTGGCTCTCGATCTTGGCGCGCAGGAGGTTGCCGTAAACTTCCGGGCGGCGCGGCATGAAGGGGGCACCGAAACAGGTGGAAAACACCGGCTGCGGCTCGGTCAGGCCCCGCTCGGTCCCGGCCATCTTGGCGGTAAAGCCCGACAGGAAATGATACATCGCCTGCGCCGGGGTCAACCGCGCGATCGGCGGCAACACGCCAAACGCATCACAGGTCAGCATCACCACATTGCGCGGATGTCCCGCAAGCCCGGTGGCCGAAGCATTGGGAATATAATCCAGCGGATAGGCGCAGCGCATATTCTCGGTGAGGCTCGAATCCTCATAGTCCAATTCGCGCGTCTCCGCGTCATAGACCATATTCTCGATCACGGTGCCGAACATCGAACAGGTGGCATAGATCTCCGGCTCCGCCTCCGGGCTCAGATGGATCGTCTTGGCATAGCATCCACCCTCGAAATTGAACGTGCCCTTATCGGACCAGCCATGCTCGTCATCGCCCAGCAAAGTCCGGTTGGGATCGGCCGAAAGCGTGGTCTTGCCCGTGCCCGACAGACCAAAGAACACCGCCGCATCCTCGGGGTCGTCCTTGGCATGGTTGGCCGAGCAATGCATCGGCATCACGCCCTTTTCGGGCAGCAGGTAATTCATCAGGCCAAAGATGGATTTCTTGTTCTCACCCGCGTATTCCGTATTGCCGATCAAGATCAGCTTCGCGTCGATATTGACCGCGATCACCGTCTCTGACCGGCACCCATGCCGCTCCGGGTCCGCCTTGAACCCGGTGCAGTTGATGACGGTGTAATCCGCCACGAAATGATCCAGCGCCTCGCGCTCCGGGCGGCGCAGCATGTGGCGGATAAAGAGGTTGTGCCACGCCAACTCATTGACCAGCCGCACATTGATGCTGTGCGCGGGGTCCGCACCCGCGATCAGATCCTGCACAAACACTTCGCGCCCCGCCAGATAGGCGAGCATGTCTTTGTGCAACTGCTCAAAATGCTCCGGCGACATGGCTAGGTTGTTGTCCCACCAGATCGTGTTTTCCGTGGTGGGCGTGCGGACCGTGAACTTGTCCTTGGGCGAGCGGCCCGTGAATTCGCCAGTGCTGACCAACAAAGTGCCGCCCTGCCCCAATTCCCCCTCGCCGCGCTGCACCGAGGCCGCGACCAACGCAGGTTCCATCAGGTTGTAATGGACCTTGCCCAGCCCCGAAATCCCCTGATCTTCCAACCGAAAGCTCGGATTGACCCGTCCTGCTGTCATGTCTCTCTCCCTTTTGGGCGTGGGCGCCCTACTCTGTTCGAACCCGCCATCGCGGCGCATTGGTGTCTGGTATTCCAGCCTGACACGGATTCGCAACCCGCAAACAAGCCCGTTTTTCCAAGTTAGCGCAATCACTTGGCAGGAATCCACAATGCTGCAAGTGCAAACACCCGCCGCCTCCCGTCAATTCGAGTTTTCCGCACATATACAGCAAAACAATTCGTTTTCAAAAACTCTGCATTCATGTCAGCCTGATGAGGCCGCACTCACAGGCAAAGGACATGACCATGCACCCCAATAGCCCCTCCCCCGTCGACAGAGCTGGCTTTGTCAGCGCCATGCGTCAGGTCGCAGCCTCGGTGACGGTGGTCACGACCGATGGGCCGATGGGCCGTTTCGGGGCCACGGTCAGCGCCTTTGCCTCGGTCTCCGCCGATCCGCCCTCGGTCCTCGTTTGCCTGCATGGCGAGAGCCGCATCGCCCGCGCCGTGGCCGCCAATGGCCGCTTTTGCGTCAATATCCTGCCCGAAGGCAGCACCGACATCGCCGACCGCTTTGCCGGGCGGCATGACGGCTGGATCACCGACCGTTTTTCCGGCATCGACTGCTACGGCACACCGGGCACCGCCCCCCTGCTCGAAGGGGCCACGGGTTTTGCCTGCGACATGGCGCAAAGCGTGCCCTCTGGCAGCCATCTCATCGTCATCGGCACTGTCACCAGCGTGTTTGACGCAGGGGCCGCGCCGCTCGCGTGGCGCGACGGCGGCTATCACCGGGTTGTCCCCAACGACACCGCCCGCTGTGCTGCGGAATAAGGGGCCTGTGATGACCACGCACTATCAAATGCTGATCGACGGCGCTTGGGTCGATGCCTCGGACGGTGGCCGGTTTGACACCTTCAACCCCGCCACCGGCGAGGTTTGGGCCACCGCCCCCGAGGCGACCGAGGCCGACGTGACCCGCGCCGTTGAGGCCGCGCATCGCGCCTGCTACGACGGCCCGTGGTCGCGCATGACCCCCACCGCGCGCGGCCAATGTCTGCGCCGCTTGGGCGATCTTCTGGCCGAGCACAGCGAACACTTGGGCGAAATCGAGACCCGCGATTCCGGCAAGATGTTCAAGGAAACCCGCTGGCAGGCCAAATATATCGCCGAATTCCTCCAGTTCTACGCCGGGGCCGCCGACAAGATCACCGGCGAAACCCTCCCCATCGACAAGCCGGATATGTTTGTCTTTACCCACCGCGAACCCTTGGGCGTGGTGGCTGCCATCGTGCCGTGGAACAGCCAGCTTTTCCTGACGGCGGTCAAACTCGGCCCGGCCTTGGCCGCAGGCAATACCCTCGTGCTCAAGACCTCGGAACACGCCCCCGCCGTGATCCTCGAATTCGGGCGGTTGATCGCCGAGGCAGGCATCCCCGACGGCGTCGTCAATATCGTCACCGGCCATGGCGACCCTTGCGGTCGCGTGCTCACCTCGCATCCGCTTGTGGCGAGGATCAGCTTCACCGGTGGGCCGAAGGCGGCGCGCCATGTCCTCACGAACTCCACCCAGAATTTCGCGCAGGTGAGCCTTGAGTTGGGCGGCAAATCCCCCTTTGTCGTCTTTGCCGATGCCGACATCGAAAGTGCCGTGAACGGCGCGGTCGCGGGCATCTTCGGCGCCTCCGGCCAAAGCTGCGTCGCAGGCTCGCGTCTGATTGTGCATGAGGATATTGCCGACGATTTCCTCACCCGCCTCAGCGCCATCGCCCGCAGCATCCGCATCGGCGATCCGATGGACGAGGCCACGCAGATGGGCCCCCTCTGCACCCGCGCGCAACTGGATCATATCGAGCGCGAGGTGGCCCATGCCCAGACCCAAGGCGCGCGGCTCATCTGCGGTGGCAAACGGTCTGCGGCGGGCGAGATGTTCTTCGAGCCGACCATCCTCGATTGCCCCTCCCCCGACCTGCGCATCGTCGATACCGAGCTTTTCGGCCCGGTCCTCTCGGTGCTGCGGTTCAAAACCGAGGCCGAGGCGCTGACCCTCGCCAATGGCTCCGAACACGGCCTTGCCGCAGGCGTCTTTACCCGCGACAACGCCCGCGCCCTGCGCCTGTCGCGCGCCCTGCGCGCCGGTATCGTCTGGGTCAACACCTACCGCGCCATCAGCCCGATTGCCGAATTCGGCGGCACGAAATCCAGCGGCTATGGCCGCGAGAGCGGCTTTCAGGCGCTCTATGATTACACACGGCCCAAGACCGTCTGGATGAACATGTCCGACGATCCCATGGCCAACCCCTTTCAAATGCGCTGATCACAGGAGACCGGCATGAAATTCCACCTCGCAATCAATCTCGAACGGCTCGATCCTTCGGCGGATATGAAGGCGCTGCGCGACCATACCCTCGAAATGGTCCAAATGGCCGAGGCGGGCGGCTTTGAAATCGCTTGGGCGGCCGAACATCACGCGCTGGAAATGACCATCGCCCCCAACCCCTTTCAGATCCTGACATGGTGGGGCGAGCATACCAGCCGCATCCGCTTGGGCGTGGGCGTGGTCAACGCCGCCTATTGGCATCCCATCCGCCTCGCCGGTGAGGCCGCGATGCTCGATCTCCTGAGCGATGGGCGGCTCGAATTCGGCATCGGCTCGGGCGCCTATCAGCGCGAGTTTGACCGTATGATGCCCGGTCTCGCTCAGCCCGATAGCTGGCGCTACATGCAGGAATCGCTGCCCGTGGTGCAACGCCTCTGGGCGGGCGACTATGCCCATGACGGCGAATACTGGCAGTTCCCAACCGCCACCTCCTGCCCCAAACCGGTGCAACAGGAGGTGCCAATCTGGGTCGCCGCCCGCGCGCCCATCACCTTTGATTACGCGGTCGAGCATGGCTGCGACATCATGAGCTGGCCGCTCACCATGCCCTTCTCCGAGGCCGAGAATTACCGCGCCCGGCTCGACGCCGCGATTGCCAAAAACGGCGGCCGCTATGACGGACGCTGGGCGCTCATGCGCCACACGGCGGTCTATGAGACCGAGGACGACCGGCAGGCGTCCTTGGCCGCGCTGCGCCGCGTGCTGGGTCAATTCGGCAACCTGATGATGAAACGCGGCGAGGTGGTCAATGGCTTCCCCGATCCCGTCCCACTGGCGGAACTCGAAGGCAACGCCCGCACCGACCCCGCCATGCTCGAGGAAAATCTCGCCTTCGGCAGCCCCGACACCGTGGCCGATAAAGTCCGGCAATACGAGGCGCTTGGCGTCGATGCCTTCATCTACTACGCCTCGATGGGGCTGGATATGGAGCGCCAGAAACGCTCGCTGCAACTCTTCATCGACAAGGTGATGCCGCAGTTCGCAAACCAGAGCATCGCCGCCGCAGAGTGATCCGCAAAGGCGGGTTTATAAGGCAAAAAGGGGGGAAAGTGGCGCGGTTGACGGGGCTCGAACCCGCGACCCCCGGCGTGACAGGCCGGTACTCTAACCAACTGAGCTACAACCGCGCGTGGGAGGCTGCATAAGCGCCCCCCGCGCGCCCGTCAATCCCAAAATCGTCAATCCAGAGCTTGGCCAGAGCTTGGCCAGAGCTTGGCCAGAGCTTGGTCAGGTCGGCTCTCTCAGACCCAATCCCCCAAACCAATCCCCCCCAAACACAAAGGCCCCCGCGATAGCGGGGGCCTTTGATGTCTGCGGTGGCGCGGTTGACGGGGCTCGAACCCGCGACCCCCGGCGTGACAGGCCGGTACTCTAACCAACTGAGCTACAACCGCCCGCAGCACGCTTGGGGTCAGCCCCAAACGTTCCGCGCTTCTATGACGGGTCCGCCCCCCCGTCAAGCGCTGGCATGAGGAAATTTCAACTTTCCTGATGCCCGTTACGCCCGCCAAAACGTGATGCGAAACTCACCCGAAAGGTTTGATTTTCGCGGCCAGCCTTGCCACAGTCGCAGCACCCCTCGCGGAGAGATGTCCATGCGGCCCGTTCTGCTCTCGATCCTGTGCCTTCTGCTCGCCACCCCCGCCGGGGCCGCGCCCACGGGCACGTTTCGCCATGCCCATAACGTGGGCTTCGGCGCACAATCGAGCCTCGATCCCGCCTCCAAGGGCCGGGTGCTCCAGATCATCGAGAAAATCCAGAGCCGCCTCGTGCGCCCCGGTCGCGGCGGCAAGCCCGCGCCGGACCTCGCCACCTCCTGGACCCCTAACGCCGATGGCACGCTCTGGACCTTTCAGATCCGCGATGGTGTGCTCTTTCACGACGGTAGCCCGCTCGATGCGGGCGACGTGGTCTATTCGATCAAGCGCGTCATCGACCCCGATTACGGCAGCCCGGCCCGCGCGGCGGTCAAGATGATCACCCGCATCACCGCCACCGGACCGCTCAGCGTCGAAATGCAGCTCGACTCGCCCTTTGCCGACCTGCCGCTGCAATTGATGGACCCCCGCCTGCGCATCATCCCCCAAGACTCGGGCGACACCATCGACCAGAGCGGCATCGGCACCGGACCCTTCAAGGTCGAGAAATTCGACCCCGATGGCATCACCGTGCTCATCGCCAATGAGGACTATTGGGAAGGGCCGCCAAGGCTGGAACGGATCGAGGTCATCGGCGTGCCCGATGCGCAGGCCCGGCTTCAGGCCTTTCTCAGCGGGCAATTGGACATGGAACGCGGCATCGTCCCGCTCTTGCGTCGGGCGCTGGACAAATCGCTGCATTATCAATTACTGGAAATTCCCACCGGCAACTGGATGGGACTGGCCTTTCGTACCGATGTGCCGCCGTTTGACGATCCCCGCGTGCGTCAGGCGCTGCGCCTCACCGTGGACCGCGACGAGATGCTGCAACTGGCCCTCGATGGTGGCGGGGTGATTTCCTGCGACACGCCCGTGGCCCCCAATGACCAATACCGCGCCGAGATGGAGTGTCCCGCTGATCCAGAGCGCGCCCGCGCCCTTTTGACCGAGGCGGGATACCCGGATGGGCTCGACATTGATGTGCATGTCTCAGTGCTCGATCCCAGTTGGCCGGTGATCGGCGTTACCTTTCAGGAACAGGCGGCGCGGGCGGGGATCCGCGTCAACCTGATCAACGCCGCCGCCGATGGTTACTGGTCGAATGTCTGGATGAAAAAGGACGCCTTCAGCACCTCTTGGGGCGAGCGCCCCGCCGATCAGGCCCTGAATGAGGCATTTCACTCCTCTGCCAAATGGAACGAGACCCATTACACCAGCCCCGATTTCGACCGGCTGATCGAAACCGCCCGGGCCGAGCTTGATTTCGAGCGTCGGCGCGCGCTCTATATCGAGGCACAGGAATATCTGGCGATGAATTCGGGCACGCTCATTCCCTTTCACGTCACGCAACTGGTGGTGCTCTCCAACCGCGTGACCCATTTCGATCCGGTGCCCAACGATGCGCTGCGGTGGCACCTGGTGACGGTGGTGGACTGAGGGGGGATTTTCGCGGTCATCCGCAGCACTCACCTCCACGCGGAATCAAGGCGCGTAGCGCCGCCTGAGTCTCCCCTCAATACGTCCCCGCCACATATTTCGCGATGGCCCCACCGCGCGAATTCACATCGAGCTTCTGGTAAATCGCCTTAAGGTAATACTTGACCGTATTCTCCGAGAGCCCCAGCCGCGCCGAAATCTGGAAATTCGTCAGCCCATCCACCAAGAGCCCCAATATCTCATGCTCGCGCCGGGTCAGGGAATCGCCCTGCTCGCCCATCAACCGCTTGAGAATCTCCACTGGCAGGATGCTATGCCCCTCGACCAGATGGCCCAAAACGCGCGGCAGGCTGGTCAAAACCTGCCCCATCATGCAGACCGAATGCGCGCCCGCCTTCACCGCCGTGCGGATGAATGCGAACTCGGCCTCTTCGGCCACCACCACCACCATCACACGCGGATGATCGCGCCGCAGCATCTCCAGCACCCGGCCTAAATCAGCATCCGCGAGCCGCACCCCCAGAACAAGGATCACCCGCCCCGGCCGCTCGCCCAGCGCCTTGCGCAGGCTTGCAAGGTCCGTGGCGAACGGGCCCAGACGCACCTCCGCAATCTGCGCCACCAATGATCCCAACCCCTGACAGACAATCGCCTGCCGGTCGGCCACGATCACCTCGGGCACGTCCAATTTTGCGTCCTCCAAGGTCGCCTCTTCCATATCGCGCACGGGCTCCTCCTCCTGCCCCTTTATACAAGACCAAGGAACGTCCTGAAATCAAACGATTTTTTAGGATGCAACGGCATACCGCCAATCCACCACCGGGTAGGCTGCCCCTACCCACCGGGGCAATCAGCCCCTCGCATAGCCGCGCTTTTCCATGCGCGCGGGCATTACGCCATGTCCGCGCCCCCCGCATAAAGGGCCAAGCCTGAAGGAGGACAGACATGAACGGCAACCCGCATCTTTTTATTCCCGGACCCACCAATGTGCCTGACGAGGTGCGCCGCGCGATGAACATCCCGATGGAGGATATGCGCGCGCCAGACTTTGGCGATTTCATCCTGCCCCTCCTGTCGGACCTGAAAAAAGCGTTCCGCCTGACCCATGGCCGCGTCTTTGTCTATCCGACCTCCGGCACCGGCGCATGGGAGGCCGCGATTTCCAATACGCTCAACACCGGCGACCGCGTGCTCATGTCGCGTTTCGGTCAGTTTTCAATGCTTTGGGTCGATATGGCCGAGCGTTTGGGCCTCGACGTGGACCTCTGCGAGGTGGACTGGGGCAAGGGCGTGCCGGTTGAGGACTACGCCGCGAAACTCGCCGCCGACAAGGCGCACAAGATTAGGGCCGTCTTTGCCACCCATAACGAGACCGCGACCGGCGTCACCTCCAACATCGCCGCCATTCGTGCGGCCCTTGACGCGGCAAACCACCCCGCGCTCCTCTTCGTGGATGGTGTCAGCTCCATCGGCTCGATTGAATTCGAGATGGAGGATTGGGGCGTCGACCTCGCCGTCGCAGGCTCGCAAAAGGGCTTCATGCTGCCCGCCGGTCTGGGCCTCTTGGGCGTCAGCGACAAGGCGCTCGCCGCCCATGAGCGTGCCAAAATGCCGCGCTGCTACTTCAGCTTTGCCGACATGATCAAGCTGAATGACACCGGCTATTTCCCCTATACCCCGGCCACGCAACTCCTTCGTGGCCTCCGCTGCTCGCTCGACATGCTGCTCGCGGCTGGGATGGAGAGTGTGTGGGACCGTCACCACCGCCTCGCCACCGGCGTGCGCGCCGCGATTGCCGAATGGCAGGGCTGCCGCCTCGTGGCCCATGGCCCGGAATGGCACTCCGACACCGTGTCGGCCATCTACACGCCCGAGGGCGTCGATGCCCGCGACGTCATCGCCACCGCCTATCACAAATACCAGACCTCGCTCGGCTCGGGCCTCGCCAAACTCGCAGGCCGCGCCTTCCGCATCGGTCACTTGGGCTCGCTCAACCCGGTGATGCTCTGCGGTGCGATTTCCGCCGCCGAAATGGCGCTCTGCGATGCCGGGGCTGCGATTGAACCGGGCTGCGGTATCGCTGCCGCACAGGAACATTTCCGTGCCTCCACCCCCACCCGGCAGGTGCGCGTCGCATCCGCCCGCGCCGCCTGATCGGGGACTTACATGAGCTACACGCTTCACCCGCTGAAAAAGCAACGCCTGCAACGCTCGGAACTCGCCGTGCCCGGCTCCAGCCCGTCGATGATCGACAAGGCGGCGGATTCGGACGTCGATTACATCTTCTTTGACCTTGAGGATGCCGTCGCCCCCCCCGACAAAGTGCAGGCCCGCGCCAATATCATTCAGGCGCTCAATGACATCGACTGGAAAGCCAAGGGCAAGACCATCTCCATCCGCATCAACGGGCTCGATACCCATTACATGTATCGCGACGTGGTCGAGATTGTGGAACAGGCAGGTCAGCATCTTGACACCATCCTTGTCCCCAAGGTGGGCGTGCCCGCCGATCTCTACACCGTCGAAACCATGGTCAGCCAGATCGAGACGGCAATGGGCTTTACCCACCGCATCGGCCTTGAGGCGCTGATTGAAACCGCCCTTGGCATGGCCAACGTCGAGGCGATCGCCGCGGCCCCCGGACGGCTCGAAGCGCTGCATTTCGGCGTCGCGGATTACGCCGCTTCAAACCGCGCCCGCACCGTGGTGATCGGCGGCCTCAACCCCGATTACCCCGGCGACCAATGGCACTTCGCGCTCAGCCGCATGACCGTCGCCTGCCGCGCCTATGGCCTGCGCGCCATCGACGGCCCGTTCGGCGATTTCTCCGACCCCGACGGCTACACGCTCTCAGCAAAACGCGCCGCCACCTTGGGGATCGAGGGCAAATGGGCCATCCACCCCAGCCAGATCGCGCTCGCCAATGATGTCTTCTCGCCCCCCGAGTCCGAAGTCACCCGCGCCCGCCGCATCATCGAAGAACTGCGCAAGGCCGAAGCCCAAGGCAAAGGCGCCGCCAGCCTCGACGGCAAGATGATCGACGCGGCATCCGAGCGTATGGCCAACAACGTCATTAGCGTCGCCGACGCCATCGCCGCCAAAGGCTAAGAGGCCAACCCAATAAGGCCAACCAACACAGGGAGGACTACAAAAATGGATATCCACGAATTCCAGGCCAAGGAACTCTTGAAACGCTTTGGCGTGCAGGTGCCGCGCGGCGGCATCGCCTATAGCCCCGAACAGGCGGTCTACCGCGCCTCCGAGCTTTCCGGCGACCGTTGGGTGGTCAAGGCCCAGATCCACTCCGGCGCACGCGGCAAGGCAGGCGGCGTGCGCATCTGCAAGAACGAGACCGAGATTTCCGAGGCCGCGCAATGGATGCTGGGCCGTATGCTCGTGACCCATCAAACCGGACCCCAAGGCAAACTCGTGAGCCGCCTCTATATCGAAGAGGCCACCAGCATCGCGCAGGAAATCTATCTGGCCTTCGTGATGGACCGCAAGGAAGAGCGCGTCGTCGTCGTGGCCTCCGGTCAGGGCGGCATGGAGATCGAGGAAATTTCCGCGCAGGAACCCGAATCGATCATTCGCTCCGTGGTCGATCCGGCGGTGGGGATGCAGGCGTTTCAGGCGCGCGAAATCGCCTTTTCCTTGGGTCTTGACGCCGCCCTCATCCCGCAGGCGGTCAAGACCATCATCGGCTGTTACAAAATGATGGAGGAAACCGACGCCAATATGGTGGAAATCAACCCGCTCGTCGTCACCACCTCGGGCGAAATCATGGCGCTAGATGCCAAGGTCAGCTTTGACGATAACGCCCTCTTCCGCCGTCCCGAAATCTCGGAACTCCGCGACAAGAGCCAAGAAGACTCCCGCGAAACCTTCGCCTCTGACCGTGGCCTCAATTATATCGGTCTCACCGGTGAAATCGGGTGTATCGTCAACGGCGCGGGCCTCGCCATGGCCACGCTCGACATGATCAAGATGGCAGGCGGCGAACCGGCCAACTTTCTCGACGTGGGCGGCGGCGCCAGCCCCGAGCGCGTGCTCATGTCCTTTCGCGCCGTGCTCAACGACCGCAATGTCGAGGCGATTCTCGTCAATATCTTTGCAGGCATCAACCGCTGCGACTGGATCGCCGAGGGCGTCATCCGCGCGGTGCGCGAATTGAACCTCACCCTGCCCCTCGTCGTTCGCCTCTCAGGCACCAATGTCGAAGAGGGCCGCAAGCTGATCGCCGAAAGCGGCCTGCCGATCCTGACCGCCGAAACCCTCGCCGAAGCCGCCGATCTCGTGGTCCGCGCCTGGTCCGACACGAAAAACACCGTCAAGGGAGCCGCATGATGGCCATTATCATCGACAAGAACAGCCGCGTTCTCGTGACCGGCCTCACGGGCCGCATCGGCAGCTTTCATACGCAGGACATGATCAATCACGGCACCAACGTCGTGGGCGGCGTGACCCCCGGCAAGGGCGGCACCAAGCACAACGGCTTGCCCGTGTTCAACACCGTCAAAGGGGCCGTGGCCGAAACCGGCGCCGATCTCGTGATCTGTTTCGTCCCGCCCCCCTTTGCCGCCGACAGCATCATGGAGGCCGCAGATGCCGGCATCACCACTTGCGTCTGTATCGCCGACGGCATCCCCGCCAGCGACATGATCAAGGTCAAGCGCTACATGCGCCGCTACAAGGCGGAAAAGCGGATGCGCCTCATTGGCCCCAACTGCGCGGGCATCATCACCCCCGGTCAGGCCTTTGCCGGTCTGATGCCGCCGCATATCTACAAACCCGGTCGCGTGGGGATCATCGGGCGCTCAGGCACGCTTGGCTACGAGGCCGCCAGCCAGATGAAAGAGCGCGGAATCGGTGTATCCACCTCGGTGGGCATCGGAGGCGATCCGATCAACGGCTCCTCCTTCCGCGACATTCTGGAGTTGTTCGAGAATGACGAGGGTACCGACGCCGTGGTCATGGTCGGCGAAATCGGCGGCCCGCAAGAGGCCGAAGCCGCCGCCTATATCCGCGACCACATGACCAAGCCCGTGGCCGCCTATATCGCCGGTCTCTCCGCCCCCAAAGGGCGGCGTATGGGCCATGCCGGGGCCATCGTCTCGGCCTTCGGCGAATCGGCGCAAGAAAAGGTCGAGATCCTCTCCGAGGCGGGCGTCACCATCGTCCCGACCCCCTCCTCCTTTGGCGACGTGGTCGAGCGCATGGTCGCCTGAAACCCGTCCCTCCGGGGTCGCCTGTCCCTGCGGGCGGCCCCACCGGAATTTGCGTACAAAACGCGCGTACAAAATGAACATCCTGTACACGCTTGCCCTGTCTCGCACCCCACCCTAGGCTGCGCCGAACCCCAGCCAAAGGTGCCCTATGCGCGCAGCCCTCCTGACCCGCTACAATACCCCCACCGAAATCACCGAAGTGCCCGATCCCGAGTGTCCCCGCGACGGCGCGGTGATTGCCGTGCGCGCCTGTGGCGTCTGCCGCTCAGACCATCACGCGTGGAAAGGGGCCGATCCCGATGTCATCCTGCCGCATGTCATGGGGCATGAATTCGCGGGCGAAGTCCTTGAAATCGGGCCAGAATGTCGGGCCTTTGCAGTGGGCGACCGGGTCACGGCGCCCTTTATTCTTGGCTGCGGCACCTGCCCCGATTGCCGGGGCGGCGAGCCCACAATCTGCAATCACCAACAGGTCATCGGCTTTACCGGATGGGGCGCTTTCGCCGAACGCCTCGCCATCCCGCGCGCCGATTTCAACCTTGTGCATTTGCCCGACACCATGGGTTTTGCCGCCGCCGCGGGCATGGGCTGCCGCGTCACCACCGCCTTTCGCGCTGTAGTGGATCGTGCAAAAACTCAACCAGGTGAATGGCTTAGCGTCCATGGTTGCGGCGGTGTCGGCCTCTCGGCCATCATGATCGGCGCGGCAATCGGGGCCCGTGTTCTGGCCGTGGACGTCAACCCCGAGGCCTTGCGCATCGCAAAAACCCTCGGCGCAAACCTCACTCTTGATGCCAGCCAAACCCCGGATGTGGGTGCTGCGGTCCGCGACCTGACCGAGGGCGGCGCGCATGTGTCCCTCGACGCGCTCGGCATCACCGACACATTCCACAACTCATTGAAAAGCCTTCGAAAACTTGGGCGTCATGTGCAAATCGGCATGCCCCTTGGCCACCACGCGACCCCCGAATTGCCGCTGCTGGAGCTGGTCTATTCCCGCCAAATCACCCTCCACGGCACCCGTGGCATGGGGGCTGACCGCTTTGCCGCCCTCTTCGCCATGATCTCCGCCGGGCACCTTGACCCCGAACGCCTGATCACCAAACGCATCGGATTGTCAGGCCTGAATGACGCCCTTGCCGCTATGGACGGCTTTCAAGGCTACGGCGTCACCGTGGCGGACCAGCTAAGCGCCTGATTCGCCATAGTTTCGCCACAATTGCGCCCTAGCTGCGCCGTGAAACTTACCGATCCTGTAAGGATAACCAAAGGTCAGGCCGTTCAAGGCTTGCCACCCCATAATGGAGCAGTCCCATGCCACAGGCCACCCCCCCGAAGTCCGGGGCCAAATCCGCGCCCCCGCAATCCGCGCCCCGACCGCAACCTACGCCCATTACGGCACCGGTCTATCAGGATTACGCCAGCATCTGAGTAATGAAAAAGGCCGCATCCCAATGGGATACGGCCTTTTCCTAATCCATCACTTCAAGATCAGCCGACCAGTTCGAGACCCGAAAAGAAATAGGCAATCTCGACCGCCGCAGTCTCGGGCGCATCCGAACCGTGGACCGAATTCTCACCGACCGACTCGGCGAATTCCGCGCGGATCGTGCCGGCGGCTGCATCCGCAGGGTTGGTCGCGCCCATCACTTCGCGGTTCTTGGCGACAGCGCCTTCACCTTCCAGAACCTGCACCACAACCGGGCCGGATGCCATGAATTCGCACAGTTCGCCGTAGAACGGCCGTGCTTTGTGCACCGCGTAGAAAACACCCGCCTGCTCCGGCGTCAGTTGAATGCGCTTTTGCGCAACAATGCGCAGACCCGCATCTTCGAACTTGGCATTGATCTTGCCGGTCAGGTTGCGCTTGGTCGCGTCGGGTTTGATGATGCTCAGCGTGCGTTCAACAGCCATTTCAGCCTCTTTTCCGTAGGTTTCACCGGCCCGGCCCCTTGCCCGACCGCGTTTTGTCGCGGGTCCGATAGCATGCGCACCGCCCCTTGAAAAGCCGCGATTGACGGCGGCGCGCACATACGGCATGCGGGGGGCCATGTTGCACATTGATGATATCACCTATTCGGTCGCGGGCCGTACCCTGATCGACAGCGCCTCCGCCAGCATCCCCGACGGCCACAAGGTTGGCATCGTGGGCCGCAATGGCACGGGCAAGACCACCCTCTTTCGCCTGATCCGGGGCGAATTGGCGCTGGAGGGCGGGAGCATCAGCTTGCCCTCGCGCGCGCGCATCGGCGGCGTGGCCCAAGAGGTGCCGGGAAACGAGGTTTCCTTGCTGCAAACCGTGTTGAGCTATGACACGGAACGCACTGAACTCATGGAAGAATCCGAGCGCTCGACCGATGGCGCACGGATCGCAGAAATCCAGACGCGGTTGGCCGATATCGACGCGTGGTCAGCCGAGGCGCGTGCTGCCAGCATCCTCAAAGGCCTCGGATTCACCGACGAAGAACAGCTCATGCCCTGCTCCGCCTTTTCCGGCGGATGGCGGATGCGCGTGGCCTTGGCAGGGGTACTTTTTTCCCAACCCGACCTTTTGCTCCTTGATGAGCCGACCAACTATCTCGACCTCGAAGGCGCGCTGTGGCTGGAAACTTACCTCGCGCGTTACCCGCACACCGTGCTGATCATCAGCCATGATCGCGGGCTCTTGAACCGGGCCGTGGGCTCTATCCTGCACCTTGAGGATAAAAAACTCACGCTTTATCAAGGGGGTTACGAGACTTTCGCGGAAACCCGTGCCGCCCGGCTCGCTGCTGCCGCCTCTGAGGCGAAAAAGCAGGACGCCCGCCGCGCGCATCTCCAGAGCTTTGTCGACCGCTTCCGCGCCAAGGCGAGCAAGGCCGTGCAGGCGCAATCGCGCCTCAAGATGATCGCCAAACTCAAGCCGATCACGACACCGCAAGAGGCGGCGCTGAAGCGCTTTACCTTTCCCACGCCCGAAGAACTCTCGCCGCCCATCCTGCGGATCGAGAGCGGATCAGTGGGCTATGATGGCGTGCCGGTGCTGCGGCGTCTGAACCTGCGGATTGATCAGGATGACCGGATCGCGCTGCTGGGTCGAAATGGTGAAGGAAAATCCACACTTTCCAAGCTATTGGCGGGCAAACTTCAACCGATTGAAGGGCAGTTGCACAAATCCTCCAAACTGCGCGTGGGCTATTTCGCGCAGCATCAGGTCGAGGAATTGCACCTAGATGAAACCCCCATCGACCACATCCGCCGGATGCGTCCCACCGAAACGCCCTCCAAACTGAGGGCGCGTCTGGGGGGATTTGGCATTGGCGCGGAACAGGCGGAAACGCTGGTGGGCAAGCTCTCGGGCGGTCAAAAGGCGCGGCTGTCGCTGATGCTGGCCACGCTCGATGCGCCGCACATGCTGATTCTCGACGAACCGACCAATCACCTTGATATCGAGAGCCGCGAGGCGCTTGTTGAGGCGCTGACCGCCTACAGCGGCGCAATCATTCTGGTTAGCCATGACATGCATCTCCTGGGGCTGGTGGCGGATCGGCTGTGGCTCGTGCGGGGTGGCGAAGTGGCCCCCTACGAGGGCGATCTGGAGAGTTACCGCGCGATGCTGCTCAGCGGTTCGGACACGGAAAAACCAGCCGAAAAACCCAAGGAAATCAAGGTCAAAAGACCCTCGCGCGATGCGATTCTCAAACTGCGGCAGGATGTGAAACGCTGTGAGGAGCGGCTTGAGAAACTACATGGCATGGAAGGGAAGGTCGCCGAGAAACTGGCCGATCCGAAGATCTATGACGATGTCCACGGGCTGACCCAATGGCAAAAGAAATACGCCGAAATCAAGCAGGGTCTGTCTCTGGCAGAAACCCTCTGGATGGAAGCGTTGGAGCGGCTTGAGGCGGCTGAGAGCTGAGGCGCGCCGTACGTTTGTGCGGGCGAACCGTACGTTTCTGAACCCCATTGGCCCGCAATCTGGATTGGCCCGCAATCTGGGGTGAGGGCGGTTTTCTCTTGGCATTTGACCCTGAAAATGGTGCAAGGCCTCTATGGACAGCGCATTTCTGATCACCGCTTTTGTAACGCTCTTTGTGATCATTGATCCTATCGGGATGACGCCCCTCTTTGTGGCGCTGACCCAAGGCATGAACACGGCGCGACGTCGAGCGATCGCCATTCGCGCCTGTGTCACCTCCGCGCTGCTGCTCATTCTCTTTGCCGCGCTCGGTGAGGCGGTGCTGAGTTTTATCGGCATTTCCATGCCTGCGTTTCGGATCGCGGGTGGGTTGTTACTGTTTCTGACCGCGCTCGACATGCTCTTTGAGCGGCGTGGACAGCGTCGCAAAGGACAGGCAGATGCGGCAGAAGAAGAAGACGGTGACGATCCGTCAATCTTTCCCATAGCTATTCCCCTGATTGCCGGACCGGGGTCGATTGCCACGGTGATCCTCTTGGCAGGGCAAAAACCGGGGGCTGAAGGGTTGCTCTGGGTGATTGGCGTGATGTTGTCGGTGATCGCACTGGTCTTTGTCATGTTTCTGACCTCTGGCCTGCTGGAACGCGCGCTTGGCAAGGTCGGGATCAACGTGGTGACGCGCCTTTTGGGCATGCTGCTGGCGGCGCTCGCTGTGCAATTCGTTCTGGACGGGTTGCGCGGCTTTGGTCTGGCGGGATGAGCGCCTATATCTGAGCCATGGAACAGGTTGATTATACGCAGTTGACGTATCTCGTCATCCTTGGATCGGTGATCCTGATGTGGTTTGTGGTGCAAAACCGCGCATCTTTGGGCAAGTTGATCCAACAGGCGATGATCTGGGCGCTGATTTTCCTCGGGGCTCTGGCCGTGGTCGGGCTCTGGGATGATATCCGTCAGACTGTCCGGCCCATGCAGAGCGTGGTCTCGGAGGATCGGATCGAGCTGCCGCGCGCGCCGGATGGGCATTATTACCTGACCGCAGAGGTCGAGGGTGTGCCCGTGCGGTTCGTGGTTGATACGGGAGCGAGCCAGATCGTGTTGAACCAAAACGATGCAGAGCGGATCGGGATCGACACCGGAAAGCTGGCCTATATGGGGCGCGCCTTTACCGCCAATGGCGAGGTGCGAACGGCCCCGGTGCGGCTGAAAAGCTTGGCGGTGGGGCCGGTGCAACATTCAGATGTGCGCGCGGTGGTGAATGAGGGCGAGATGGGCCAGTCATTGCTGGGAATGGCGTATTTGCAGCGGTTCTCGAGCATCGAAATCACGGGTGGCTTGTTGGTGCTGACCCGGTAGTTTGGACCGGACTGCGATCTTGAAGGGCGCGCGCGGCGCCTGAGGCGGGGTGAGGGCAGGTTTTGGCCTGAAGGGGACATTTGCCCCAATCTCCAAAGCGCGGACTCAAGGCGCGGCACGCGCCGCCGCGCAGCGGTCATGCCGAAGGCATGCCTCCGGCATGACCCGTCCCGTCGCACCGTAGGTGCGCCACTTTAACTCGGCACGCCTCTGGCGTGACGGGCGGCCGCTTTTGCAACGGTGCAGTCTCTTGAAATCGCGGGAGTGTTTGGCAGATATAAAGTGCCAGACGACGAAGACGCAGCGCCCACCCGGCGGACGGGCACCGCGCGTCTCACCAGTTGGGGCCAATGTCCGCTTCAGGCCACTCGCCCCTCGCCTGCCTCAGCGAATGACAATCTCATCGCTGCGCAACAGTCCCAGAACCTCGCGTGCCTGCTGATCGAGCAGGTCGAGATCGAGATAGCTGTCCGACAGACGCCGGGTTAGGTTCTCCATCCGCGCCACCCGCGCGTCAAGCGCGTCGAGTTGGGCCTGCAACTCCACGCTCTGCGCGTCGATTTCGGCACGGCGGAACAGGCCATAATCCCCCTGTACGGCAGCAAACGTGAAATAGGCCCCCAGAAAGAAGGCGATCACGAAAAAGATCAACAGGCCCCAAGGGCGGCTGCGGGGTGTCATGCTCTGGTCTGCCTCATCATTCCGCCTCGTGCCGGGCGTTTCGCCTACAATGCCACAGGTGATTCGCTTTGTGAATCCCCTTTCGCCGTGGCCTTGCCCGCTCTAGCATACCCGCAAAAGGAGAGCACAATGCAGGACAGCCCGGCGCAGGATAGGCTTGAGACCCATCAGGTGACAAACCAGCCCGCCCCGCGTGGCGATCTCGATCTCTGGGCGGGCGATCCGGGCTTGCAAACCCATGCGACGGCGGCAGGGGCCGATCCAGAGGTGTTGGCCGCTTACGGGGCGCGCATCGGCACCGAGTCGCTGCTCGAGGCGGGGCGCGCCGCCAACCGCCATCCGCCCGAACTGTTGCTCTTTGATGCGGGCGGACGCAGGCGGGACGAGGTGCGGTTTCACCCGGCCTATCACGATTTGATGCGCGTTGGCATCGGCGCGGGCTATGCGGCGCTTGCGTGGGAGGGGGCGAGGGGCGGGCATGCCAGCCATGCCGCGATGGTCTATATGACCTCTCAGGTGGAACCGGGCGTTTGCTGTCCGATGACCATGACCTATGCCGTCGTGCCCGCGCTACGGGCTGACAAGGCGCTCTTTGCCGACTGGGTGCCCAAGCTCACAGCGCGCGCCTATGATCCGGCACCCAAGCCACTGGCGCGCAAGCCGGGTGCCACGATGGGGATGGCGATGACCGAAAAGCAGGGCGGATCGGACATCCGCGCTACTGCCACCACGGCCACGCCCGACGGCGATACCTATCGCCTTGTCGGGCATAAATGGTTCTGCTCTGCGCCAATGTCGGACGGGTTTCTCACACTTGCGCAGGCGCCCGAGGGGCTCACCTGCTTTCTGGTGCCACGCTGGCTGGAGGGGGGGCGCAATGGCATCCAGATCCAGCGCATAAAGGACAAGCTGGGCAACCGCGCCAATGCATCGGCTGAGATCGAGTATCACGGGGCCATCGCCTATCGGCTGGGCGATGAGGGCGCCGGGCTGCGGACTATTCTCGAGATGGTGCATCACACGCGGCTCGATACCGCCATGGCCCCGGCGGGGTTGATGCGGGCGGCGCTGGATCAGGCGCAGTATTGGGCCTGCCACCGCTCGGTTTTTCAGAAACGGCTCATTGATCAACCGCTGATGCGCGCCGTTCTGGCCGATCTGGCGCTGGATTGGGAGGGCACGCTGGCGCTTGGTCTGCATGTGGCGCGGGCGTTTGACGGGCGGGGGGCCGCGGACCGCGCCTTTGCCCGCCTTGGCGTGGCTCTGGCCAAATTTATGGGCAACAAGCTCTGCCCTGGTGTGGTCTATGAAGCGATGGAGGCCATGGGCGGCATGGGCTATGTCGAGGATACGCCCCTGCCGATGCTCTATCGCGAAGCGCCGCTCAATTCGATCTGGGAAGGGTCGGGCAATGTCATCTGCCTTGATATCCTGCGCACCCTGCGCAAAGAGCCGCTGGCCGGTGAGGCGTTGAGCGCGGAACTGGCCAGCGTCGCCGGGCAGGACCGCCGCTTTGACGCGGCCCTCAGGGCGCATATGCAGACCTTTCCCAAGCTGCCAGAAGAGGCACAGGCGCGCTGGTATGCCGAGAGCCTCGCAACGCTTCTCACCGCCTCGGTGCTGATGCGGCATGCGCCGGACGCGGTAGCAAGCGCCTATATCGCCACACGGCTCAGCGATCCGCGCGGACGCGTGGCCGGGGCGATTGGCACGCTCGACACCGCCCCGATTCTGGCGCGGTTGGGGGGCGGGGCATAATAAATTCACAACGTCGAATGTGTTTGATCCAGATCAAGGTCAACGCCTCTGCGCACGGCCTAGAGTCCCCTTATAAAATAAGGATTCCGAACTCATCTTTGTCTGAAAGAGGACATCATGCGCAATGTCATCATGGCCGCCACCCTTGGCCTTGCCACGCTGACCAGTCCCGCCATGGCCGAAGACGCCAAGCAGATGGTCACGATCCTGACCAGTGGAGAGCCGCAAACGCAGCTGATGGCCATGGTTCTGACCCTCCAGACGATTCAGGCCGGGGCAAGCTCCTATGTGCTGCTCTGCGGCCCCGCCGGTGATCTGGCCCTGAAGGACGCCCCCGCCAGTGCCACCGACCCGCAAGCGCCGATGGGAATGAGCCCACAGGGTCTGATGCAAAAGATCATGGACGCCGGGGCCACAGTCGAGGTGTGCGCCATCTACCTGCCCAACAAGGGCGTTGACAGATCCGACCTGCTCGACGGGATCACCGCCGCCAAACCGCCCGCGGTGGCCGTGCGCCTCTTGGCGGACGAAACGCGGATCATGTCCTTCTGAGGCAGAATCTGCGGGCCCGCCTCACATCCTCGCCCGGCGTAACAAGTATTCTGGTTGAAATCGGGACGAACATGCGAGGCGGTCCACATTTCAAAGAGTGGATTTGGACTGGACTATGCCTTGGCTGGCAAGCGATGCGCTGCGCGGCGGCACGTGCCGCGCTTTGGTCATCGGGTCAAATGTCAGCGACGGTCCAGACCTGACCCTGCTCACGCCTCGGCTTTCTTCTCCCAGCGGCCACCCGCCTCGGACCAATACTGAGCGGTGCAGCCGGCACCGGTCAGGGTCTTCCACTGGCTGCGCGCCGCCTGAACCGCCGCATCGTCATTGCCGTCAAAGAGGATGCAGACCCGGTCCAGCATTTGCACCTCTTCGGCGCTGACCTCTGCCGCATCAATCGCCATCAGGCAGACCGCGCCATTGGGCCGCGCGCTGTCAGTCGTCAGCAACACCGGCTGATCGGCATCCTGCGGCCCGCCGGATAGGCCATGCGGCAGAAAGCCGTCCTCGGGCCCCAGCCAAAGGCGTTCATCCAGCCAGACCATCCGTGCCCTGTCCCGGCCACGCACCACCACACGCCAGCCCACGCTCAAGGATTTATCCAAGAGCATCGGCAAGGTCGCCTCGAGCGGTTGGCGCGTCAGATGATAGAAATAGGCGGCGCCCATCACCTCTCCTCGAGCAGATCCGCCACCAGTCGGTTGAGCGCCAGAACACCCCAGCCGGTTGCACCCTTGGGGGCATAGGTGGTGTCGGCCTTGACGCTGGCGACGCCCGCGATGTCGAGATGCACCCAAGGCATGCCGTCCTGCACGAAACGATGCAGGAATTCCGCCGCCGTGATCGTACCCGCCGGCCGCCCGCCAGAGTTCTTGACGTCCGCGATCTGGCTCTTGATGATATCGGCATAGCCCTGCCCAAGAGGCAGACGCCACGCGCCCTCGCCCTCGGTTTTGGCCGCGCGCAGGAAGGCATTGCAAAGCCCATCGTCATTACTGAGCACGGCGGCATTTTCATGGCCCAAGGCCACGATGCAGGCACCGGTGAGGGTGGCCAGATCAATCATGCCACGCGGTTTGTAGGTTTCCTGTGCATACCACATCACATCGGCCAGAACGAGCCGCCCTTCGGCGTCGGTGTTGATGACCTCGATGGTGTCACCCTTCATTGAGGTGACGACATCGCCGGGACGGGTGGCACGGTCCGACGGCATGTTTTCCACGATGCCCACAAGGCCCACGACATTTGCCTTGGCCTTACGCAGCGCCAGCGTGCGCATGACGCCCGCGACGACGCCCGCGCCCCCCATGTCCATGGTCATCTCTTCCATGCCGGCCGCGGGCTTGAGGCTGATGCCGCCGGTATCAAACACCACACCTTTGCCGATCAGAGCCAGCGGCGCCTCGCCTTTGGGTCCGCCCAGCCATTCCATCACGGCCAGTTTCGACGGGCTGGCGCTGCCATGACCCACCGACAGGATTGCGCCCATGCCGAGCTTTTCCATGTCCTTTTCTTCGAGGATGGTGATCTTGAGCCCCAGATCCTGCATCGCGGCGATGCGATTGGCAAATTCCGTGGTGGTCAGGTGATTGGCTGGCTCGCTGACCAGATCGCGGGTAAAAAACACCCCCTCGGCAAGTGCCAGCACTGGAGCGGACTCGGTCCGGACCTCATCTGGTTTGCCGGTCATCAGGGTGATGGCACCCGGATCTGTCTTGTCCTTGGCGGTCTTGGAAGGTGTCTTGTGGGTTGTGAATTCGTAGGACCGTAGCAGCGCCCCCAAAATCACGTCCACCGGGCGGCGTAGCGCGGCGCCGAGAATGAGCAATGGTTTGTCGCCTTTGATCCGGCCCAGGCTGACGCCTGCGCGACGGCTCTCGGCGGGGCTGGCGCTGCGCGGCAGGATCACCACATCCACCGCCTCTGCGGCCATTCCGGCAGGCCAGTTGATCGTGATCACGTCGCCGGGTTTTTTATCGTTCAAGGCTGCCGCCTCGATCAGCCGGGCGAGCGCACCGCGCGTCATGCGGTTGATGCGCCGCGCGCCTGCGTCCAGCTTGCCTTCGGGTGGAATGATCACCGCAATGCGGCCCGGCACCGTGGCCAGTGCATCCAGATCGGTCTCGGCAAAGACAACAGGCAGGGGTCGGGTCATCGGGAACTCCTCATGGTTCAGCTTTTCCAAGACCTAGCGCGGCTTGCCGCCAATGACCAGTTAGCAGTTTTCCCCCGCAATCAATTCGGCTAGGTTGCCCGACAAGTCTGCTGCCATGGGGGATAAGAGTGACCAGATTCGACAGGTACATGCTGTCGCAATTCATGGTTCTGTTCGGTTTTTTTGCGCTCGTTCTGGTGTCGATCGTCTGGATCAACAAGGCGGTGCGCATGTTTGACCGGCTGATCGGGGATGGCCAGCCCGCATGGGTCTTTGTAGAGTTCACGGCACTGACCTTGCCGGGAGTGATTGGCGTTGTCCTGCCCATCGCGGCCTTTGCCGCGGCGGTCTATGTGGTGAACCGTCTCTCCTCTGAGAGCGAATTGACGGTGATGCAGGCCACGGGCTATTCGCCGCTGCGATTGACGCGCCCGGTTCTGGTCTTTGGCGTGATTGTTGCGGTGATGATGTCGCTGCTGGCGCATTACCTCATCCCCGGGAGCCTGAGCCAATTGCGTCTGCGCCAAGATGAGGTGTCGCGCAACATCTCGGCCAAGCTGTTGAGCGAAGGCGAATTCCTGCACCCTGCCCCCGGAATCACCTTCTATATTCGCGAGATCACTCAGACGGGCGAATTGCGCGATGTGTTCCTGTCCGACCGACGTGATCAAGAGGCCCCCGTCACCTATACCTCGTCGCGCGCCTATCTGGTACAAGAGGGCGGCGGCACACGTTTGGTTATGGTCTCCGGGCTGGCCCAGAATATCCGTGCCGATCAGAACCGGCTCTTTACGACCTATTTCGATGATTTTTCCTATGACATCAGCAGTCTTGTCAGTCGTGATGTGGTCAATCTCGATGAGGTGGCCTTTGCCAACACACTCGAGATGCTGCGTGATCCCGAAGCTGTGGCGACCCGCACCGGGACAACCTATGGCACGGTCATGTCACAGACCCATGGCCGGATCACGGCTGCGCTCTTGTGTGTCATCGCGGCGCTGGTGGGATTCTGCACCCTTCTGGTGGGGGCGCATAGCCGCTTTGGTGTCTGGCGTCAGGTGCTTTTGGCCTTTGGGCTTTTGGTGGGGATCAAGATTGTCGAGAGCATCGTGGTGGCCCCGGTTCTGCTGAATGGAGCGCTCTGGCCGCTGCTCTATGTGCCGGTTCTGCTGGGGCTGGTTCTTTCGGGGCTGCTATTGTCCATTGCCAGCCATCCGGGCGTCTGGCGACGGTTGACGGGGCGCGGTCGCCGCTCGGCAGAGGTGGCGTCATGATTCTGGAGCGCTATTTCGGCCGTCGCTTTTTCATGAGTTTTCTCGGGGTCACCGTCACGCTTGTGGTGATGTTGGGACTGATTGATCTGATGGATGAATTGGGGGACTTCCCCGAACTGGCATTCGGTCAGGTGTTGGGCATCGTGCTGCTGAAGCTGCCGGAAGCCTATTACGAGATCATTCCGCTGGTGATGATTCTTGCCTCGGTGGGGCTTTTCCTGCGGCTGGCGAGGACGTCGGAACTGGTGGTGCTGCGTGCCTCGGGCCGCTCGGCGCTTCAGGGGCTCCTGGCTCCGGCGGCGGTGGCGCTTGCCATTGGCCTTTTGGGGTTGGCGGTGGGTAATCCGCTCGTGGCGGCGACGTCAAAACGACATCACGATCTGGTCAACAGCTATTCCGGGCAGGCGTCGTCGGATCTGGCGATTGCCTCGGAGGGGTTGTGGTTGCGGCAGAGCGCGGCAGAGGGGCAGACGGTGATCTATGCGGCCCGCGCCAGTTCTGATCTGGGCACGCTCTATGCGCCCAGCTTTTACGACTTTGCGCCGGACGGCAAACCCCTGCGCCGCATCAGCGCCACGTCGGCGCAGCTTGAGGAAGGTGCGTGGGTGTTGACCGAGGCCAAGATCTGGGATCTTGCGCAAGGGGTTAATCCAGAAGCCTCGGCGCGCGAAGATGCACAGATGACGGTGCCCTCAGACCTGACACAAGATCGCATTCTCGACAGTTTTGGCAGCCCGGAATATGTCCCGATCTGGGAGTTGCCCAAGTTCATCGCCCAGCTTGAAGAGGCCGGATTTTCGGCCCGACGCTATGCGATCTGGTTTCAGAGTGAACTGGCCCAACCGGTGTTTCTGGTCGCGCTGGTGTTGATTTCGGCGGCCTTTACCATGCAGCACACGCGCGGGGCCAATGTGGGGCTCTCGGTGCTGACGGCGGTGCTCTTGGGCTTTGGCCTGCATTATATCCGCAATTTTGCGCAGATCCTTGGTGAGAACGGGCAGATTCCGATCCTGCTGGCGGCATGGGCGCCGCCGGTGGCCTCGCTCTTCATCGGTCTCGGAATCCTTTTGCATCTGGAGGACGGATGACCCGGTTTGCCCGTATTCTGCTGGGCCTGCTGTTGGCGATGGCAACGCCGGTTGGCGCGCAGGATAGCTCTGTTGATCCTGCTGTTTTGGTGGCGGATGATGTGCGCATCACCGAAGACAACCAATTGATCGCCTCTGGCAATGTCGAAGCGCTCTATCAGGGGCGTCGCCTCAAGGCGCGGGAAATCGTTTATGACCGCGCCACCGAACGACTCGTGATCACGGGACCACTCACGCTTACGGATGTCGATGGCAGCGTGGTCCTGGCCGATAGCGCTGAGTTGGACCGCGACCTGACCAACGGCATTCTGCGCGGGGCGCGGATCGTGATGCAGGATCAGTTGCAATTGGCGGCGGTTGAAATGCGCCGCACCGATGCCCGGTTCAACCAGCTCTACAAGACGGCAGTCACCTCTTGTCGGGTGTGCGAGACCGGACGCCCGCCGCTCTGGCAGATCCGGGCGCAGCGGGTGATCCATGACGAGGAGGCGCGGCAGCTCTATTTCGACAACGCTCAGTTCCGGATCCTGAACACGCCGGTGCTCTACCTGCCCCGCCTGCGTCTGCCCGATCCCACGCTAGACCGGGCGCATGGGTTTCTGACCCCGTCGCTGATCAATTCGACGCTTTTGGGCACAGGCATCCGGGTGCCCTATTTCATCCCGATCGGTGAGAGCCGCGACCTGACGCTGGCGCCGTTTTGGGCCACCAGTTCGAAGCGGCTGGAACTGCGCTATCGGCAAGCGTTTCGCAAGGGAGAGATCGAATTCAATGGCGCAGTTGCGAAAGATGACTTTAGCCCGGACGAAACACGGGGGTATCTCTTTGGCAGTGGTCGGTTCGATCTGCCGCGCGATTTCGTCCTTCGGTTCAATGTCGAACTGAGCAGCGATGATACGTTCCTGCTGGATCACGACTTTTCCGACAAGGACCGGCTGAAGAACGAGCTCTCGGTCGAACGCGCGCGCCGCGATGAATATATCCGAGGCGCAATCACCCATTTCAATTCGCTCCGCATCGGCGAAAGCAATTCCACCCTGCCGACCCTTGCGGGAAATGCGGAGTATGAGCGCCGCTTCTTTCCGGCGCGGCTGGGGGGTGAATTGCGGTTTGGCGCTGCGCTGCACAGCCATTATCGCGGCTCGGACTCGACGATTGCCACGCTCGACCGCTATGCCGATGGGCGCGACGTGACACGATTCAGCACCCGGCTGGACTGGTATCGCGGCTGGACCCTGCCCGCAGGCGTGCTGGCCAGCTTTCGAACTGGGTTGATCCTCGATCACTTCGAGATTTCTCAGGCCGGGACCACCTCTGCCCCGGATGCGACCGAACTCACGCCCAGTCTCGCGCTTGAATTGCGCTGGCCTCTATTGAAATCCACCCGGTATGCCGTAACCCATATCATCGAACCTGTCGTTCAACTGGCGTGGTCTGGTGGGTCCAACCCAAACATCCCGCTGGATGAGGCAACGCAGATCGACTTTGACAAAGGCAATCTGTTCAACCATTCCCGTTTCAATGCGCCCGACCGACGCGAGCGGGGATATAGCGCGGCTTACGGCGTGAGCTGGACGCGGATTGATCCGGCTGGCTGGCAAGGCAGCCTCGCTGTCGGACAGGTCCGGCGCGACGAGCGTTTGCTCGAACGCGATGGCATTACCCCCAGCTTTAGCAAGTCGTCGGGACTGCGCGACCGCACGTCGGATTTGCTGATTGCCGGTCAATTCCGCAATGCCACCGGATTGACCGTCACCGCGCGCGGCCTGTTTGACTCGATGTTCGACACCACCAAGGCCGAGGCCCGCGCCAGCTGGCAGAACGCTTACACCAATATCGGGGCGACTTATGTGTGGCTGTCGGCCGATCCCGCAGAGAACCGGCCCTCTACCGTATCGGAATGGGCGATTGATGGCAGCTACCGATTTGCCAAACAGTGGACCGGCCATGCCGAATGGCGGTTTGACGAGGCGGCCAGTCGCAGCGTGCGTGCCGGTGCCGGTCTGACTTATTCCAACGAATGCGTCGATATCACGCTTTCGGTCTCGCGCCGCTTTACCTCTTCGACTATCCTTGAACCTGAAACCAACATCGGCTTTACGGTAGGGTTTACGGGGTTCTCCTCCGCAACCCGTGACCCGAGCTTTACCCGGACATGCAGGAACTGACCAGAATGACACCGATCCTCCGCCGCACACTTGCCGCCCTGACCCTAGCCGCGATTGGCTTGACGGGGTTGCCCGGAGGGGTAAGTCCGGTGCAGGCGCAAAACCTGTTTGCACCCGCAATCCACGTCAACGATCAGGCGATCACCGGATATGAGCTGCAACAGCGCGCCCGGATGCTGACGCTGTTTCGCGCGCCGGGCGATCCACAGCGGTTGGCACGCGAGCAGTTGATCGAGGAACGCATCAAACTGGACGCCGCGCGGGCCGCAGGGCTGGTGGTTGAGGATGACATGGTCCGTACCGGCATGGAGGAATTCGCCGGACGGGCCAATATGACCGCAGATCAACTCATTTCATCGCTCGAAGAGGCTGGCGTGTCGCAGGAATCCTTTCGCGAATTTGTGCGTGCTGGGATCACATGGCGCGAACTCACGCGCGCGCAATTTGCCTCGCGCGTGTCGGTGAGTGAGGATGATCTGGAGCGTGCGACTCGCGCGCTGACAGGGGGGGCGGCGGTGCGTGTGCTTCTGTCAGAAATCATTTTGCCTGTCACCAGCCTTGGGGATGCCGAGGCCAAGCAGGCTCTGGCCACACAAATTGCCGAAGCGGACAGCGAAGGCGATTTCGCCGCCGCCGCGCGCCAGTATTCCGCAGCACCCTCGGCCGGACGCGGCGGGCGAATGGAATGGGTCGCGCTCTCGGACTTGCCGGCGGGCTTGCGCCCTATCGTGCTGGGTCTTGCCCCCGGCGAGGTGTCCGATCCGCTGCCCATCGACGGCGGGCTCGCCCTCTTTTACATGCGCGACATCGAGGAAACCTCTGTGGCTGCGCCGGACTATTCTGCCATTGAATATGCAGCCTATTACATTTCTGGCGGGCGCAGCGCCGAGGCCCTGCAACGCGCCGCACAGGTGCGCGCGGCGGTCGATACCTGTGACGATCTCTATGGTGTGGCCAAAGGCCAACCGCCTGAAGTGCTGGAACGCGGATCAAAGGCCCCCGAGGAAATCCCGCAGGATATCGCTGTGGCGCTGTCCCAGCTTGATCCCGGTGAAACCTCGGCCAGTGTGACCCGCTCCAACGGGCAAACGCTTGTGTTCCTGATGCTCTGTGGCCGCTCGCCCAAGTTGGATGGCGAGGCACCGTCGGTTGAGGATCTGTCGAATTTCATCCGCAACCAGCGGATCGAATCCTTTGCCAATGGGTATCTTGAACAATTGCGTGCCGAGGCGCGGATCGTCGAGCGGTGAGCACGCCAATTGCGCTCAGTTGTGGGGAGCCCGCGGGGATTGGGCCGGAAATTGCGGCTGCAGCCTGGGACCGTTTGAGGGGCGCTCTGCCGTTCTTTTTGATTGGCGACCCGGCGCATTTGCCCACTGGCACGCCCATTGCCTGCATCTCCGATCCCGCTGAGGCATCTGCTGCATCGGTCCTTGCCCTGCCGGTTTTGGTGCATGCGTTTGACGGGCCATTGACCCGAGGCGTGCCCAATCCCGCCCATGCGCAGGGCGTGATCGACGTGATCGCACGCGGTGTGGGGTTGGTGCAATCGGGCGCTGCGCTTGCGCTCTGCACCGCTCCTATCCACAAACAGGCGCTGCAGGACGGCGCGGGATTCGCCTTTCCCGGTCATACCGAGTTTCTGGCGCATCTGGCCGGGGTGGACCGCGTCGTGATGATGCTGGCCTCGGATCAATTGCGCGTCGTGCCCACCACCATCCACATTCCGCTCAAGGACGTGCCGCAGGCGCTGACGCCCGATCTACTGGCAGCGACGATCCGTATCACCCATGCCGCGTTGATCCGCGATTTTGGCCTGAGCGCGCCGCGTTTGGCCATCGCAGGCCTCAATCCGCATGCCGGCGAGGGCGGCAAGATGGGGCGCGAAGAGATTGACGTGATCGGGCCGGTGCTGACCCGCCTACGCGCCGAGGGGCTGGATCTGCGCGGCCCGGTGTCGGCGGATACGATGTTTCACGCCGCAGCCCGTGCGCAGTATGATGCCGCGATCTGCATGTATCACGATCAAGCTCTCATTCCGATCAAGACGCTGGATTTCGACCGGGGCGTCAATGTCACCCTTGGTCTGCCGTTCATCCGCACTTCGCCGGATCACGGCACGGCATTGGACATTGCAGGACAGGGCCGCGCCAACCCCACATCGCTGATCGAGGCGCTGAAACTGGCGCAAGTCATGGGCGAGGCACGCCGCGCATGAGCCCGCTCGAGAGCCTTCCGCCGCTGGCTCGGGTGATTGCTGCGCACGGTCTCTCTGCTCGCAAATCCCTGGGTCAGAATTTCCTGCTGGATCTGAACCTTACCTCTAAAATCGCCCGGCAGGCGGGGGATCTGACCACCTGCGACGTGCTGGAGATCGGCCCCGGTCCCGGTGGCCTGACACGCGGGCTCTTGATGGAGGGTGCGCGGCATGTGCTCGCCATCGAAAAGGACGCCCGCTGCCTACCGGCGCTGCACGAGATTGCCGAGGCCGCGCCGGGCCGCCTGACGGTGCTCAATGCCGATGCGCTCGATCTCGATCCGCTGGCGCATCTGACGCCACCCATTCGCGTGGTAGCGAACCTGCCCTATAACGTGGGCACCGAATTGCTGATCCGATGGCTCACGCCGCCTGACTGGCCCCCGTTCTGGCAATCGCTCACATTGATGTTTCAGCGTGAGGTGGCGGAGCGGATCGTAGCGCAGCCGGGGGGCAAAGCTTACGGGCGGCTGGCGCTCTTGGCCCAGTGGCGCGCCGTGCCGCGCATCGTGATGCACCTGCCGCCGGGGGCCTTTACCCCGCCGCCCAAAGTGTCGAGCGCGGTGGTGCATCTGACCGCCCTGACCGAGCCGCGTTTTCCGGCCGACCCCAAGATATTGGAGCGCGTGGTCGCCCGCGCCTTCAACCAACGCCGCAAGATGCTGCGCGCAGCGCTCAAGGGCGCGGCGCCCGATATCGAGGATCGGCTGTTGGCGGCAGGCATTCAGCCCACGGACAGGGCCGAGACCGTGAGTCTCGAGCAGTTTTGTGCGCTTGCACGGGTGATGCCGGGCGGGGCGGAGGCGTGAGGAAATGGCGTAAGACGGACGTTGGCCACATAGGGTAAGCCGCGCAAGATGAGCGGCGCAAGACCAAGAGCACAGGCTGCTTCCCCAACGTAAAATTCACACTCGCAACCGCGGCGCGATTGGTGTATGAAATAGTTTAATGCTAAACTATATTCGCCAACAAGGAGTCGCCACCTCATGGTTGCCCGGAAAAGCACAAAGAAACCAAACGTTTCAGCCGACGATCTCAAGCAATACTATCGCGACATGCTGCTCATCCGGCGATTCGAGGAAAAGGCGGGCCAGCTCTATGGCATGGGTCTGATCGGCGGGTTCTGTCACCTCTATATCGGGCAGGAAGCGGTGGTTGTCGGCCTTGAGGCCGCCGCCGAAGACGGCGACCGCCGCATCACCACCTACCGCGATCACGGGCATATGTTGGCCTGCGGCATGGACCCCAAGGGCGTCATGGCCGAGTTGACGGGGCGCGAGGGCGGTTACAGCCGGGGCAAGGGCGGCTCGATGCATATGTTCTCGACCGAAAAGCGGTTCTACGGCGGGCATGGCATCGTCGGGGCCAATGTGCCGCTCGGGGCCGGTCTGGCCTTTGCCGACAAATACCTTGGCAATGACCGGGTGACATTCACGTATTTCGGTGATGGTGCGGCCAATCAGGGGCAGGTCTATGAGACCTTCAACATGGCGGCACTCTGGAGCCTGCCGGTGATCTTCGTGATCGAGAACAACCAGTATGCGATGGGCACCTCGCAACAGCGCTCCACCTCGTCACCCGATATCTATCACCGGGGCGAGGCCTTTGGCATTCCCGGCGAGATGGTCGATGGCATGGATGTGCTGGCCGTCAAAGAGGCCGGTGACAAGGCCGTGGCACACTGCCGCTCGGGCGCCGGACCCTACATTTTGGAGATCAAGACCTATCGCTATCGCGGCCATTCGATGTCTGACCCCGCCAAGTATCGCACCCGCGAAGAGGTGCAGAAAATGCGCGATGAGAAAGACGCCATCGAGCATGTGCGCGATCTGCTGATTTCCGGCGGCCACGCCACGGAAGAGGATCTCAAGGCGATCGACAAGGACATCAAGGAAGTGGTGAACGCCAGTGCCGAGTTTGCCAAGGAAAGCCCGGAGCCTGCGATTGAAGAGCTCTGGACCGATATTATTGCCGATACGGCACCGCAGAACGCCTGAGGAGGAGAGACGACAATGGCAACCGAAATCCTGATGCCCGCGCTCTCTCCGACCATGGAGGAAGGCACGCTTGCGAAATGGCTCGTTAAAGAGGGGGACACGGTCAAGGCCGGTGACATCATGGCCGAGATCGAGACCGACAAGGCGACGATGGAATTTGAGGCGGTCGATGAGGGCACCATCGGCAAGATCCTGATTGCCGAGGGTACCGAAGGCGTGAAGGTCAATACGCCAATCGCCGTACTTCTCGAGGATGGCGAAAGCGCGGAGGACGCAGCAAGCGCCCCCGCAGCCAAAGCCTCGGAAGAAAAGCCCAAAGATGAGGCGAGATCCACCCCCGCCACAGCGAAAGCCCCCGAGGCCCCCAAACCCGACACCAGCCCGGATTGGCCTGAAGGCACCGAGATGCAGAGCATGACGGTGCGCGAGGCGCTCAATTCGGCCATGGCCGAGGAAATGCGCCGCGACGACACCGTGTTTATCATGGGCGAGGAGGTGGCCGAATATCAGGGCGCCTATAAGATCACCCAGAACCTGCTCGAAGAGTTTGGCGCCAAGCGCGTGATCGACACGCCAATCACCGAACACGGCTTTGCCGGGATCGGCGTGGGCGCGTCTTGGGGCGGGCTGCGGCCCATCGTGGAATTCATGACCTGGAATTTTGCCATGCAGGCGATTGACCAGATCATCAACTCCGCCGCCAAGACGCTCTATATGTCGGGCGGGCAGATGGGCAGTCCCATCGTCTTCCGGGGCACCAATGGTGCGGCGGCGCGCGTGGGCGCGCAGCACAGTCAGGATTACGCGGCATGGTATGCGCAGGTGCCCGGCCTGCGCGTGGTGCAGCCCTATTCGGCGGCAGATGCCAAGGGTCTGTTGAAAACAGCCATCCGCGATCCCAATCCGGTGGTGTTCCTCGAGAATGAAATCCTTTATGGCCGCTCGTTCGAGGTGCCCAAGATCGACGATTTCACCATTCCGTTCGGCAAGGCCAGGATCTGGCGCGAAGGCACCGATGTGACCATCGTCAGCTTTGGCATCGGCATGACCTATGCGTTGGAAGCCGCGGAAAAATTGGCCGAGGACGGCATCAGCGCCGAGGTGATCGACCTGCGCACGTTGCGCCCGATGGATACGGATACGGTCATCGCCTCGGTGATGAAAACCAACCGCTGCGTGACGGTGGAAGAAGGGTGGCCGGTTGCCTCGATCGGCAATCATATCTCGTCAGTGTTGATGCAGAAGGCCTTCGATTATCTCGACGCGCCGGTGATCAACTGCACGGGCAAGGATGTGCCGATGCCCTATGCCGCCAATCTGGAAAAGCTGGCGCTGACCTCGACCTCCGAGGTTATTGATGCCGTGCGCCAAGTGACCTATCGTTGAGGGAGAGACGCGATGCCAATTGAGATTCTGATGCCCGCCCTCTCACCCACCATGGAAGAGGGCACGCTGGCCAAATGGCTGGTCAAGGAGGGCGATACCGTGTCCGCAGGCGACCTCTTGGCTGAGATCGAGACCGATAAGGCCACGATGGAATTCGAAGCCGTAGAGGAGGGCGTCGTCGGCAAGTTGCTGGTGGCGGAAGGCACCGAGGGGGTCAAGGTCAACACCCCTATCGCGGTCATGCTGGAAGACGGCGAGAGCGCCAGCGATATCGGCAGCGCCCCGGCGAAGGCCAAGACATCCGAAGCGCCCAGCGAAAGAACACCCGAGGCGGCGCCACAGACGGCGGACGCGGCCAAGCCCGCGCCTGCCGCGCCCAAGTCCGGCGATGGCGCGCGCATCTTTGCCTCGCCGCTGGCACGGCGGATTGCGGCAGACAAGGGGATTGATCTCGCAGGGATCAAGGGCTCTGGCCCGCATGGGCGGATCGTGAAGGCGGATGTGGAGGGGGCCAAATCCTCGGCCGCGCCCGCCAAGGATGCCGCCAAACCCGCCGACAAGGCCCCTGCCCCGGCAACCATCGCGTCTGGTCCGTCCTCGGATGCGGTGATCGCCATGTATCAGGGCCGCGAGTATGAGGAGGTCAAGCTCGACGGGATGCGCAAGACCATCGCTGCGCGGCTGACCGAGGCCAAGCAGACCGTGCCGCATTTCTATCTGCGTCGCGAAATCCGTCTGGATGCGCTGATGAAATTCCGCGGTGAGTTGAATGCGCAGTTGGAGGCGCGCGGCGTCAAACTGTCGGTCAACGATTTCATCATCAAAGCCTGTGCGCTGGCGTTGCAAGCGGTGCCGGATGCCAATGCCGTCTGGGCCGGAGACAAGGTATTGCGGTTGAAGCCGTCGGATGTGGCCGTGGCTGTGGCGATTGAGGGTGGGCTGTTCACGCCGGTTCTGAAAGATGCCGAAATGAAATCGCTCTCGGCTCTGAGTGCGGAAATGAAGGATCTGGCCAAGCGCGCGCGCGACCGCAAGCTGGCCCCGCAGGAATATCAGGGCGGCACCTTTGCCATTTCGAACCTTGGTATGTTCGGGATCGAGAATTTCGATGCCGTGATCAACCCGCCGCATGGCGCGATCCTCGCCGTGGGCGCGGGCCTGAAAAAGCCGGTGGTGGGCAAGGATGGCGAACTTTCGGTGGCCACTGTCATGTCGGTGACGCTGTCGGTGGATCACCGGGTGATCGACGGCGCACTTGGCGCGGAATTGTTGGGCAAGATCGTCGAATACCTCGAAAATCCGCTGGTCATGCTGGCCTGAGATTTCTGCCCCGGCATTTGGGTCGGGGCGGGTTTATGGCCGTGAGCGAACGTTGGCCCCAAAAACCACGCGCGGAATCAAGCCCGAAGGGCGCCGCGCGATCGCTGGGCCGTCCCGCGGCCTAGCGATTTTGAGAGGGCGTGTAACGCTTGGGACGATTGTCAGCTCACGGCCATTCCCCACGTCAAAGCGGCGCGCGAAAGATCACAAATGCCCCGGCCGCGATCAGCGAGAACCCGAGCGCGTGGTTCCAAGTGATCGGTTCCTTGAGATAGAGCACAGAAAAACCTGCAAAGATCACCAGCGTGATCACCTCTTGCATGGTCTTGAGTTCCGCCGCCGAATAGACGCGGTGCCCAAGCCGATTGGCGGGCACCGCGAGCATGTATTCAATCAGGGCAATGCCCCAGCTTATCAGGATGACAAGCCAGAGGGCGACATGCGGAAACTTGAGGTGCCCATACCACGCGAAGGTCATGAAGATATTGGACAGGCTCAAGAGCACGACCGGTGCCAGCCACAGCCAAAGGCCGTGCATGCGCGTCAGTCGCTCGCATCGTCGTCAGTGCCGCGTACGCCCAAGAGTTGATCCATCTTGACCGAGGGCTGATCACAACCCGCCTCACCGACAATGCGCGCGGGCACGCCCGCCACGGTCTTGCACGGTGGCACCTCTTGCAGCACCACCGACCCTGCGGCGATGCGCGAGCAGTTGCCCACGCGGATATTGCCCAGAACCTTGGCCCCGGCCCCGATAAGAACGCCATTGCCGATCTTGGGGTGGCGGTCCTCTTCTTCTTTGCCTGTGCCGCCAAGGGTGACGGAATGCAGCATCGAGACATTGTCGCCCACCACCGCCGTTTCACCGATCACGATGGAATGTGCGTGGTCGATCATGATGCCCTTGCCGATCCGTGCGGCGGGGTGAATATCGACGCCGAACACCTCTGAGGCGCGCATCTGGAAAAAGCGCGCGAGATCGCGGCGGCCCGTGGTCCAGAGCCAATGCGCGATGCGATAGGCTTGGATGGCCTGAAACCCCTTGAAGAAGAGAAGCGGCAGGAGAAACCTGTCGCAGGCCGGATCACGGTCATTAACTGCGACGATGTCGGCGCGCGCGGCGAGGCCGATTTCCGGGTCGGAGGCCAGCGCCTTGTCGCAAATCTCGCGCAGGATCTGTTCGGGCATCTCGTTCGAGGTCAGCTTGAGCGAAATCCGATAGGCCAGCGCTGATTCGAAGGTCCCATGGTGCAGGACACTTGAATGGATCAGCCCGCCCAACAGCGGCTCATCGGCGATTGCAGCCTTGGCCTCTTGGGCGATCTGTCCCCAGACCGGATCAAGTTCGGCCAGCTTTCGTCTTGTATGCGCCATGGGGTATGCTCCTGTAGATCAAGGTGAGTATATCAGATAGGCAGAGCAGGTAAAATGCAAAGGGGTGAGGCGGGGGATCACCAAAATGAATGAGAGGCTGCCATTGGCCGAGGGCGCGCGCGTTCTGGTTCTGGGTGCCACCGGAACGATCGGCCGGGCGACCGTGGCGGCGCTCTTGGCCCGAGGGCATGCGGTGGTCTGTTACGTGCGACCCGGCGCTGAGGCGGCGGGATTGCCGGAACGGGTCACGTTGCGGCGAGGGACTATGACCGAGCTTGGGCAAGAGGGTATCCGGGGCGAGCGGTTTGAGGCGCTGGTCTCGTGCATGGCCTCGCGCAGCGGTTTGCCGGACGATGCCTGGGCAGTGGATCACGACGCGAATATCCTGGCGCTAGGGGCGGCGCAGGCAGCGGGGGTGGGGCATATGGTGCTCTTGTCAGCGATATGCGTGCAAAAGCCGATGCTGGCGTTTCAGGCGGCCAAGTTGGCCTTTGAGGCGCGGTTGATCGCCTCGGGTCTGCGCTATTCGATCGTGCGGCCCACGGCCTATTTCAAATCCCTGTCGGGACAGATTGCGCGGATTCAGGCGGGGCGGCCATTTTTAGTGTTCGGGGACGGACGGTTGACGGCGTGCAAGCCGATCAGTGACCGAGACCTGGGGGATTATCTGGCAGGGTGTCTGGAAGAGCCTCGGCGCTGGAACGAAGTCTTGCCGATTGGCGGTCCCGGCCCCGCAATCACCCCGCGCGATCAGGCGGAGTGGCTCTTTGAGAGACTCGGGCGTCCGACGAAGGTGCGGCAGGTGCCGGTGGGCATGATGGATGCCACCATCGCAGGCCTTTCGCTGGCGGGGCGCATTGCGCCGGGTCTGCGGGCCAAGGCGGAACTGGCGCGGATCGGGCGCTATTACGCGACCGAGTCGATGCTGGTGTGGAACCCGGCGACGGGGGTTTATGACGCCGAGGCCACGCCTGAAACCGGGCGGGACCGCCTCTTTGATTATTATGAAGAGGTGATATCCGGGCGCGCCCGTGTCGATCTGGGCGAGCACGCGGTATTCTAGGCGGCAGGGCTCTCGCCGCGTTGCAGGCGCACCGGAATTTCCCGCGCCAGTTTCAGCAAATGCGCCATATAGGGCTTGTCCGCGTCATCGTCGCGGATCGCGGCATAGAGCCGCTTGGTCTTGCCAGCGGCCGTGAGGGGGCGGGTCACGTAATCCGTGCTGGTCTTGACCTCGCGCACCACCCAATCGGGCAGCACGGCGACACCGCGATTGGAGGCGACCAGAAGCAGGATCACCGCCGTCAGTTCCACCTGTCGGATGCTCTTGGGTTCGACCTTGGCCGGGGTCAGCAATTCGGTAAAGACATCAAGGCGGGAGCGGTCCACGGGATAGGTGATCAGCACCTCATCGCGAAAATCTGCCGCCTCGACATAGGGTTTTTGCGCCAGCGGATGCTGGCTTGAGGCGACAAAGACCGGCTCGTAATCAAAGAGCGGCTTGAAGCTGATGCCCGGCAGGTCCTCGGGGTCGGAGGAGACCACAAGATCCACCTCTTCCTTTTGCAGCGCAGGAAGCGCGTCAAAGGCGAGGCCGGGGCGGATATCGACATCGACCTCGCCCCAGGTCTTGCGAAACCGCTCAAGCACCGGAAAGAGCCATTCAAAACAGGCGTGACATTCAATGGCGATGTGCAGGCGTCCAGCGCTGCCCTCGCGCAGCCCTTCGAATTCGGCCTCGAGCGCCTCGATCTCGGGCAGGATTTTCTCGGCCAGACGCAGCAGACGATGGCCCGCCGCCGAAAGGCGTAAAGGCTTGGATCGTCTGACAAAAAGTTCGACACCCGTCTGATCCTCCAGCCCCTTTATCTGGTGGCTCAGAGCCGATTGGGTGATGTGCAACAGGTCCGCAGCACGGGCCAGACCGCCCGCCTGATGAATGGCACGGATCGTTTTCAGGTGCCGGAACTCGATATGCATATATTAGTGAACCTCATTCAAACCATGAATTTAATGAAGTTGTCTCACATTGCTGCACCTGCAACAAGTGGGTCAACAGATTTCACTCCTGCACAGGATGCACCCCGATGAAAACGCCGCGTATCTCGTTCGAATTTTTCCCGCCCAAGACGCTGGAGGCTTCTTTTCGCCTTTGGGACACGATCCACACTCTGTCCCCGCTTGATCCGCGCTTTGTGTCGGTGACCTACGGCGCGGGCGGCACCACCCGCGAATTGACCCGCGAGGCGGTGGGCACGCTGCACAAGGCCACGGGCCTCAATGTGGCGGCACACCTGACCTGCGTCGATGCCAGCCGCGCCGAGACGCTGGAGATTGCCGAGCAATTCGCCGCTGCGGGCGTATCCGAGATTGTCGCCCTGCGCGGCGACCCGCCCAAGGGGTCGAACGGATTTGTCCCCCATCCTGAAGGTTTCGCCAATAGCTGCGAGCTGATTTCGGCACTGGCCGATACCGGCAAATTTACCATCCGCGTCGGCGCATACCCTGAAAAGCACCCCGAGGCGGTGGATCAAAAGGCCGATATCGACTGGCTCAAGCGCAAGATTGACGCGGGCGCGTCCGAGGCGATCACGCAGTTCTTCTTTGAGGCCGAGACCTTCTTTCGGTTCCGCGATGCGTGTGCGGCGGCGGGGATCAACGCGCCGATCATTCCGGGCATTCTACCGATTGAAAACTGGGTTGGCGCGCGCAAATTCGCGCTTTCCTGTGGCACGCAGGTGCCCGCATGGCTGGATGAGGCGTTTGACAAGGCGATCCGTGACAATCGTCACGATCTTTTGGCAACGGCGCTGGCAACAGAGCTGTGCAGCGACCTGCTCGATGGTGGGGTTGAAGACCTGCATTTCTACACGCTCAATCGCCCGGAACTGACCCGCGATGTCTGTCACGCGCTGGGTGTGACGCCCAAGGTCCGGCTGCGCGACGTCGCCTGACCGCTTGCCGATAGGCACGGCCCCGCCTACCCTGCACCCCGCAGGGACAGGAGGGGCCGAAATGCCATCACATCACGCAACATCGCTGGACGAATTGCCGGACATGACGGCGATTCTGGCGCGCTCCGGGCTCGACTTCATCGAGGACATGATTGCTTGCCGCCTGCCCGGCCCCCCGATTGGTGCGACACTTGGGTTTTGGCCGGTTGAGGCCGCGCGCGGTCGCGTGGTGTTTGAAGGGCGACCCCGGTTTGACGCCACCAACCCGATGCGCGGCGTTCATGGTGGCTGGTATGGCGCGATACTCGACAGTTGCATGGGCTGTGCCGTGATGACGGCGCTGGAGCGCGGAGAGACCTATACCACGCTGGAATACAAGGTGAATATCATCCGCGTCCTGACCTTGGACACGCCCGTTCACGCCGTCGGCACGCTCGAGCACAAGGGGCGCTCGACCGCCGTTGCGCGGGGCGAGTTGCGCGGTGTGGCGGATGGTCGGCTCTATGCCACGGGGTCAACCACCTGCATCGTCATGCGGCCAGAGGTGGGATCGTGACGATTGGGGGGAGAGAGTGCGCGTGGGCCTCAAGGGGACATTTGCCCCAATCTCCAAAGCGCGGACTCTAGGCGCGGCACGCGCCGCCGCGCAGCGGTCATGCCGAAGACATGCCTCCGGCATGACCCGCCCCGTCGCACCATAGGTGCGCCACTTTAACTCGGCACGCCTCTGGCGTGACGGGCGGGCGCTTTTGCAACGGTGCAGTCTCTTGAAATCGCGGGAGTGTTTGGCAGATATAAAGGGCCAGCCGACCAAGTCGCAGCGCCCACCCGGCGGACGGGCACCGCTCGTCTCACCAGTTGGGACCAACGTCAGCAATAGACCAATTCCCGCCCCCCGCTTCGTCACCCGATTTCAGGTCGCGAACACCGCCTCCATATTGGCAAATCCCTTGACCTCGA
Organism: Roseovarius sp. MBR-51; assembly: GCF_053628575.1. Classification (NCBI taxonomy): domain Bacteria; kingdom Pseudomonadati; phylum Pseudomonadota; class Alphaproteobacteria; order Rhodobacterales; family Roseobacteraceae; genus Roseovarius; species Roseovarius sp. MBR-51. Next base: position 92,147 of record NZ_JBRJGQ010000014.1, read on the forward strand.
CCGGATTGCCCGAAGGGTCGCGAAAGAACATGGTCCATTGCTCTCCCGGCTCTCCTTCAAAGCGAACCGAAGGCGGGATGACGAAAGCAACGCCCGCCGCCGTCAGCCGTTCGGCCACGCCACGCCATGTCTCAAGCGGCAGCACCACGCCGAAATGCGGCATTGGCACCATGTGGTCACCGACCTTGCCGGTGGCTTGGGTCGCAAAGGGCGTACCCAAGTGCAGGCTGAGTTGATGACCGAAGAAATCGAAATCCACCCAGGTCTGGGTTGAGCGCCCTTCGATGCCGCCCAAGAGCGCCCCGTAAAAACCCCGTGCTACATCGAGATCCGTGACATTGATTGCCAGATGAAAGGGATGTGCCATATCTTACTCCTCATGCCCGTTGCATGGCACCTAGCGATGCCGTAACCGGGTTTGCAAGATTTATGACGCGGGAGGACAGATAAATGACCTATGGCTTTGATACGTTGCAAGTTCACGCAGGCGCGCGCCCAGATCCGGCGACCGGAGCGCGGCAGGTGCCGATTTACCAGACCACGGCCTATGTGTTTCGTGATGCCGATCACGCCGCCGCGCTGTTTAACCTGCAAGAGGTGGGGTATATCTATTCGCGCCTGACCAACCCGACTGTTGCGGCGCTTCAGGAACGTGTCGCCACGCTTGAGGGTGGCGCAGGAGCGGTGTGCTGCTCCTCTGGCCACGCGGCGCAGATCATGGCGCTGTTTCCGCTGATGGGTCCGGGGCTGAATGTGGTTGTCTCGACCCGCCTTTATGGCGGCTCGATAACGCAGTTCAGCCAGACCATCAAACGCTTTGGCTGGTCGGCCAAGTTCGTTGATATCGACGACACCGATGCGATCACTGCCGCAATTGACGAAAATACACGCGCGATCTTTTGCGAATCCATCGCCAATCCGGGGGGGCATATCGCCGATCTTGATGCGCTTGCGGCGGTGGCCGACAAGGCGGGCCTGCCGCTTATTGTCGACAACACCTCGGCCACGCCCTATCTCTGCCGCCCGATCGAGCATGGCGCTACGCTGGTCGTGCATTCGATGACCAAGTTTCTCACCGGCAATGGCACGGTCACGGGCGGGGTTGTGGTCGATTCGGGAAATTTCGACTGGTCGGCGAGCGATAAGTTTCCTTCGCTCTCGGCACCGGAATCGGCCTATCACGGGCTCAAATTCCACGAGACCTTTGGCCCGTTGGCCTTTACCTTTCACGGCATTGCCATCGGTCTGCGCGATCTGGGCATGACGCTCAATCCGCAGGCGGCGCATTACACGCTGATGGGCATAGAAACGCTGTCCCTGCGCATGGCGCGGCATGTCGAGAACGCGGAAAAAGTCGCAAGCTGGCTGGAAGGCCATCCGGCTGTCGAGGCCGTGACCTACGCCGGTCTTAAATCCTCGCCCTGGCATGATCGGGTCGCGCAGATCTGTCCCAAGGGGGCAGGCGGTCTCTTTACCGTGGCGCTCAAAGGGGGCTATGACGCCTGTATGAAGCTGGTGGATAATCTCAATCTTTTCAGCCATGTCGCCAATCTGGGCGATACCCGCTCGCTCATCATCCATTCCGCCTCGACTACACATCGGCAGTTGACGCCTGAGCAACAGACCGCCGCCGGGGCCGCGCCCAATGTGGTGCGAATCTCGATCGGGATCGAGGATGCCAAGGACCTTATCGCCGATCTGGATCAGGCGCTGGCCAAGGCCTCTGCCTGACGCGGACTCGCGCCGTGGCCGGTCAGACTGTTGGCCTCGGCGCGAAGCTGCTGTAAAATGGTGCGGATGACACCAAGGACTCCCGCTGACGCAGGACGAGTGCTAGAGCGTTACATATGAAACCGAATTTCGCCCTTTCCCTCTCCTTCGAAGGCATCGGCCTTTTGCACCGCGCAGGCAGCGCGGGCTGGCATCTTGTGGGTGAGGTGGCGCTTGATGCAGAGGATCTGCCGGGGGAACTGGCATCGTTGCGCGCCAAGGCGACGCTGCTTGATCCTTCGGGGCTTGCGAGCAAGCTGATCATCCCGGATGAGCAGATCAAGTATCTCGACCTGCCCGCCGCGAGCGCGCCGGAGGGGAATTACGATCTGGCTGCCGCCGAAGCGCTGGAAGGGGCCACGCCCTATCACATCGACGATCTGGTCTATGACTGGAGCGTCGACAATGGACGCCTCTATATTGCCGCCATTGCCAGCGAGACCCTTGACGAAGCCGAGGCCTTTGCTGTTGAGCATCGCTTCAACCCGGTCAGCTTTGTCGCCCGTCCTCAGTCGGATCGCTTTGCCGGTGAGCCGTTCTTTGGGGCGGCGGCGCAGGCGCGGGGCGTGGACCGCGACGAGGCCCCGGTGCGCATCATCGGCAGCGCGCGCCTGCCCGAGGTGACACCGCCCGCAGAGACTGCCCCTGTGGTGGTGCCCTCGCCTGCGGCAGCGCAACCGCCCAAGATCGAGGCGGCACGCCTGCCGGATGAGGCCAAAGCCCCCGGTGCGACGCCAACGACTACCCTCCCGCCTGCACCGCCCAAGGCACCAGAAGAGGCCGCGGCCAAAGCTGCTTCGGCCCCAACGGCGCCCGCCGTCAAGTCTGCGGACTCGCCTGCGCTGTCCTTTTCCAGCATCCGCGCCGAGCGGGCCGCCCCCGTCGAGGGAGCGCCCAAGCTCGACGGCGCGGCGCGGTTTACGCCGCTGTCCGATACCGCCCCGACGCCGGAGTTGCCACGACCGGGGGCAGCTCCGCTCTTGACCGGGGGGGCCGACCCGACACTGACCGATATGGCGGCGGCCAGCCTTGCGCCCAAAGCTGCCAAAGAGGCCGGTCTGTCGGGCCTGCTGGCGCGCCGCGACAAAGGATCGACAGAGCCCGCCCACGGCACATCCTCCGGTGCCACGTCGGATGACGAAGCGCAACGCATGACCATCTTTGGCGCGCGCAGCCAGCCTGCGACACGCGGCAAGCCTCGGTTTCTGGGACTGATCCTGACAGCCGTCTTGCTGCTCTTTCTGGTAGGCGTCGCCGCGTGGTCCACGATCTTTAGCCAAGACGGAGTGTCCGGCCTGTTCGGTCGTTCTGAGCCTGAGATCGCCGTGACGCCGGCCTATGATCTGGAGCCGGATGTCGAAACGAAGAGCGATCCCGATCCCGCCTCGTTGACCGACGCCGACGTGGTCCTGACGCCGCCACCGGCGCAGGACGCACCGGTGCAGGACACTGGCGCAGATCCCACCGTGGCAGAGCCAGAGGTGGTGGCCGAAGCGCCAGAGACGCCGCAAGAGTTGACCCCCGAGCAGGCGTTGACACGCTATGCCGCAACCGGCATCTGGCAATTGGCCCCCGATGCTCCTGCGCAGGCAGAGACCACCGATGTTGGTGAATTCTACCTTACCTCAATTGACGAGGCGGTGAATTTTCAGGATGCGATCGCCTTGCCCTCCGCACCGGATGTAGAGGCGGATCAGCGCCCCGAAACCCCTGCCTCTCCGGCCCCGCCGGGTACGGAATTCACACTGGACGCGCGGGGGTTTGTGCAGGCCACGCCCGAGGGCGCGCTGACCCCGGACGGGGTGACGGTGCGCGCCGGTCCGCCGCCCCTGCGCCCGCCCGAAACCCCTACCCGCGCCCTTCCGGTTCCCGGACTGGAACAAAGCGCCGAATCGGCCGCCGAAGCGGCGCGACTGGGCGGCATCCGTCCCCGCACCCGGCCCGAAAACCTGATCGAACAGCAAGAGCGTGGCGCGCTGTCAGGCCTCACGCGCTCTGAATTGGCGGCGCTGCGCCCGCGCAATCGTCCGCAATCGGTGATCGAGGCCGCCGCTGCAGCCGCCGCACCACCGCCCGCCCCCGAGGTGCAACCCGCCACCGTCAGCTCTGCCTCGCTCGCGGCTGCGCTGATCGAGGCCAATCGCGGGGCTGTGGCCGGGACCGAGAGCCTGCCGCAGGCTGTTGGAGTTTCAATCAAGCCCAAGTTGCGGCCGCAGGATCTGGAACAGGCCGCTCGCGCGCCTGCGCGGGATCAGGCGACGCCGGGCGAGGATGAGGAGCCCGAGGTGCAGACCGCCGCCGCCGCGCGGGTGGCACCCAATATTCCCACATCCGCCTCTGTGGCGCGCTCTGCCACCGAGACCAACGCCATCAACCTGCGCAACGTCAACCTGATCGGCGTCTATGGAAGCCCGCAGAGCCGCCGCGCGCTGGTGCGCCTCTCGAACGGGCGCTACCAAAAGGTTCAGGTCGGCGACCGGCTCGATGGCGGGCAGGTGTCAGCGATTGGGGACACCGAATTGCGCTACAACAAGCGCGGGCGCGATGTAGTGCTGCGCATGCCCAAGGGGTAACGCCATGCTCCTGCGCCACGCGTCTCACCGCTGATGGAAGGGTTCCTCTTCCAAGCGACAATCTATCTCGGGGCGACCGTGATTGCCGTCCCGCTGGCCGCACGTCTGGGGTTCGGCTCGGTGCTGGGCTATCTGGCGGCGGGCATCCTGATTGGGCCGGTTCTTGGGCTGGTCGGGGGCCATGAGACCGCCGAATTGCAGCATGTCGCGGAATTCGGCGTGGTGATGATGCTCTTTCTCATCGGGCTGGAGTTGGAACCACGGGCGCTCTGGGACATGCGCCACCGGCTCTTGGGTCTGGGCGGGCTGCAAATCACCCTGACCACACTGGCGGTGATGCTGGCCTGCATGCATCTCTTGGGTCTGGGGTGGAGTGTTGCGCTGGCGATTGGCCTTGTCTTTGCGCTGTCCTCCACTGCCATCGTACTGCAAACCCTGTCGGAAAAGGGATTGATGCAGACGGGCGGTGGGCGCTCGGCCTTTTCGGTGCTGCTGACGCAGGATATCGCCGTCATCCCGATGCTGGCCTTCCTGCCGCTTCTGGCCTTGCCCAAATCGCCGAATGTGGTGATGGGCGAACTGCTGTCGCGCAGCACCGCGGAGGCTGGTCATGGTGACACGAGCGCACCGCATCAGGCCGCCCAGAGCTTTATCGCCTCGCTGCCGGGTTGGGGGGCGACTCTGGTCACTATTGCGGCAGTGGCAGCGATCGTCCTGACGGGCATTTATCTCACTCGGCCTGTGTTTCGCTTTATCCATGCCGCGCGCCTGCGCGAAATGTATACCGCCATCGCCCTGCTGATTGTGGTGGGCATTTCATTCCTGATGATGCTGGTCGGGTTATCGCCCGCGCTGGGGGCGTTCCTCGCAGGGGTAGTTCTGGCCAATAGCGAATTCCGCCACGAACTGGAGAGCGATCTGGCCCCGTTCAAGGGACTTTTGCTGGGGTTGTTTTTCATCACCGTGGGAGCGGGGATCAATTTCACCGTGCTCTTTGGCGCGCCGCTGGTAATACCCGGCCTTGCCCTTGCTTTGATCCTGACCAAGGGGGCGATCCTCTACATCCTCGGGCGCGTCTTTGCGCTGCGCGGGCGCGATCTGTGGCTCTTTACGCTGTCTCTGGCGCAGGCGGGCGAGTTTGGCTTTGTCCTCGTGGCGTTTTCGGTGCAGCAGCATGTGCTACCCACTGCGCTGAGCGAGGTGATCTTGCTGGTGATCGCCCTGACCATGCTGATTACACCGCTCTTGTTCATTCTCTCCGATGTCTTGTCACGGCGCATGCAGGACAGCACCGAGACCCCGGAGGCCGATACCATCGACACCACAGGGCCGGTGATCATAGCGGGCATCGGGCGGTTCGGACAGGTGGTTAACCGGTTGGTGCGGTCGAGCGGGTTTGAAACCGTCGTCCTCGACCATGACCTGCTCGCGATCCAGCGTATGCGCCGGTTTGGCGTCAAAGGCTTCTTTGGCGACCCGACCCGGCCAGACCTTTTGCATGCGGCTGGGCTGGCACGGGCGCGGGTGCTGGTCGCGGCGCTGGATGATCCAGAGGCCACGGTGCGGCTGGTGAGTTTTGCCCGGCGCGAATGCCCGGACCTGCATATCATCGCCCGCGCCTATGACCGCACGCATGTGTTCCGGCTCTATCAGGCGGGGGCCAATGACATCGTGCGCGAGATGTTCGACAGTTCCTTGCGCGCGGGGCGCTATGTGCTGGAAAACATGGGGCTGACGGAATTCGAGGCGGCGGAACTGGAAAAGACCTTTTACCACCATGACCGGCAATCGGTGCGGGAATTGGCAGCACTTTGGGACCCGGCGCGCCCGACGGTCGAGAACGATGCCTATATCAACCGCGCCCGCGAGCTTGAGGCGGAATTGCAGACCATGCTCTTGTCACAACTGGAAGAAACCGGCTCACCGAAGGAGTGAGGCCGAGCGCTCTCAGGTGCCGCTCTGCTGCTTGAACACGCCGGTCAGGCGCGGGCCGCCCCAGCGACGGCGGGCAAGACCACCCACACTCTCATGCAGGCGCTCAGAGCGGTCGCGCCCCACCACGCGGGGGCGGCGCAGCACGAGGATCTTGCCCCAGCCGGCCCATGTGCCCACCGAGGGCGCGTGGATATCCTGCGGAAAGCGCGCGCGCCAATCGGCGGGCAAGGGCAACGCGCAGCCCTCGAGCCGCTCGAGCATCCAGACCAGCGGGATATTGGCGAGCGGACGCGCGGCGTGGATGCCGCAGAGTTGCCCGCCCACATCCGAGTGACAGCCCCGGAACCAGACCTGTTCGACATGGCCGGCGAATTCCGGCGGGCAATCCCAGAGCACGGGCGTATAGGCATTGCGCGTCTCATCGAGGGCCAGCGCATGATACCCGTGCCGCGTGGTACGGCCCAGTTGGTGATTGTGAAAGCCATGGGCATCGGCGCGAAAGCGCCAGAGGATCGGGATACGCAGCCCCAGCGCCTTGACCGTATCCCAGACGCCGATCATCTCGACATGGGTATTCTCATGGCAATGGGCGCGGGCAAAGGCCTGTGCGGCGCGGCCCGAGGGCGTGCAGCGGTAATGGCGAAAGGCCTGATGCACGTTGCGTTCGGTCGCCTCTTCGGCGCGCAAGAGGCCGATGCGATCGATCACGCCTGCCAGCGAGCGCACCGCATAAGCGCCGCGCGAATAGCCCAAGAGGAAAATCCGGTCGCCGGGGCGGTAGCGATTGGCCAGATAACCATAGGCGCGGCGAATTTGCCGGTTGATGCCGCGCCCCATCACGATGTCGCCAGTGGCGCGCCAGTCGCGCCACTGAATCCCCGCCTCGTAATAGAGCGAGAGATTGGCCCCCGACACCTCACGCAGCAATTTGTAGGTGAGACCGGCGTTGGTCTCATACCCCGGTGACAGGCTCGACATGGTGCCGTCGAGGATGAGCACATGGTTGACCGGCCCACGCCGGTGACCAAAGGCCGGATGCGCCTCACTCGGCCCCGGCCGCAGCCAGTCTAGAACGCTCTTGGTCCAACCCCGCCATGACATGACGCACCGCCTTTGCCGCCCATGAACGCGCCCGAGAGATCAAGGGCGCGACCAGGTCTTGCCCTCAGCTTGCGCAGAAATCCGTTGCGATTCCATGAAAATCACCGTGAGTGCCGCGTTACAGTTGCGCAACGGTCACAATCTCGCGCAGCCCATAGCCGTTGAAATCGGTGCTGAGGCAGCGGGTATAGGCCCCCATGCCCGCAATCAGCAGGTAATCTCCCTCGGCCATATCCGACGGCAGCGGCAGAGGATCGGGCAGACGGTCAATGCTGTCACAGGTGGGGCCAAAGACCACGCGCGGCAGCGGCGCGCCTGTGCGCGGCGTGCCATCAGGGGCCAGAACGGTGAGGCGGTCCGGCGCGCCGATGTCCCTGATCTCAGTCAACCCGCCGTAGACGCCGTCATTTACAAAAATGGCACCGCTGTCGCGCAGCGCCTTGACGCGCACGGCCATACTAAAGGCCTCGGCCACCATGGCGCGGCCAGGTTCACATACGAGCGCCGGAGCATTGGGCCCAAAGACCCGCGCCACCTCGACCCCGATGTGATCAAAAATCGCGGTCAGATTTGGCGTGGTCCCGGTGCGATGCGATGCAAAGCCGCCACCCACATTGATCCGCGCCAGACGCACGCACGCCGCGCGCGCAACCTCGGCGACGACACTGATATAGGCCCCCCATGCCGCGGGGTCGGCGCATTGGGTGCCAGGATGGAAGGTCATCGACGGGGTAAAGCCGCGGTCTGAGACAGCGCGCAGCAACTCCGCCGCGCGCTCTGGTCCGACGCCGAACTTGGCCCCGAAATCATAGGCAGCACCGCGCACCGGCAGGGCAAGGCGCACGGTGACTTCGGCATCGGGTGCAATCCGTCCCGTCAGCTTGTCCAACTCGCGCACGCAGTCGATGGAATAGGATCGCACGCCCATTTGCGCCGCAACCTCGATCTCGGGGATGGACCGCACGGGATTGTTGTAATGCAACACAGCACCGGGGCAGACGTCGCGCACGGCGCGCATTTCCTCGGGGCTGGCTACGTCAAAGGCAGTGATGCCCGCCGCCACCAGATTGGCCAGCACCTCGGCCCCCGGATTGGCCTTGACCGCATAGGTCACAAGCCCCGGAAACCCTGCCTGAAAGGCTCGTGCGGTGGCTTGCAATTGGTCGGGCGAGAAATAGAGCAGCGCCGCATCGGGGGTCTGGCGCATCAGATGCGCGCGCGGATCGGACCAGGGGGCGGCGTTTTTCATCGGACATACCTCAATCTGCTGCGTCTTTTCTTTGAGTGTGCCGCGATTTGTCGTCGATTCATGGTGTCATTTCGTATATATTGACAGAATTGATCGTCATATTGCCGAGGTGACCATGCAAATAGACGAAACCGATCATGCCCTGATCGCACTCTTGCAGGAAAACGCCCGCCTGCCGGTGGCGACACTGGCGCGCAAATTGGGGTTGGCGCGCACCACCGTGCAGGCGCGGCTTGACCGGCTGGAAACCTCTGGTGTGATCACGGGCTATAGCCTGAGGCTGAGCGCCGAGACACGCCCTGCCCTACGCGCGACCGCCCTTGTCAGCATCGAGCCACGCTCTGGCCCAACCGTGCTGGCACGGCTGAAATCGCTGCCGCAGGTGCGGCGGGTGCATACCACTTCGGGGCGGTTCGACCTGATCGTGATGATCGAGGCGGAGACCACCGAAGCGCTGGACGAGACACTGGACCGCATCGGCGAGGCCAAGGGCGTGCGCAGTTCCGAGAGCCTGATTCACCTCTCGACCAAACTTGACCGGGGTCACTGAGTGCAGCAGTCTGGCCGCACCAACACAAGCGGAGTCGCGGACATGGACACGGTCAGTTTCAGACAAATGAAGGACGGCACCAAAGAGGACTACGAATTCCTCACCGCCCATGAGATCGACCATACCCGACACACGGCCAAGCGCCTGCTCAGCGCGCTGGTCGATCTGGATCAGAGCCTGTCAGGCTATCAGATCACCCGGCTGGGGCACTCTGTCCAGTCTGCCACACGGGCGTGGCGCGGGGGCGCGGATACCGATTGGGTGGTCGCAGCGCTGTTGCACGACATTGGCGACATCTATGCGCCCTACAATCACGACGAATACGCCGCGACGATCCTCAAGCCGTTCTTGCGCGAACAATGCACCTGGTGCGTAGCCACCCATGGCGATTTCCAGATGCTCTATTATGGCCAGCACCTTGACGGGTTTGATCAGCACAAACGCGAGCGTCACCGGGGCAATGCCTATTTCGACGATTGCGCCGAGTTTTGCGAACGCTGGGATCAGGCCAGCTTTGATCCCGATTACGACAACCTGCCGCTGGAATTTTTTGCCCCGCTGGTCGAAGAGGTGTTTGCGCGCAAACCCTACGACTCGGCGGTGATCCGCGCGGGCGTGCGCGTACCGCTGACCGATGCCGCCGTAGCGGCAAAGCGCCGGACCCGCAGCTAGCGCCGCCCCAAGAGCCCCATGCGCCAGAAGAGCGCCATCAAGGCCACACCCAACACCACCAGCCCGGCACAGACCAGCCAGAACGCGCGCGCGTCACCCGCGCCGGGCATGCCGCCCACGTTGATCCCCAAGAGCCCGGTGATCAGCCCCAGCGGCAGAAAGATCGCCGCCACCACGGACAAGAGCAGCATCTGGCGGTTCATCGATTCCGCACGGGCATCCATGATCTGATCATGCACCACCTGTGCGCGGTCGCGGATCGCGTCCAACTCCTCAGCCAGCCGCGTCACCCGCTCTGTGGCTTCGCGCAACCGGCTGCGGTCGTGGCTGCGAATCCACGGCATATCCTCGATCTCAAAGGTGCTGAGCGCATCGCGTTGCGGTGCCATGTGCCGTCGCAGCATGATCGCCACCCGCCGCACATCCGCCAGATCGCGCCGGTCGAGCACCGCCAGATTGCCGATTACCTGATCTTCGAGCAGATCCAGCTTTTCGTTCAACCCGGCGACCACGGGCTCTGCCCGGTCTGCCAGACGCAGCGCCAGACGCGCCACCAGTTCCGCCGCACCATCCGGCCCCTGATCGCGCGTGATGCCCTCCATGACATCGCTCACCGCCATCAGACGACGCAGTTGCACGCTGACCACCAGCCCCTCGGTGACCCACATCCGCAGGGACACCATATCCTCGACCTCGTCACCGGGGTTGAGATTGACACCGCGCAGGTTGATGAGCACGCCAGACTCATGCACGGTTGCGCGCGGCCGGGTTTCAGGCGCAAGCAGCGCGCGCAGCACCAGTGACTCCAGCCCCGAGGCCTCCAGCCACTCACGCGCACCGGGATGGGCGCAATTGACATGCACCCAGGTCAGCGATTGCCTATCCTGCCAGTCCGCCAGCGTCTCGCCTGTCGCATCGACCGGCGTGCCCTTGCCATCCCGGCTCAATCGCCATTGCCGGACTCCGTCCATCTGCCTCTTCCCCCTCATCGTGTTTTGCCGGACACTCTGCGCCACATTGCCCCCGCTTGTCACGCAGGCGAGCCAAGAAAATGCGCGCTTTGGCTTTTCCTCTGAGCCCACATTAGATAGAGCAGGGCGAAACCCCGTTTTTGCAGGATCAAGACGTCATGGCGATGGAAAAGACATTCGACGCGGCCGAGGCCGAGACGCGGCTCTATAAGGCGTGGGAGGACGCGGGCGCGTTCCGGGCCGGGGCCAATGCCGCTCCGGGTGCCGAGACCTTCAGCATCATGATTCCGCCGCCCAATGTGACGGGGTCCTTGCACATGGGCCATGCGTTCAACAACACGTTGCAGGATATTCTGATCCGCTGGCACCGGATGCGCGGGCATGACACGCTCTGGCAGCCGGGGCAGGATCACGCGGGTATCGCCACGCAGATGGTGGTCGAGCGCAAGCTGGCCGCCGAGGGCGCGCCCTCGCGCCGCGAGATGGGGCGTGAGGCGTTTCTCGAAAAGGTCTGGGAGTGGAAGACGCAATCCGGCGATACGATCATCAATCAGCTAAAGCGGCTGGGGGCGTCCTGCGACTGGTCGCGCAATGCCTTTACCATGTCGGGCGCGCCGGGGGCGCCTGCGGGGGAAGAGGGCAATTTCCATGACGCGGTGATCAAGGTCTTTGTCGATATGTATAACAAAGGTCTGATCTATCGCGGCAAGCGGCTGGTCAATTGGGACCCGCATTTCGAGACGGCGATTTCCGATCTCGAGGTCGAGAATATCGAGGTCGCGGGCCATATGTGGCATTTCAAATACCCGCTGGCCGGGGGCGAGACCTATGACTATGTCGAGAAGGACGCAGACGGCAACGTGACCCTGCGGGAGACGCGCGACTACATTTCCATCGCCACCACCCGGCCGGAAACCATGCTGGGCGATGGCGCTGTCGCCGTTCATCCATCAGATGAACGTTACGCACCAATTGTCGGAAAACTATGCGAAATCCCGGTGGGACCAAAGGAACATCGCCGCCTGATCCCGATCATCACCGACGACTACCCCGATCCCGATTTCGGTTCTGGCGCGGTCAAGATCACCGGCGCGCATGATTTCAACGATTATGGCGTGGCGAGCCGAAATGGCATCCCGATGTACCGCCTGATGGATACCCGTGCGCAGATGCGCAACGATGGCGCAGCCTACGCCGAAGCCGCCAAACGCGCGCAGGAAATTGCAGAAGGGGCGGAATTCACCATTGAAGAGGTGGACACGTTGAACCTCGTGCCCGACCACCTGCGCGGTCTGGATCGGTTCGAGGCGCGGGAGCAGGTCGTGGCCGAGATTACCGGGGAAGGGCTCGCGGTGATGGTCCCCGCCCCTGATACGTCATCCTCGGGCTCGACCCAAGGGCCTCGGGAGGCAGGAGATCCTCGGGTCACGCCCGAGGAGGACGGAGAGGGCGTGCCCTTCGTCGAGGCCAAACCGATCATGCAACCGTTTGGCGACCGCTCCAAGGTCGTCATCGAGCCGATGCTGACCGATCAATGGTTCGTCGACACCGCCAAGATCGTCGACCCCGCGCTGGATGCCGTACGCTCGGGCGAGGTGACGATCCTGCCCGAGAGCGACCGCAAGGTCTATTTCCACTGGCTGGAGAATATCGAGCCATGGTGCATCTCGCGGCAACTCTGGTGGGGGCATCAGATCCCGGTGTGGTATGGCTTTGACCTCAGCGCGCCGGATTTCCACGATGACGAGGGCGATGGCACGCTCGATCTGGTGGAAATGCTGCGCCTCTTGAACGAAGGGCATCTCAGCCCCTTGATGGAATGCGGTGCGGATTTCGGCACCGTCTCGGACGCCTATCACGACAGGCTCGCCAGCCTGCCGGTGCCTCTGGCCGCGATGCGGGTGGTCGAAGTCGCGAGCCGGGATGAGGCGCTGCATCAACTGGCCAGTGCTCTGGCAGAGTATACCGCCACGCAAGACCCCACGCATCTGATCTATCCGGTCTGGCGCGACCCCGACGTGCTCGACACATGGTTCTCGTCGGGTCTCTGGCCCATCGGCACACTGGGCTGGCCCGAGGACACGGCAGAACTCAAGCGCTATTTCCCCACCTCTGTTCTCATCACAGGCTTTGACATCATCTTTTTCTGGGTCGCCCGGATGATGATGATGCAATATGCCGTGGTCGGGCAAAAGCCGTTCAGCCATGTCTATGTCCACGCTCTCGTGCGCGATGAGAAGGGCAAGAAGATGTCCAAATCGCTTGGCAATGTGCTCGACCCGCTGGATCTGATTGCGGATTACGGCACCGATGCGGTGCGGTTCACATTGACCTCGATGGCCGCCATGGGGCGCGATCTGAAGCTGTCGAAAGAGCGCATCGCGGGCTATCGCAATTTCACCACCAAACTGTGGAATGCCGCCCGCTTTGCCGAGATGAACGGCGCGGTCGGCTCGACCGGCATGGTGCCCACCCCCACCGCCACGGTCAACAAATGGATCATCGGCGAGACCGCCAAGACCCGCGCGGCTGTCGATGAGGCGCTCGAAAACTTCCGCTTCAACGATGCGGCGGGCGCGCTCTACGCCTTTGTCTGGGGCACGGTCTGCGACTGGTATGTCGAGTTTTCCAAGCCGCTCCTGCTGGACGGGGACGCGGCGACCAAGGCGGAAACGCAGGCCACAATGGCCTGGGTCATCGACCAATGTCTGATCCTGCTGCATCCGATCATGCCCTTTGTGACTGAGGAACTCTGGGGCACGCTAGGTGCGCGCGCCAAGATGCTGGTGCATGGCGATTGGCCGACCTATGGCAGCGAACTGATCGACCCCGCTGCGGACCGCGAAATGAACTGGGTGATCGCCCTCATCGAACAAATCCGCTCCGCGCGCGCGCAGATGCATGTGCCTGCCGGTCTCTATGTGCCACTTCTGGTCACGGAGGTGAACGAGGCCGGGCGTGCAGCCTGGGCGCGCAACGAGGTGATGATCAAGCGGCTGGCCCGCATCGAGAGCCTGACGGACGTGGACCGTTTCCCCAAAGGCTGCGTCACAGTGGCGGTCGAGGGCGGCAGCTTTGGCCTGCCTCTGGCCGATATCATCGACGTGGCCGAAGAAAAGGCGCGGTTGGAAAAGACGCTGAGCAAGCTGGAAAAGGAACTGGGCGGGCTGCGCGGGCGGCTGAACAACCCCAATTTTGTGGCCTCGGCCCCCGAGGAAGTGGTGGTTGAGGCGCGCGAGAACCTCGCCCTGCGTGAGGACGAGGACAACAAATTGCGCGCGGCCTTGGCGCGGCTGGCAGAGTTGGACTAAGCCATGGCCCTGTGCGGGCCTGTCTGAACCAAGACGAAGCAGGACCTCTGCTTTTTCTTGGTGCAAATACTCAAAGAACCCGCCTGCGATCAGGCGCGCGTCCAGCGGTGCATCAGGTCACCGCCCAAACTGCATGTCTCGACCAAACGAAAGCGCGCCGCCTCGTCTAGGCGTGCCAGACCCAGCGCGCCGATCCCCGGCAGCCCTTCTGCCCCAATGGCAAAGCCTGCGGTGAAACCGATCAACTCATCCACCAGCCCGGCCGACAAGAGCGAGGCTGCCAGCGCCCCACCGCCTTCGCAGAACACCCGTGTGAGCCCCTCGGCCCCGAGCGCCTTCAGAACAGACGCCGGATCGACCTGCCCCAGCCTGACTTCGCAGGACACGAGCCGCGCGCCGATGCCGCGCCACGCGGCCACCAGCGCCGGGTCCACATTCGGCCCATGGCAGAGCCAGAGCGGCACGTCCCTAGCCGTGCGCGCGAGATTGGACAGGAGCGGCAAGTCGAGTCTGCGCGAGACCACAACACGCACCGGCTGACGCCGCGCGCCCATGTCGCGCACTGTTAGCATGGGATCATCGGCCCGCGCGGTCCCTGCTCCCACCATCACCGCGTCATGCCGCGCGCGCAGGGCATGCACCACGCGCCGCGCCTCTGGCCCGGTGATCCACTGGCTGTGACCGGTGGCGGTGGCAATACGCCCGTCGAAACTCGATGCCAGCTTGAGCGTGACCAAAGGTCGTCCGATCTCATTGCGCATCAGGAACCCGGCCAGATCGCGCCCCGCCACATCGGCAAGAACGCCGGTCCGGACCTCGATCCCCGCCGCGCGCAGCCGCTCAAAGCCGCGCCCCGCAACGCGCGGATCATTGTCGTCAAAGGGGGCGACCACCCGCGCGATACCCGCCGCAATCAGGGCGTCGGCGCAGGGCGGGGTCTTGCCGTGATGGGCGCACGGCTCCAACGAGACATAGGCCGTGGCCCCGCGCGCCAGATCTCCCGCCTGCGCCAAAGCCTGCGTTTCGGCATGGGGACGCCCTCCGGGCGCGGTCCACCCACGCCCGACGATATGCCTGCCCTGCACGATGACACAGCCCACGGCGGGGTTGGGCGCGCATTGCCCCATGCCCCGCCGCCCCAGCGACAGGGCCAGCGCCATAAAGCGGGCGTCGGCGCCGCTCACGCGTCCGGTTTGGGATTGAGGGCCGCGTCCTCGGGCCGCAATTCGCTGACAAAGCGGTCGAAATCATCCGCTTCCTGGAAATTCTTGTAGACGCTGGCAAACCGCACATAGGCGACTGTGTCGATCCGTGCCAAGCTCTCCATCACGATCTCGCCCACGGTTTTCGAGGGAATATCGGTCTCGCCCATGCTCTCCAGTCGCCGCACGATACCGGAAATCATCTGTTCAATGCGTTCAGGGTCAATGGGACGTTTCTGCAGCGCGATCCGGATCGAGCGTTCCAGTTTGTCACGGTCGAAATCCTCGCGACGGCCATTGGATTTCACCACCACCAGATCGCGCAGTTGCACGCGTTCATAGGTGGTAAATCGCCCGCCGCAACCGGGGCAGAACCTGCGCCTGCGGATCGAGACATGCTCTTCTGCGGGGCGCGAATCTTTGACCTGTGTATCTATATTTCCGCAAAACGGGCAGCGCATTGGCCGTCCCCCTTTTCTGTCCTTGCCTCTTGGGTCATGGGTCTGATGCCCAGTTATCCACAGCCACTATAGGACAGCCGCAAGGTTTTGGGTAGGGGGGATTTTAGCGCCCCAGATCATGGGGCCAAACCGGACCTAAAAGCTGTAATCGACCGTGCCGGCACGGCATTTGAGATGCGCGATCTCGCCTTTTCCGTCCTGCATCACCACCACGCCGCCAAAGCGGCTGTCGGGTTTGCTGTCATCGACAGCGTCGAATTTGTCAAAGCCTGCATAGACTTCGTAGATCACGGCATTGTTGCGCAGGCGCACCGCCTCCCAGATGGTGCGGCCGATGCCGGGCCACGGCACGATTTCCGCGCCATCACCGACAGGGCGTGTCAGCGCCAGGTCCGGCGCGCCGCCCTTGGGGCCAAAACTGTAGCTCACGTCCTTTTCGCTGCGGCAGACCTGCAACGCCTTACCGCCCCGCTCCATATCGCAGCTGAGAAACAGCGTCTGCCCCTCGGGACAGGCGGCGGCAGGCAGAGCGATGACGCTCACGAGGGCCGCAATCCATCCGCGCATCTGCCGCCCCCTGCCCTTGTGCCTGCTCAGGTTTCCGAGAGCGCGACCTTCATATCCGTGACCTGATAGATCACCTCGCCATCGGCCTCGACCCGGCCATTGGCGACACCCATGGTCAGGCGCCGCGTCTGCACCGCCTTGGTGAAATCCACATAATAGGTCAGCATCTTGCGGTCGGGTCGCACCATGCCGGTCAGCTTGACCTCGCCCACGCCCAGCGCATAGCCGCGCCCCTGCCAGCCGCGCCAGCCGAGGTTGAAGCCGGTCAGTTGCCACAGACCGTCAAGCCCAAGACAACCGGGCATGATCGGGTTGCCGGGAAAGTGACATTTGAAAAACCACAGGTCCGGTGTGATGTCGAATTCCGCCACCACATGACCCTTGCCATGCGCGCCGCCATCTCCGGAAATCTCGGTGATCCGATCCATCATCAGCATCGGCGGTTCGGGCAATTGGGCGTTGCCCGGGCCGAACAATTCGCCACGGGCGCATTTAAGCAGATCGTCACGATCGAAGCTGCTTGGATAATCGGCCATTCAGGCGGCCCCTTTCATTGCAAATACCGGTCGTCGCCCCCCTCTAGCATCCAGCAAAAGGCGCATGCAAGCCTGCGACATCACCGCACCCCCTTTTGCTGGTAAATGGATTTTATTTGAAACTGCCCCCCCCGAGGCCCTATATTGGTAGAAACATGGGATGAACGAGACAATGACAGCATATGCGACGATAACCACACCGGCAGGATCGGTTGCCGCCAAATGGCTCTCAGATGCAGGGCTGCGCCCCACCCGGCAGCGCGTGACCTTGGCCACGCTGCTGATCGGTGACGGCCAGCATCGTCATGTCACCGCCGAGAGCCTCTATGCCGATGCCCAAACCGGCGAGGACGCAGTGTCCTTGGCGACCGTCTACAACACTCTGCGCGCCTTTTGCGACGCCGGATTGCTGCAAGAGGTGACGGTAGACGGCTCCAAGAGCTATTTTGACACCAATACCGTCGACCACCCGCATTTTTACTGGGAAGACGAGAACCGTCTGAGCGATGCCCCGGCAAGCGAGTTGGAAATCACCCGCCTGCCCAAAGCCCCGGACGGGGCAGAGATCACCGCTGTCGATGTCGTGATCCGACTGCGCCGGACCAAGTGATACCTCGCAGCATGCGTGCTGTCAGTTACGCGGCCTTTGGTGCACCGCACGACGTTCTGAGACTTGACGATGTGCCGACGCCTGTGCCAAGCGCGGGCGAGGTTTTGGTGCGGCTGCGCCTGTCCGGGGTTAATCCGTCGGATGCCAAGGCGCGGGCCGGCACGCGTCCGGGCGTGATGAAACCTGCCTTTCCGCGAATCATACCCCACTCCGACGGGGCTGGTGTGATTGAGGCTGTGGGCCAAGGCGTGAACCCGGGTCGCATTGGTCAACGGGTGTGGATATGGAATGGCCAGTGGCAGCGCAGCCATGGCACCGCCGCCGACTATATCGCCCTGCCCGCCGCCCAAGCCGTGCCGCTGCCCGACGGTGTCTCGTTTGAGGTTGGCGCAACCTTGGGGATTCCCGGACTGACCGCTGCGCAGACCGTGTTTGGCGACGGTGATGTTGCGGGGCAAACGATCCTGATTTCAGGTGGTGCTGGCGCGGTGGGGCATAACGCCGTTCAATTGGCGCGGGCCGCCGGAGCACAGGTGATCGCCACCTGTTCCGCCCCCGCGATGGAGCGGGTGCGCGCCGCCGGGGCCGCGCATGTGTTCGACTATGCCGACCCTGATCTGGCGGCCCAAATTCTCGCAGCCACAGACGGGCGCGGCGTGACCCGCGCCATAGAGGTCGAGTTTGGCCAGAACGCCAGCCTTTTGGCCGAGGTCATGGCCCCCAATGGGACTATCGCTGCCTATGGTTCGGGCAAGGAGATGAAGCCGACCCTGCCCTTTGGGCCCTTTCTCTTCAAGGCGCTCAAGATCGACATCACGTTGATCTACATTCTACCCGACGCCGCGCGCGAGGCCGCCATCGCACGACTTAATGCAGCACTCGAGGCGGGCACGCTGCGCCCCGAGATCGCGGCGCATTACCCGCTTTCAGACTGCGCCGCAGCCCATGAGGCGGTGATGACGCCGGGGCGAGCGGGTGCCGTTGTGCTCGATATCGGGTGAGACGGGGCCGGGTTTTGGCCTGAAGGGGACATTTGCCGCAATCTCCAAAGCGCGGACTCAAAGCGCGGCACGCGCCGCCACGCAGCGGTCATGCCGAAGGCATGCCTCCGGCATGACCCGCCCCGTCGCACCGTCGGTGCGCCACTTTAACTCGGCACGCCTCTGGCGTGACGGGCACCGCGCGGCTCACCAGTTGGGGCCAATGTCAGCGACAGACCAACACCCCCGCACTCTTCCCGAACCGCACGCGCCGTGCAGAGCGCAATCGAACTCAGGCGATTGCGACCAGCTCGATGGCAAAGGTCAGATCCTTGCCCGCCAGCGGATGATTGGCATCGAGCACGACTTCTTGATCTGTCACGTCGACCACAGTCACCGGCAACACCTGACCCTGCGGTGTTTGCATTTGCAACTGTGTGCCCAGATCGAGCGGGATATCCGCTGGGATCTCGGTGCGCGGCACCGCCTGTTGGGCGCTTGGATCGGGCTGGCCATAGGCCATGTCGGCGGGCACTTCGACGGTTTTCTTATCACCAACGGTCATGCCGGTAATCGCGGCATCGAGGCCGGGAATGATCTGGCCAGAACCTACGGTGAATTCGAGCGGGTCACGTCCGGCGCTCGAATCGAAGGTTGCGCCATCGGCCAGCGTGCCGGTGTAGTGAATGCGGACAGTATCGCCCGGTTTGACCTGCGTCATTGGATCTCCAATCTGTTTGGGAAGGGGGATGAGTTTGCAAGGCCACGCAAGATCTGCGCGGGTGCTTGGTGCGACTGTCCTCTAATTTAGCGACGCCGGTCCCGATTTGCAAACCGACTCCTGAAATTGCGGCCCAGTCCCTCACAGCCTCGTGCGCGCGTGAGGTCTTTTCCCCCCTGCCGTTCCATGACAGTCTGCGCGCGATCACCAAGGGGGATACGATACCATGCCGATCACCACCTGCATTTTCGATGCCTATGGCACGCTGTTTGACGTGGCGGCCGCCGCGCGCAATGCCGCAACTGAGCCGGGGCGCGAGCGATTTGCCAACCACTGGCCCGCAATTGCCGAAAAATGGCGACTGAAGCAGTTGCAGTACACCTGGTTGCGCGCAGTCATGGGGCAACACACAGGATTCTGGCAGGTGACACAGGACGGGCTCGATTGGGCGCTGGAGGCCGAGGGCCTGCAAGACGATACCGCGCTGCGCGACCGTCTCTTGCAGCTTTATTGGGAGTTGGAGGCCTATGCAGAGGTGCCCGCCATGCTCAGCGCCCTGAAAACGGCGGGGATGAATACCGCGATCCTCTCGAACGGATCACCGGACATGTTGCAGGGGGCGGTGAAATCGGCCGGGATTGGCGATCTGCTCGACGATGTGCTGTCGGTCGAAAGCGTTGGCATCTTCAAGCCTGCGCGCGTGGTCTATGATCTGGTGGGGCAGCGGTTCGGCTGCGCGCCCGACGAGGTGCTTTTTGTGTCGTCGAATGGCTGGGATGCCTGTGCGGCGTCGGGCTATGGGTTCACAACCGCCTGGGTCAACCGCGCGGGCGATCCGGTGGACCGGCTGCCCGCCACACCGCGCCACCAGTTGCGCGACCTGACGGGTATTCCCGATCTGGCGCGCGGCTGATGGGGCGCTTTACCGCCTCGGACGGCGTGACACTCCATTACACCGATCAGGGCACCGGCGCGCCGATCCTCTGCTTGGCCGGGCTCACGCGCAACAGCGCCGATTTCAGCTTTGTCTTGCCCCATCTGGCGGGGTATCGCGTGATCTGCATGGATTATCGCGGGCGCGGGCAATCCGAACATGCGCCCGATTTCATGTCCTACAACATCCTGCGCGAAGGGCAGGACTCGATAGAACTGATGGACCATCTGGGACTGGACCGTGTCACCCTGATCGGCACCTCGCGCGGCGGGTTGATTGCCATGGCGCTGGCCTATGGGCACCCTGCGCGCCTGAACGGTGTCGTGCTCAATGACATTGGGCCAGAGGTGGCCCCCATCGGGATCGAGCGGATCATGGATTACGTGGGGCGCGAGCCGGCGCAGCCCGATCTGGACAGTTGCGCCGCCGCTCTCGCCCATGTCCATGCCAAGGGTTTTCCCGGTGTGCCGCTGGCACGCTGGCGGCAACAGGCCGACCGCATGTTCTACGAGAAGCCGGGCGGCGGCCTCGGCCTGCGCTATGACGCGCGGCTCCGCGATGCGCTGGTGGGGCAAGCGGGGGCTGGCGAGGCGGTGGACCTCTGGCAATTGTTCGACGCGCTCAAGGATATTCCCACCGCCGCGATCCGGGGGGCGAATTCCGACCTCCTGAGCCTTGAAACCTTGGCCAAAATGCAAGAGCGTCACCCGGACCTCATCACCGCCACCGTGCCCGACCGGGGCCATGTGCCCTTTCTCGACGAACCGCAATCCCTCGGCGCCATTCGCGCACTTCTGGACCAGATAAAATGACCGACATCACGATGATCCGCGCCGCCGCCACCCGTCTGGCGGGCCATGCAAGGCGCACGCCGCTCTTGTCCTCGCCCTTTCTCGACGAGATCGCGGGGCGTCGGGTTTTCGTCAAGCCGGAATGCCTGCAACACACCGGCAGCTTCAAATATCGCGGCGCGCGCTCGGCCGTGTCGGCGCTGGATGAGGGTACCCGCGCGCGGGGCGTGATCGCCTTTTCCAGCGGCAACCATGCGCAGGGCGTGGCACTGGCGGCGCGGCAATTCGGGGTGCCAAGCGTGATCATAATGCCCTCGGATGCGCCGCGTATGAAGATCGACAACACCCGCGCGCTGGGGGCCGACGTGGTGCTCTATGACCGCGCAACCGAGGATCGCGACGCCATCGGCGCGGCGCTGAGTTCTGAGCGCGGTCTGACGCTGATCAAACCCTATGACGAGCCGCAGGTGATCGCCGGCCAAGGCACCATCGGGCTTGAGATTGCCGAGGATGCGGCGGCCATGGGCATCACCCGTGCCGATGTGCTGGTCTGTTGCGGCGGGGGCGGGTTGACCTCGGGCATAGCACTTGCGCTTGAGGCGGACGCGCCGGACCTGCGCGCGCGGCCCTGTGAGCCGGAGGAGTTCGACGACGTCGCCCGTTCGCTGGCGTCCGGCCAGATCGAGCGCAACGCCCGGACCTCGGGCAGTCTCTGCGATGCCATCGTCACGCCGCAGCCGGGCGCTATCACCTTTCCGATCATGCGGCGGCTCTGCGGTCCGGGGCTTGTGGTGACCGAAGAGGAGGCGCTGCACGCCATGGCGCTGGCCTTTTCCCGGCTCAAACTGGTGGCGGAACCGGGCGGTGCCGTGGCGCTGGCCGCCGCCCTCTTTCGGGCCGATCAGATCGAGGGCGACGCGGTGTTTCTGACCATTTCGGGCGGCAATGTCGATGCGGATGTATTCTGCGATGCGCTGTCCCGCTTTTCTGTCTGACCTCTGATCTCTTGCCAACGTGAGCAGGCTCGCACCGCACCGGTATGGAAAACCGGACTTGAACTGACGCAGGGGAACCTGCAACACTTACCGCGCGAAACCGCCATCATTCACTCCAAAAAATTTAATGCCACAGACTTGTGGCACAGGAGGATACTATGGCTGTTTTAAATGCTCAGGCGATTTTTCTGATAGTCCTGTCAGCGCTAGGTTATTCGATCGCTACAATTGGACTCAAGATGGGGTCATCCGCAATCAGCCTGGCGGCAATCGGCTTGATTGCACTGGGCTTTGGCGCGGCGGCCCTGTGCGAAATTGAGATACTGCGCCATGTTGATCTTGGTGTTGTCTATATCTCGATCATCGGTCTGGAAACACTTATCGTGCTCAGCTATGCGTGGTTCATTGGCGAGGCCCTCAGCGCGCGTCAGATCGGTGGTGCGACCATGGTGTTGGCGGGCCTTGCTGTGGTATCGCACTGACAGAGCGGACGTCCCCGCGCCGCGCCCAATGGACAAGGAGCGACGCGGATGATGTTTGATACAGGCGATGTGACCCTGCATTACCTCGACGAGGGCGATCCCAATGGCGCGCCCATCGTCTTTGCCCATGCGCTTGGCACCGGCACGTTTCTCTGGGATGCGGTGGTGCCGCTCTTGCCGCCCGGTCTGCGGATCATCCGCTATGATGCGCGCGGGCATGGGCAATCCTCGACCCCGCCGGCCCCCTATACGATGGGCGCACTGATCCGCGATGCCGAGCGGCTGATGGATCATCTCGGCATCAAGGACGCCATGTTCGTGGGCCTCTCCGTCGGCGGGATGGTGGCGCAGGGGTTGGCAGTGAAACGCCCCGACCTGATCCGCGCGATGGTGCTGTCCAACACCGGGGCCAAGATTGGCACGCCCGCGCTCTGGGCCGAGCGGATCGCCACGGCCCGTAGACCGGGCGGTATGGCGGATCTGGCACGTGGCTCTTGCGAGCGCTGGTTCACGCGCAGCTATCTAAAGGAAAACAAGCATCTGCCTTGGTTCGAGCGTCTTTGCCAGCATGACCCCGAAGGCTATGCCGGATGCGCCGCCGCCATATCGGGCACAGATTTCTACACGCCCACCTCTGGCCTGCGTCTGCCGACGCTGGGCATTGCCGGGGCCGAGGATGGCTCGACCCCGCCCGATCTCGTGCGCGAAACCGTGGACCTGATCCCCGGCTCACGGTTCGAGGTGATGCGCCGCACAGGGCATGTGCCCCCCGTGGACCAACCGGAAGACTATGCGCGTCTGCTGACCGAGTTCCTGCATAATGCCGCGCTTCGGATTATGCCGCGCTTGTTCAGGCGAAGTCTTGTTTCCTGCGGTTTTTGTCGTTTTGCTGCTGCATAAGACTATAGTTT